>CAMAVI010000001.1 GCA_945861625.1 Candidatus Sulfopaludibacter sp. SbA3
GCGATCGTCTTTCGTCGCCTGTTGGGGAGGGCCTACGGCCCGCGAAACTTCATGAAAAACCGATAGGCGGCAATGCAGGCCTGGCCCGAGCTTCGCTTTTTTGGGCTCTCGTGTTTTCATGGGGTTAGGTTGGTTTTTCGACCCTGCCTTCTACCGCACGGATCACACGCCGGAAAACGACGATGGCCTGCCCACCGCTACCACAGTTCCATCGGAAAATCGGGGAAAATTATTTCCTGACGAGCCGTTCCGTGTTCGATAAAGATAGAATGGCCTTTGACATGTCAACCGCCACGCAGCCGCTTCCCCCTCCCGATTCCGTCCGCGGCGGCGTCAACTATGGGTGGGCGAATCTCGCCGTCGCCGCCTTTGCCATGGTCGGGACTCTCCCCGGGCGGACTCAAGGACTCGGCCTCGTCACCGAGCCCCTGCTGACCGGCTTCGGAATCGACCGTGTAACCTACGCCACGATCAATCTTTGGGCTACTCTCGCCGGCTCTCTCTTTTGCCTGCCCTGTGGACGGCTGGTCGACCGTTTGGGTAGTAGGATCGTCCTCACCACCGTCGTGGCGGCGCTCGCCGCGAGTGTTCTCGCGATGGCTGGAGCCGCAGGCTTAATCGCGCTCTGCCTGGCGATTACGCTGACCCGTGGTCTCGGACAAAGCGCGCTTTCGGTCGTCAGCCTGGCCTTGGTCGGAAAATGGTTCGGACGCGGCCTCAACTATGCGATGGGCGTTTACTCGGTGCTTGTCGGAATCGGATTCATTGCGGCGTTTCCGTCCGTGGGACACGCGGTGCTGGCGTTTGGATGGAGAGCCGCTTGGTCGGGAATCGGTTGGGCTTTGCTGGTTGTTCTGGCGCCATTAGCTTGGCTGGTCGTCAGGAACGGTCCCGAAGAGCGGGGCCTGGAATTTGACGCGGAAGTGGCCCCTACCCAATCCGGCGGCAGGGATCTTACGCTGCCGGAAGCGTTGCGGAGCCCTGCCTTCTGGCTCTTCGCGCTGTCAAGTTCGCTGTTCGGGCTCGTTTATTCGGGGATTTCACTGTTCAACCAGTCGATCCTCGAAAAACGCGGCTTTGACGCGTCGGTTTATCACAACGTACTCGTCATCAGTACGCTACTGGGTCTGCTGGCCAATTTTGGCGGTGGATGGCTGGCTTCGCGCTGGTCCATCCAAAGGCTCATGGGTTTAGGGATGGCGACGCTCAGTTGCGCGCTACTACTGCTCCCTCTGGTAATTTCCTACACCCACGTTGTGCTCTACGGAGCGGTCATGGGCGTTTCGGGCGGCATCGTCACGGTTGTCTTCTTCTCGGTTTGGGGACAGGTCTATGGCCGAGGCCACCTTGGGAAGATCCAGGGCTGCGCTCAAATGATGACCGTCTTGGCCTCGGCCATCGGTCCCCTTCTGCTCGCCAAGACGCTCGAGCGGACGGGCTCGTACGATCTGATATTCTATGGTCTGGCCGTCGTGGTTGCAGGTCTCGGAACCGGCTCCTGGTTCGTGCCCCTGCCCTCCAGGAGATAACCTGTTCGAAAAGGAACGATTGTGTATTCGCCCACCGCACAGTCGGGCCGCCATTTCCCATTCACAGCACTGAAACTTTCTCTTCACGTTGATTTCAAATGCCTTACGTCCATTCCCGCCCAGCCTGACACCCACGGGCGTGTATAATCCGTATTGAGGACAGAGGAATCCGGCCATAATCGTTCAACTGACGGAAAAACACGAAATTTACTCTCTGCGTCACCCCCATCCCAAATGTATGATAAAAAGCCACTTGCGAATCCACTCCGCGCGCACATCCGATTTTTCCGTCCTGCCCCGCCTCCGTCTGCGTCCGGTAAACGCCGCCCTTGATCGCGGCTTTTTGCCGATTGCCGCCCGCCGGGAGGCGTCGGGCGCCCGCGTTTGCTAAGATGCTTGCCGAAACGGTCAAAAAGCTTGCCCTCGAATGCGGATTCGAGTTGGCAGGCGTCGCGAGCGCCGAGCCGGTCCCGGAAGCAGCGGCGTATGCCGGGTGGGTGCGAAACGGGTACGCGGGCGAGATGCGGTATCTGACGGACGGCCGCGCCGGCCTCCGCGCCGATCCTCGCCTTCTGCTGCCGTCGGCGCGTTCGGCGGTCTGCGTGGGCAAGCTGTACAACAGTCCCGCGCCATATTCGACGGAGTTTGACGAGCGGGACCGCGCCTGGATTTCCCGCTACGCCTGGGGCGAGGATTACCACGCCATCCTCCGCCGCGGCCTGGAGCGATTGGCGGCGGAGCTTCATAAGATCGAGCCGTTCGAATGGAAGATCTGCGTGGACACGGCGCCGCTGCTCGAGCGGGCCTATGCGAGGCGTGCGGGCCTCGGTTGGATCGCCAAGAACACCTGCCTCATCAATCAGCGGATGGGCTCGTGGTTCTTTCTGGGAGAGCTGCTGGTGTCGCTCGACCTGGAGCCGGACGCCCCGCCGCCCGCCCGTTGCGGGACCTGCACCCGCTGCATCGATGCTTGTCCAACGCAGGCGATACTGCCGGGAGGCGTTCTCGATTCGCGGTTATGCATCTCGTACTTCACGATCGAGCTGCGCGGGGGCATACCGGAGCCGCACCGCGCGGCGGCCGGGAATAATGTGTTCGGTTGCGATATTTGCCAGGACGTTTGTCCATGGAACGGGCGTGCGCCGGCGGCTCGCGAGCCGGAGTTCGCCGACCATCATCATTCCCCGCCCCTCGAGCGTCTGGCGGCGCTGAGCGAGGCCGAGTTTCGCGCCATGTTCCGGACGAGCGCGGTGAAGCGCGCGAAATACTCCGGTTTCCTCCGAAATGTCGCCGTCGCGATGGGAGCGAGCCGTCTTGCGAAGTTCCGTGAGCCGCTCGAACGTCTATCGGAATCGGACGACGCTCTGGTAGCGGAACACGCGCGCTGGGCGCTCGGGCGGTTGGATTGAAACGCGAAATCATACGCTTCGGCCGGGACGCTTTTGGCGATCCCGGCGCCTTATCGGGCGGCGCCGTTCGCCGGGAATGGCTGGAGACGAACGGCATCGGCGGATTCGCTTCCTCGACAATCGCCGGCCTGAACACACGCCGCTATCATGGCTTACTCACGGCCGCGACGAAGCCGCCGGTGGGGCGCGTGCTGCTTCTTTCGAAGCTCGAAGAGACCGTTATCGTGGGGGATCTGCGGTACGAATTGGCGGTCAACCGGTATCCCGGCGCGCTTCATCCGCGGGGCGACCGGTTCCTCAAAGAGTTTCGCCTCGATCCATTCCCGGTATTCACCTACGAGCTCGACGGAATCGAAATCGAAAAGCGAGTCTTCATGCCTCAGGGCGAGAATACCACGGTCGTCGAGTACGAAATGCGCGGTTCCGGCAGCCATCCCGCTCGCGAATGCACGCTTGAAATCCGTCCGCTCATCGCGTTTCGCGATTATCACGGTCTGACGCACCGCAACGACGCTTTGAATCGCCGCGTCGACGTGAACGGTGGAGTCGCCACCGTCGCCCCCTATGAAGGGTTGCCCGCGCTGCACTTCGCTCACGACGCCGCCGCTCTCGAACCCACGGGAGAGTGGTACCTCAACTTTGAATACGAGATCGAGCGGGAGCGCGGCCTGGACTTTTCCGAGGATCTCTTTAATCCGTTTGTCGCCCGCTTCAAGTTACACAGCGGCGGGCGCGCCACGATGATTGCATCGACGCTGCGCCGGGATGCGTCGCAGGCGCCGACGCTGCGTGAAGCGGAGATCGAACGGCGCACCAGGGTCGTTGCCGCCGCGCCTTCGGAGGAGCCGTTGGTGCGGGACCTGACCGCCGCCGCGGACTCGTTCATTGTGGAGCGCGGCGGCCTGAAGACGATCGTCGCCGGTTATCCCTGGTTCAGCGACTGGGGACGGGACGCCATGATCGCGTTGCCTGGACTCACTCTGGCCACGGGACGTCCCGAGGTGGCAAAGAGCGTCCTCCTCGCGTTCGCCCACGCAGCCGATCGAGGCATGCTGCCCAATCGCTTTCCGGACGGCGGCGAAGCGCCTGAGTACAACTCGGTGGACGCCGCGTTGTGGTTCTTCGAAGCGGTTCGTGCGCTGATGAAGCACACCCGCGACACCGCCTTCGTCAGGGACAATCTCTACGCCCGCATGACGGAAATGGTCGACTGGCACGTCAAAGGCGCGCGGTACGGAATTCGCGTCGCCGAGGATGGGCTGCTCTCCTGTGGCGAAGCAGGCGTGCAGTTGACGTGGATGGACGCGAAGATTGGAGACCTCGTGGTCACGCCGCGATCCGGCAAGCCGGTCGAGATTCAGGCCCTCTGGTACAACGCGCTTCGCGTCCTGGAAGACCTGGCGCGCGCGCTTGGCGACGGCGCGCGGGAAGAATCCGCCCGCGAAATGGCGGACCGCGCGCGGCACAGCTTCAACCGCCAATTCTGGAACGCGGCGGCGGGCTGCTTGTATGACGTGGTCGATGGCGAGGATCGGGATACGTCCATTCGGCCGAACCAGATCTTCGCGGTCAGCTTGCCGAATTCGATGTTGGGAAATGGCCGCGCGCGGCAGGTAGTGGACGTGGTGAAGCGCGAATTGCTGACGCCGCTTGGATTGCGGAGCC
Organism: Candidatus Sulfopaludibacter sp. SbA3; assembly: GCA_945861625.1. Taxonomy (GTDB): domain Bacteria; phylum Acidobacteriota; class Terriglobia; order Bryobacterales; family Bryobacteraceae; genus Palsa-187. The sequence goes on from CAMAVI010000001.1 coordinate 4,604, forward strand.
TCTCGCCCGGCGATCCGCGCTACCGGCCTCGCTACGAAGGCGGCGTGATGAGCCGCGACTCCGCGTATCATCAGGGAACGGTTTGGCCGTGGCTGATGGGTCCATTCATCACGGCCTACGTGAAGGTTGGCACGGATGAAGGAGCCCGCGAGCAGGCCGGGCGGTGGCTCGATGGCTTCCGGGAGCACCTGCGCGAGGCGGGCTTGGGTCAGGTTTCCGAGGTCGCCGATGGCGATCCTCCGCACCGGCCCGGCGGCTGCATCGCGCAAGCCTGGAGCGTTGCGGAGCTACTGCGGGCGGCGGTTGAAGACGTGTACCTGGCGCAGCCGGAGCGGCGAATTGAGAATCCACCCGTGCGCCGGTGCTTGCCGCGGCGCGCGCGGCTCAGTCCGGCGGACCGCCGGTGACCGCCCGCGCCTGGCCAGGCAATCCCCAATCCCGAGAATCAGGCGGTGATTCCGGACGTCTCCCGCGCCACAGCCTTCGCCTCGGCCATCTGTTTCAGCCGCGATTTCCAGTCCTCGAGAATCGCGACGGTCGCCGTCGCTCCGAAGCGGGAGCAACCGGCCTCGTAGACCTCGATCGCTTTGTCCAGCGTCCGCACGCCCCCCGCGGCTTTGATCTTCATCGGCCCCGCGTACTTGCGCATCAGGCGCAGGTCTTCGAGCGTGTAGCCCGTCGGAGCGAAACCGGTGGACGTCTTGATGTAGTCGGCCCCGGCCCTGCGGCAAATCTTGCACGCCATCATTTTGAGCTCGTCCGTCAGGTAGGCGTTCTCGAAAATCACCTTGAGAATCGCACCCTTCTGGTGGCAGGAATCCGCCATCTGGAGCAGTTCGGTCTCGATGTGTTGGAATTGGCGCGAGAGCAGCTTTGAAATGTTGATCACGGTGTCGATTTCTTTCGCGCCGCGGCCCAGGAGATCTCTAGTTTCGTAGAGCTTTGCCGCGGTAGTCGTGCAGCCGTGCGGGAATCCCGACACCGATCCGACGGGCACGCCGCTGCCCTCCATGATCCGAACCGCCATATCCACGTCGCACGGCCGCACCGTGACGGTCGCGACCTGATACCGCTTCGCGACCTCGCACCCCTCCGCCATCTGCTCTTCGGTCAACTCCGGCCGAAGCAGCGAGTGGTCGATCATCTTCGCCAGATCCTCGTACGTGGTCAGCGGCGGCCGGGCTTCGTTGTTCTGATCCATAAGGTTCCCCATTGTTTCAAATTCGTTCGAACGTTCTTCGCTCCGCTAAACCAGTCTTCGTGATGGAAATGGCCGAAGTTGCCCGCGCCCTTTTCCTTCTCGTCGAGATCGCCCAAGGCGATGTTAACGCCCATGGCGCGGTCGCCCATCGCGGTCGAATAGAACCGTCCGGGAGAAACTTCGAGACACGGGTCGAAGTTGACCGCCCACTCGATGATGTAGCCCTTCCCGCCGGGTTTGACCTTGGCAGCGGCTTCCTGGGCGCCGGAGAGAATCCACTTCCGGTACGTGTCCCACGCCTTCCGGTCGCGGCGCGGCTCCCCTTCGAGCAGGCCGCCCACTCCAACGCCGCCCCTTCGCGACTTCGTCAGGTTGCAGACCATCTGCCAGGATGAGCCGTCTCCGGCCGCGTTCTCGTCTCCGCTCCATTTGTTCGAGGCGTTGATGAGTAACTCCATCTCGTCGCCGAACCACGGAAAGCCCTCCCGGGTGAGATCGTGAGCCTTGAGGTTTTCCTCAGGCAGCCAGCGCGGCGTATCGATGCCGTAAAGCACGTCGTCGGCGATCTCAAAGGCGAAGTAGAGGCGCTTGCCGTCGTGCTTCACGAAACCCTTTAGGGAGAGGTCCTTCGGGTCGGTGGTTTTCGAGAACTGAGGGATCCAGTCGAGAACGCCGGCGAAGGCGGTGGCGTCGTCCCATTCACCGGGGGAGAGGACACCGTCAAGTTTCGGCGTGCCGCCGGGAAAAGCTTCAAGCGTCCGCGGGTATTCACCGGCGGCGAGCGGGAAGGCAAGCAGAAAGAAGAGGATCGGCGTCATCGGCGCAGCGTCATCGGGAAAATAGCCCGAATGGCCAGTATACGCTATACTTGAGGTCTGTCCTTCCATGATGCCGCTCCCCCCGTAACCAGCGCGGGGCGCCGTGCGTCCGCTATAGATTGGGGACCTCGGAGAATAATGTGTCAACGTCAGGCGTTATGAATCGGAAGGCCGGAAAGGCGGCCATTACCCACTTTCGGAAGATCCTGGAAGAGAAGGGGGCGGACATTCGGACTCGCATGTCCTCGGGAAGCTTTGCGGAAATTGTGCACCGCCGCGGGGAGCCGTCGGACGAGGGGGATTTGAGCCAGCAGAGCCACGAGGAGTGGCTTTTCGTCAATCGCAATCAGTTGGAGATCACCGTGCTGAAGCAGGTGGACTCGGCGTTGCGCAGGATCGAGCACGGAACCTTCGGCATCTGCCAGGAATGTGAAGAGCCGATCTCGGCGAAGCGGCTTGAGGCCGTCCCATGGGCGCGATACTGTATTCCGTGCCAGGAGAGGCACAACGCGTTAACGGACGCTTCAGACATCGTCTTCGAAGAGGACGATCAGTGACGCTCACCGATGTCCGGCGGCTCGCCGTCAGGAAGGGAGCGCGCATCCGGTTTCAGCTTCCGGCGGGACTGGAGTGCGTGGTTGATGAGCATGGCATGGCGCTGATCCCTGAACTGAAGGCTCCGCCGAGCTTCCGCCTTGACCGGGAGTTCGAAGGCGTCGGCCACTTTGTGATGGAGACTGTTTCCGGGAAAGAAACCAAGCGGGAGCCGTTTACGCGGGAACAACTCGGGGCCCTTGCCGGGAAACCGGCTGCCGCCGCCCACTCTCATGACGACGAGTAGACTTGGATTCTGGCGGAGAGAGTGGGATTCGAACCCACGTTAGAGTTTCCCCTAAACACGCTTTCCAAGCGTGCGCCTTCAACCACTCGGCCACCTCTCCTGAAGGGTGAGATTCCAGTCTAGCGCGGGGGACCGTTCGCTTGCACCTTTTTCGGGCCCGCGCCGTAAAGCAGATCGCGCAGGCGCAGGTAGAATTCGGGGTCCGCGGCAAGTGGCGCGGAGCACCCACCCATGGCCTTTTTCAGTTCTTCGCGCAGCAATGGGCTGCGGGCTGCCAGGACCACATCCTGCCGCTCATTGCGTTCGCGCCTGGACGCCACGTCACTCGCCGCACTCGCGCGCCTACTCGCGGAATCGCTCCCCCCCGCGGGCTTGCCCGCGGAGTCGTTACAAAGAAACGCGCGCAGCGTCGCCGGAGCGCTGCCGGGCGGAACGTCGGGCACCGCCACCTCGCTCACCCGCATCTCCATCGGGTACGTAATCCAATCGCCGTTGATGTAAACCTGCGGCTCCAGTTTCACGCGCCGCACCGGAGCGTTGCCGTCCACCCAGACATCCATCCAGAAGACTTGCGATGACTCAGCTCCATAGGGCAGGCCCACGGGTTCCAGTTTGTCAACCGCGCGGCGGTAAACGGTGACCTTCAGCGCACCCTCGGGATTCTGGCCCATGTAGAGGTGGAACATCGTGGCTTTGTTAGCTTGTGCGGGCGGCACCTGTACCGCGATTTGAAACGACGTGAAGCCGTTGCGCGCGATGGCGGGGGATAGAATTTCACGGGGTTCCAACTGCCCGACGGGATCGCCGGTTTCGCTGAGCCGCGTGAACTCCGAATACACCTGCACGGTCTGCGCCCAGGCCGTCACCCCGAAGACACTCAGCATCATGCCCAACATCAGCGCGCGTTTCATGCGATTTTTATTGTATGCGCAATTGGGCGATCTGGGCAGCGGCGGCAACTTTGGCGGCGGTCTTGTCAATGAGCCCGGTGGCTCATGCCGAAGAAGGAAAGTGGACGCCCCAACAGGTCCTGCAAATCGACGCGGGCTGGCTCAAGAAGCAAGGGCTGCAACTTCCGGTCTCGCGTTTGTGGGACCCGGCGCGCGGCACTGGCCTCCTGGCCGCTACGGTGGCGCTGCCCGGTTGCTCGGGGGCATTCGTTTCGGCAAGTGGCCTGATCCTCACCAATCACCACTGCCTGTTCAGCCTGATTCAGGAACACAGCCGGCCGGATCGCGATCTCATCACCAACGGTTTTATCGCGCACTCGCGGGAAGAGGAACTGCCCGGCAAGACCACGCGCATCACCGTGCCGCGCAAGTTCACCGACGTCACCAAACAGGTGGAAGCCGCTGTTCCGGCGGGCGCCGATGATCTCGCCCGCACCCGCGCCATCGACGCCAAACAGAAAGCGCTGGTCGCCGAGTGCGAGAAGACGCCCGGCAACCGTTGCAACGTGGCCGCGTTCGATGGCGGCCTTCAGTACACGCTCATGGAAGGACTTGAACTCACGGACGTGCGGTTGGTCTACGCGCCTCCGCGCGCCATTGGTGAATTTGGCGGCGAGCCCGACAATTTCCGCTGGCCTCGCCATGTCGGTGATTTCTCCATGGCCCGCGCGTACAAGGACGGCAAACCCTACCGGCCGGAATTCTTCTTTCCGATCTCGCGCAACGGCGTGAAGCCCGGCGATTTCGTGATGCTGCTGGGCTATCCTGGCCGGACATTCCGGTCCTTCACTGGGGAGGAGATGTCGAATGAGCGCGAGTTCCGCTTCAAACTGACCCAGGAAATCTACGGCGAATGGATCAACATTCTGGAAGGTGTGAAGACCGCCGACGGCGCGATTGCCGTGGCCGCCATGCTCAAGAGTCTGAATAATTCACATACCAATGCCGAGGGGCAACTCGCGGGACTGGCGCGCGGCAGTCTGATCGAAAAACAAAAGGCTAACGACGAGGCGGTGCTGGCGTGGGCTGCCGGCAAGCCCGCGTATGCGGGAGCGCTCGCCTCCAAGAGGGAATTGGATCGCATCGCCGAAGAACGCCGCAAAACCGCCGTGCGTGATTATCTGCTCTCCATCATTCCGGCCGGTTCCGTCGCGCTCAAACACGCCACGCAGTTGGCGCGCCTGGCCGGCGAGCGCGTCAAGACTGATGCCGCGCGCGAGCCCGGCTATCAGGAGCGCGATTGGGCTCGTCTCAAAGCCGGACTCGAACGGGATCAGAAAAGTTTCTACGCGCCAGCGGATGAAGCGTTGCTTGCGTCGTGGCTCGCGCGTGCGCGGAAAGCCAACATCGCCGGAGCGCAGGGCGCTGCCGCCGCGCCATTACTGCGCGCCACCAAGGTTACCGATCTTAATGAGCGTCTGAAGATGTTCGATGAAACGCTCGCTCAACTGCGCGCCCGCCAGGACCCTCTGCTCGATTTGGCGTTCGCGCTGGCCCCCGATTTCCGCGAGTGGCGCACGTCGCTCGAAGCGCGGGAAGGCGCCTTCGCCCGCCTGCGGCCGGAGTGGCGCAAGGCCGTGATCGCTCATGCCGGCAAGCCCGTGGCGCCGGACGCCAACAGTACCTTGCGCGTGAGCTTCGCGCACGTCAAGGGTTACTCGCCGCGCGATGGAGTACTGTACACCCCACAAACTACGCTGGCGGGCATGATCGAGAAACACACCGGTGAGGAACCCTTCGCCGTCCCCTCGTTCATTCTCGACGCCGCCAAGAACGCGCGAGCCGATCAGATCCCCCTCAACTTCATGTCTGACGCCGACACCACCGGCGGGAACTCCGGCAGCCCGGTCGTGAACGGACGCGGCGAGCTGGTCGGCCTCAACTTCGACCGCCCCTGGGAAAACGTCGCCAACGACTTCGGCTACAACCCCGCCGTCGCCCGCAACATCAGCGTGGACATCCGCTTCCTGCTGTGGCTGTGGGAAGACGTTCAGAAAGCGGATTTCGTTCTGCGCGAGCTAGGGCTCAAGCGCTAGCGCCACCCGCGCATGATGAGGGCAGCAATTTCAAGAACGAGGTCCGAACAGTGTCTGAGGATTGCGTTTTTCGTCCTTCTTGCGCCAGTAATTCTCATTTGCCTAGTGCCACTGTTCGATTTTCACCTATTGTTCAAGGTATGCTTACACGTTGCGATTTGGACGCTATGGTGCGGAACAGGACGTGACGTCCTATTCGTATACTCCGACAGCCCCGTTTGGCATGAATACATCGAGCGGAATATTCTGGCTCGCCTGGGGTAGCGGGCCGTGGTTCTGAATTGGTCCCAACGCAAGGGTTGGCCCTATTCGCTCGCTCGAGCGGTGTTTTGGCACTTTGGCGGCCGGCGAGAGTTCAATCCGCTGGCGGTCGTCTTTCGGCCATTCCGCCCGACACGCGTTATCCGGTTTTGGCGGCCATTTAAAGATTTCAAGAACGGGCGCCCGGCGGCACTCCGGGAAATGGAGAGTAACTTCTTCGCGTATTTGGAACACTAACTGACCGTCGTCGAGACGCGCTCAAAGCGAACCACGCCGGCCTTCGATCTCGGAGAGCTACCGCCAGAGCTTCGACCGTAAAGTCGCAAAGTGCCCATCGTATGTCCAGACCGGAATTTGCAGCCGCCGGCTGATCACGCTAGTCACCGCATCTACCAGAGTGATGGGTTGATCGTCGAAGCGGTCTAGTTGCTCGCCTGCCAGAGCGTAGTCCGCTGGCTCCGGGTTGATTAAGACCGACCCTTCCAGCATCTCGCCGAGCCATTGCCGGGAGTACGCACCGCCCAGTCTGCGCAAGACCAGCGTGTGCGCCTCGCAGAGCGTGGCGTAGGATACGGCGACGGCTACGCCGCTCTCCCCGATCTGGCCGAGTTCCTCCTGCGCGCGGGAGTGGTATTGATCAGATGAGTCGGCCAGCGCGTACAGCGGACCCGTATCCGCAAGAACCAGCCGGCTCACTTACCCGCCAGGTAGCGGTCGTGATGCAGGCTCACGTCTTTGGCTCCGCTACCTTTCTTCGCGGGGGTAACCACGAGCGTTCTCGTGCCCGGCAGGAATCCGCGGCGGGCCAAATACTCTTGAAGCGCGGCTTGAACCACGGCGGTCAGCGCGGGCGAAACTTCCTGCTGCCGGGTGTAGGCATCCAGTCCGGCTTCCAGCTCATGGGGAATTGTGATGGTCGCTCGCCGCATGATTCGATGGTAGCACCAGTTTCACCAGTTGGTGAACGAGGGCCGCTGCTATCCTGAAATTTGGACCCACACCGCGCCGAACGAGTTTCCGAAGGGCTTCGGGAAGAACTGGACGAACTGATCAACTACGAGATGACCGATCCCCGGGTGGGGGCGGCGTCCGTGGTTGAGGTACATGTTTCGCCGGACCTTCGCCGCGCCCACGTGCAACTGCTGCTGCAGGGTAGCGCGGAAGAGCAGGCGGAGACCCTGGCCGCGATCACTCACGCTAAGCAATTCTTAAGAAAGCAGTTATCGGTAAGACTTCAGCTTTTCCATACTCCCGACCTGCTTTTCGAGGCGGCCTTGCCCACCACGTTGGGGGCCAAAGCGCCCCAGATTCTCAGGAGAATCAAGCGCGGCCGGGCAAAATCTGAAAAAAATTCCATTTCTTAAAGGCCGGTGTGCTAATTTGGGGAAATGCGCGTGGCCCCCATGAATAGCCGCTTTCTAGATGCTTGCCGCCGCCGGCCGACCGATGTCCGCCCGGTATGGTTTATGCGGCAGGCAGGTCGCTATATGAAGCAATACCGGGACATCCGTGCCAAACACGGCATCCTGGAAATCTGCAAACGGCCGGATTTGGCAGCCGCGATAACCCTGCAGCCAGTGGAAATTCTAGACGTCGACGCGGCCATCATCTTTGCCGATCTGCTCTTGCCGGTCGAGCCCATGGGCTTGAAGCTCCGCTTCGCAACCGGGGAAGGGCCAATCATTGACAACCCGGTCCGGACGGCCAACGACGTGGACAGTTTGTCGATCTCCAATACCGACGACTTGGGCTACGTCGGTGAGTCGATCCAGCAAGTGGTGCGGGCGCTGGCCGGGCGGGTCCCGGTGATCGGCTTTGTCGGCGCGCCGTTCACCATGGCCAGCTACATGATCGAGGGCGGCCCGTCGCGTTCGTTCCTGAAGACCAAGACCATGATGTACCGCGACGAGACGTTGTGGCGGCGCTTGATGGGTAAGCTTGTGGATGTCCTGGGTGCGTTCGCGGTACTGCAAGTCACGGCCGGAGCCAGGATCGTGCAAGTGTTCGATAGCTGGGTGGGAGCGCTGGGACCGGATGACTATGTCCGTTATGTGGCTCCGTATTCGCGCGCGCTGATTGAACGCATCCGGGCAGCCGGTGTTCCGGCGATTCACTTCGGCACGGGCGCGGCGGGTTTCTTCCGCGAATTGCACGCGGCCGGCGGCGACGTGATGGGCGTCGATTGGCGCATCAACATCGACCAGGCGTGGATGGACATCAGCTACCGCTCGGCGATTCAGGGCAACCTGGATCCGGCCGTCTTGATGGCGCCCCTGCCCGAACTGAAGATGCGTATCCACGAATTACTGAAACGCACGGGCACGCGTCCTGGCCACATCTTTAACTTGGGCCACGGCATTTTGCCGGAGACACCGGTGGAAAATGTGAAGGCGTGCGTCGAGATCGTGCGCGACTTCAAGCCGTAGAGATAGGCCAGGGGCTAAATGCCGGGGGCCGGGTCGAAAGTCATTGTCATCGGGGGAGGCATTTCGGGCCTTTCCGCGGCCTATGACCTGACGCGCGCGGGCGCGGATTGCACAATTTTGGAACAGCAGCCGCGTGCCGGCGGCGTCATCGAAACGCGCGTGGCCGATGGCTGCACGCTCGAATGCGGCCCGGACAGTTTCCTGGCCGCCAAGCCCGCCGCAGTGGCGCTGATCAAAGAACTGGGCCTGGGTGGCGACGTGATCGGTTCCAACGACCATCAGCGCACCACTTACATATGGAAGCACGGCAAGCTGGTCGCGCTTCCGGAAGGCGTGATGATGATCGTGCCGTCGCGCGTGATGCCCATGGTGAAGACGCCTTTGTTGGGCTGGTCCACCAAAATCCGCATGGGCCTGGAGTATTTCCGCAGGCCGGGTGAATCACGGGACCGCAGCGTTTCCGAATTTGTGGCCGACCATTTCGGTCAGGAGACAGTCGATTACCTAGCCGAGCCGCTGCTTTCCGGAGTTTACGGTGGAGACCCGGCGCGCATGAGCGTGGGCGCGGTGCTGCCGCGCTTCCTACAGATGGAAGCCAAGTACGGGAGCCTGGTGCGCGGAGTGCTCGCCGGGTTAGGGAAGGGCGGTCCTAGCGGACCTCTGTTTCAGACTCTGAAAAGCGGGCTCGGCGCATTGGTTGACGCGCTCGCGTCACGCGTTCGCATCACGCAGGCACATGCGGAAACCATCGAACGCAGCGGCAATGGCTTCCGGCTGCGCGCGGATGGCAACTGGATGGAAGCCGATCAGGTGATCCTCGCCTGCCCGGCCTGGGCGGCAGCGGGTCTGGCCGCTGGTCTGGACTCGCGGTTGAGTGAATTGCTGGCCGCGATTGACTATAGCTCTTCTCTCACTCTCTCTCTGGTCTATCGAGCGGCGGATTTTGACGGACGGCGCGCCGGCTTCGGATTCCTGGTCCCCAGGATCGAGCGCGAAAGACTGGCCGCCTGCACTTTCGTCGGCACAAAATTTTCCCACCGCGTTCCGGACGGCCGCATCGTGCTGCGCTGCTTCCTGGGCGGCATCGGCGATCCGGGGATACTGGACGAGTCCGACGAAAACGTCGTCAAGATTGCCCGCGAGGAACTGCGGCGCGTGCTGGGGCTTACCGCGGCGCCGGTCTCACACGTCATCGCGCGTTGGCCGCGTTCCATGGCGCAATATAATTTAGGTCACATTCAGCGTGTCGAAGAAATCCGCCGCCGGGTTAAGGAAATTGCAGGGTTACACTTGGCCGGCAACGCCTACGAGGGGATCGGCATTCCCGATTGCATTCAGACCGGGCGAGCGGCCGCCAAAGCGGCTCAGCTTACTTTTGCATCGTGATGCGCACGCCATCCGGGCGGACTTCAATGTGGTCGATGTCGTCGCGAAGCTCGAAGGGCTGATTGATCTTCGCGGCCGGAAACAGCGGCAGGAAGACCTGGCGAACCAGGAAATCCAGTATCCGCCCCGAGGCTGCCACGCCGGAAATTTCCACGCCGGTCAGAAAAACAGTGGCGGTTCCATGCGCCGATTCCACGCGCACGTTCACTTTCACCGGCCGTTCGCCTTCGAGGAGCATGGCGATGAGAGGGCTGCCGGCCACGCCTTCGCCGCGGCGCAACTTAAGCAAATCGATCAGCGCCGTGCCGGATGCCGTGCCCGCGCCCAGTTGAACCTGAGGATTGCGCATGCCTTCCAGCATTTGCGGAACACTGCTCCGCAGCACGGCGTTGATCTCCGCCGGCGTGAAGACCGTCACGGAACCGGCCTCGGCCCGGCCCATCTCGATTCGCTCGAGCTTATGCCAAGCGCTTTCGTACAGGGCATCGGCCGCGACAAGAGCCGTAGCCGCCGTGCATGCCGTCAAGACAAAGCGTAGCAGCGTCACTATTTTTGAGGAGCCTGCGCTTCCTCTTTGGCGGCTTCTTCCACTTGGGTCAACTGCAGACGAATCGTGTCCGCGTCCGGGATATTCGGGGAAGCTTCCAGGTAATGCCGCAGCGACGCCGCCGACGCCGTGAAGTTCTGCTTCTGCGCCAGGGTCAATCCGAGAACGTAATGCGTCCGCGCAATCTTGTTCGTGGAGTCCAGCCGGATGGCTTCACGGGCGTTCTTTTCCGCGATGTCGTAGTGTTGCAGTTGAAACTGGGCGACACTGCTGAAGTAATACATCTCGGCGCCGCTGGTGGGGTTGAGGCGCAGCAACTGATCGGTCCAATCGGCAAGTTCCTGCCATTTGCCGGCGTTCAAGGCCAGCCAGGACAGCCGCTCGTAGGGCGGGATCAGCTTCGGTTCCGCGGCGATGGCCTGGCGGTACGCTCTGCCGGCCTCTTCGGGATGTTCGCGCTGTTCGTGGAGCCGGCCCAGCATCACCCAAGCGGCGGAATACTTGGGATACAACTCCACCGCCCTTTCGAGGTTCTTCTGGGCTTCATCAGGATTCTTCTTGGTGATCGCTTCCATGCTCTTGTCAAAGGCCTTGCGCGCGTCCTTGGGCGCCAGGGCGGAATTGACACTAATGGTTTGGCCTTCATCCTTACCCAGGCGATGCAAAATGATGGTGCCGACGTTGGGGTCATCCATATAGTGGCGGTTCGACAGTGTAATGACATCGGACCGGTAGCTGGGTAGCTCCGCGCGCAGGTCGCAGCCAAACAAAGAGCGTTCGATTCCGCCCTGCTGGATGCCGCCCGTGGAACGGCGCACGGTACCGTTGTTTCCCATGAAGTCCGGCATGGCGCTACTCGAGCTCGCATCCTGCATTTCCATGTTGCGGCCCAATTGAAAGCTGAATTGCCCTTTGCGGTCGGTGTAGCCTTCGGTCCGGGCTACTCCGTTGCACACCCGCTCAATTTTGACGCGGTCCGGCAGCGCTGTTCCATCATCCAGAACAACTTTCCCGGCAAGAAAGATCGGCCTCTGACTCAAGCCGCTTTGATCCGGGAACGGCGAGCCCATGCCGGTATCGGTTCTTCCCAAAGTGCCTCCAGCGCGGCCGCCAGATCCGGTGGAACCAGTGCCGCCACCGGGTTGTTGGGCGAATGCAGCAATGGCTGCCAGACCGAGAAAACCGACGATTACTTTTAGATGCATATGTCCCCCATAATCCGGATTACATCATGCACTGATTATACGCCGCGAGGTCAGGCGCGCAACCGGGTGCCGCCCCATGGTGATGTGTAACCATGGAGAAACCTCCTGAGTCAATAATGAGATTGCGGTTCACGCAAAATGAAGAACGTATTCTGGTTTATTTGCGCTTTTCCGGTGCTGCTGTCCGCGCAGACGGCCGCGCTGCGCGGCGTGATTTTCGATGAAACGGGTGCGGTGATCCCCTTGGCCGTGGTCACCGCCGCCGGCCCGGGCGGGGAACGCTCCGCGACAACCGGCAGCAACGGCGCGTACATACTCACTGGACTTCGCCCGGGAGAATATACCATTCGAGCGTCGACACCGGATCTGCTGTTATCGAAGCCGGCGAAGATTTCTCTAGACTCCGGGACAACCACCTTGCATTTGCAGCTCAGCCTGGCCACCGTTCAGCAACAGATTACGGTTACGGACGCCGACGCTTCCACGGTCACCACGGAGGTGGCCGGCAACGCCAGCGCGACAACCCTGCAAGGCCGGGATCTGGACGCGTTGTCCGATGATCCGGAAGACCTGCTGGCGGATCTCCAGGCCTTGGCGGGACCCACGGCGGGCGGCGGAACCACGTTCGTGGACGGTTTCAGCGGAGCGGATCTGCCCACCAAAGAGTCGATCCGGGAAATTCGGATCAATCAGAACCCATTTTCGCCGGAATACGACCGGATAGGGCTGGGCCGCATCGAGATTTTGACCAAGCCCGGTGCCGGCAAGCTGCGTGGCTCGATGGCCTACAACTACATGGGCGATTCCTGGAATGCGCGCAATCCCTACGCAACACAAAAAGCCACGCTTCAGCTCAATGAACTGCGTGGCAACCTGAGCGGCCCCCTCAACCGCCGCGCGTCTTTCACGGTGGACGCCGCGCGCGATGCCGTGGACAACGGCTCGATTGTCAACGCGGTAATCCTGGACTCGCGGACCTTGGAGCCCACGCCTTTTTCCGCGGTGCCGACAACACGGCAGCGCCGCTTCTACGTCACGCCGCGCGTGGATCATCAACTCAACGCCAACAACACGCTGACGCTGCGCTACAGTTTCCTCCATAGCGATATACGGGACGCGGGAATTGGCAGTTTCGACATGCTCTCCCGCGCTTATCGAGTGCTCAACACCAACCAGACCGTGCAGGCGACGGAGACCGCGGTATGGGGCACTGCCGTCAATGAGACGCGCGTGCAATTTTACCGGGGCGCTAATGAGGTCATGCCCAACATTGTGAGCCCGACCCTTGTGGTTCTGGGATCATTCTCCGGCGGCGGCGCGCAATTCGGCCAATCTTTCAACACGCAGAACAGCTACGAACTGCAGAACTACACCACGATCGTGCGCGGCGGCCATGCCGTGCGGTTCGGCGTGCGGGCGCGTTTGCAGATCAACGACTCGATCATGCCGCAAAACTACAACGGGACCTTTACCTTCACGGGGGGCCAGGCTCCGGCGCTGGACGCGAACAATCAGTTGATTCCCGGCGCGCCGCCGATCCCTATTCAGTCGATCGAACGGTACCGGCGGACGCTTCTTTTCCAGCAGATTGGATATGCGCCGGCCCGGGTCCGCGAACTGGGGGGCGGAGCGTCCCAATTCACGCTGGGCGCCGGATTCCCGGCGATCTCGGGTCATCAAATGGATGTGGGAATCTTCGCGGGCGACGACTGGAAGGTGCGGCCGGACCTGACCCTCAGCGCCGGAGTCCGCTACGAAGCGCAGACCAATATCAGCGATTTGCGGGATTGGGCTCCGCGGATCGGTCTTGCCTGGGCGCCGCGCGGCGGAAACAAGAAGCCCAAGACGGTATTGCGCGCGGGATTTGGAATTTTCTATGACCGCTTCCCCTTGATCAACACGCTGACCGCCCGCCGCTACGACGGCACTCTCCAACAGCAGTATCTGGTGACGAACCCGGACTTCTACCCCGCGCTCCCTACCCCCTCGCTGCTGTCCGGCCTGAGGTCGACGCAAGTCACGCAAGCGGTTGATTCCGGCTTGCGCGCGCCCTACGTCATTCAGTCCATGGTTTCGGTGGAGCGCCAGTTGCCTGCCGGGACCACCGTGGCGGTAACGTTTACCTCGGGGCGCGGCGTCCATGCGCTGCGGACTCTGCCTCTTAACGCGCCGCTGCCCGGGAGCGGCGCGTATCCACTGGGCAACCCGAATCCACTGTTCGTCATGACGTCCTCGGGCTTGGGACGCTACAGTCAATGGATCACCAATGTGACTTCCAAAGTGAACCGGCGGTTTTCGATGACCGGCTACTACGCCTGGAACCGGGCCCGCGGCGATACGGACGGCGTGACCACGCTTCCCGCCAATCCCCACGACTTCGCCGGCGAGTACGGACCTTCCGCTACCGACATCCGGCATACGGTGAATGCGGGCGGGTCGATCGACATGCCCTGGAGTATTCGCTTGAATCCTCTGCTCAACCTGCAATCCGGCGCGCCGTTCAATATCACCACGGGGAGCGATCTCTACGGCACGACGCTCTTCAATGGACGGCCCGGGTTGGCACTCGACAGCCGCGGGCCAGGACTGATCGCGACCCGTTACGGACTGTTGGACCCGAACCCCGTGCCCGGCGAATTCATCCTGACGCGCAACTACGGCCGCGGTCCCGGGCAGATCATGGTGAACTTGCGCGTCACCAAGACGATTGGCTTCGGGGGAGACCCAAAAGGCAAAACGTCCGGCGAGCGCCGGTACAACCTGTCCATCGCGTTGTCGATTCGCAATCTCCTGAACCACACCAATCCTGGACCGATCATCGGCAACATCACTTCACCGTTGTTCGGGCAGGCGAACCAGATGGCGGGCGGCGCGGGCGGCGGCTTCTCTGAGAACGCCAACAACCGGCGCCTGGAACTGCAGACGCGCTTCACATTCTGACGCTCTATTGCAAGATGGGCAGACTCAAATAGTCCGCCGGAATCATGAGGCTGCCTTCGGTGGTCCCCCGCGGTGAAAGGGCGCGCAGGCGCCGCGCTAATTCCCGCGACGGGGAGCGGCCGCTGAGAGCGTCGTCGAACGCCTCGTATACACGGCGCAACTCGTCCCCGGATTCATGGACGAACTCCAGCCGGAAGTGGCGGATACCGGCTCGCCTCCAGTCCTCCAAGTGGACGCTGGCTTCCTGCGCCTCCGCGCCGAAGACCGTATTGCGGCAGCCCACGTCGGCTATCACCGGATGGGCGCGGCCCTTGGCGTCTTGGAGTTCCACGCGATGCTTTTCGCAGGGCCGGCCGCAGTCGCGGTAGCTGGTCCCGTTCGACAGGAAGCGGCAGAAAACACAATGCTCGGTGTGAAAAACAGGGAGGTGCTGGTAGGCGATGGCTTCGATGCGTTCCGCTCCCAGGCGTTGCGCCAGATCGGCGACTTGCGCGGCGTTTAAATCGTGCGTGGGCGTGAGGCGGGTGACTCCCAGTTCCAGACACATGTTCGCGGTGATGGAATTGGCGGCATTCAAGCTGAAATCGCCAATGAGCGCGGCGTGGTCCATGTCCCGAAGCGCGTGCAAGAGGCCCGCCGAACGCACCACGATGGGGCAGTCCAAGCTGACCAGGAAATCCAGAATGCGCTTTTCGCCGGGCTTCAGAATCCGCGGACTGGCGGCCCGCACCGCTATACCGCTCGCCTTGACGCGCGCGATGGAAGGGCGGAGACCATAGAGATCCAAATAGTCGAGCGTGATGCTGGCGGGCTTGACGGCCAGGGCCGCTTCCAGTTGCTCCGGCGTGCGCACCAGGACGTGCAACTCGGGAGCGCCCGTGGGTCCGGACGCGGCCGCCGGCAGTTGCTCCCGTTGCACGGCGGCCACGGGATCGTGGATGGTGGCAGCGGGCAGGCGAGTCTCCAGGGCCTGCAGTTGCTCGATGGCCTCGCGACGGATCTGATTCAGCACGGAAGGCGGAACAAAGACCGGGTTTTTGGCCTCGAGCGTGACTTCGCCCAGTTCGTACGGCGTGTTGCCGAGCCGCTCGAATTGCTCGCGTAGGGATTCCAGCGATAGCCCGCGCTGGCGCGCCGCCGTTAACGGTTCCAGCGATGGCACGGAGACGCGAATAGCAGGCCGCACTGCCAGCGTCCAGGTGGAATGCAGCGGCTGTCCGGCTTGCGCCCGCGCCGCGACGTTCACCTTCCGCCGGGTGAGTGGAGCCCGTGCCTCCGTATACGGCTTCGCCGCGCGATCCACTTCAGGATCGTGCGTGCGCCAGACCCAGTCCCCTATACGCACGCGTTCGAAGTGTATGGCGCCGTTGCCGAAGCGCAATTCCAGAGTTCCGTTGGGCTGGCGCGCAACTTCGTAAATCCGCCCGCCTTCTTCCGGTTCTTCCGGACTACGCCAATCCGCGGCATCGAACACGATCCCGTCGCCGGGCTTCAACGGAGCGATTTTTTGCGGCGCGCCCGGCTCGACGCCCGTTTCTACGATCACGGTGTCTGCCTCAATACCCGTCACGCGGCCCATCTGAACGCCGCGATGGCGCGGCGCCCGCCCTTCCACAACCTTCTGATGATTGGTCCCCGTCAGGAAATGCGGACCCAGGCCTCGCGAATAAACCTGTTCGAGTTGGATTTCTTCCTGGGGCGAGACGGTGACGGCCCGGCCGGCCCACGCATCGTCGACGGCCTTGCGATAGGCGCGTGTCGTCAATGCGACGTAATCGGCGTCCTTGTAGCGGCCCTCGATCTTGAGCGCCGTCACGCCGGCGGCGATGATCTCCGGAATCTGGCGCAGCGTGTACAGATCGCCCGGCGAGAGCAGATAGCGCGCGTCGGCCAAGGGCTCCACGCGCCCGTCCACCAGCAGTTCGTAGGGCAACCGGCAGGCCTGCGCGCACTGCCCCCGGTTGGCGCTGCGCCCGCCCCAGGCTTCCGAGGAAAAGCACTGGCCGGAGTAGGCCACGCACAGCGCGCCGTGGACGAAGATCTCCAGATCGCCGCCGGCTTCCGCCGCGATGGAGCGGATCTCATCGAGCGACAGCTCGCGGGCCAGTGTGACGCGATCCACTCCCAGACCGCGTGCCAATTCCACTCCGCGCGCGTCCGTGATGCTCATCTGCGTGCTGCCGTGCAGCTCCAACTCCGGGGCGATTTCGCGAGCCAGCCGGACCACGCTCAAATCCTGCACGATGATGCCGTCGGCGCCCGCCTCCGCGATGGCGGCGATGCCGCGCGCGGCCTCCGCCAGTTCATGTTCGAAGACCAATGTGTTGAAGGTGACGTAGCCCCGCACGCCGCGGCCATGGAGAGCACGCATGGCCTCCGGCAATTCGGCCAGCGCGAATCCGGTCTTGGCGCGGGCGCTGAAGTGCTTCAACCCGAAGTACACCGCGTCGGCGCCCGCTTCGATCGCGGCATGGAGTTGCGGCCAATGCCCGGCGGGGCTCTTGACTTCGGGTTTGCGTGGAGAAGAAGGCATTAACGCTGCACCGCGGTCACGCCAATTTCCGTGCCCGTGCCGCTATACACCTTCGCGGCCACCACGTCAAAGGCACGCTTGCCGTCAATGCTATCGGCGTGCAACTCACCGCCCATGTCGGCGCTATCTTTAATATTCACCTTGAAGCCCGCCTCCTTGAGCTTACCCCCGTAAAAGGCCAGTGCGGACTTGAAGTCCCGTGCGGTACGGAAATGAAAGCCGTAGGAAATCTGCCCGCGAGTGAGTTTGGAGGTGATCCCCTGGATTTCCGCGCCCGGGAACGCGGGGACCCAAGCGAAGCGGCTGGGTACGTCCGCCGCCGCATCCTCGGGAAGCAGGGGGGGAAGCAGGGGGGGAAGCAGGGGCCGCGTGTCCAGGCTCGTGTCCGCTGAACTTGCGCGTGGGACCGCATTCCGGTACTGCGCCACGAAATACGCAAAGGCGACGAACACAATCGTGAGGATCAGGCGGAGCTGGAGGCTGATTCTTCTCTGCGGTTTCGGCGTCATGAGTTACACTTCATGATATCGGTTAGAACGGCGCCACATCGTTGGTGTGCTGGCCATGATCTCATTTACGTGTAATATCTGTGGTTTCGCGAATACGCTGGACGAAATACCCTGGGAGCCACCCACCTGTTCGGGCTGCCGGTCGAACGTGCGCATGCGCGCGCTGGTTTACCTGTTATCGGTTGAACTCTATGGCCAACCTCTGCCGCTGATTCGATTTTCGACGAACAAGGAAGTCAGGGGCTGCGGGCTCAGCGATGACCTGAGCTATGCGGTGCCTCTCGCGAAGAAATTCGGCTACACCAACACGTTTTACGACCGCGAGCCATATCTCGATCTCACCGCGGCGCATCCGGAGCAGTATGGAACCTATGACTTCATCTTATCGAGCGATGTATTTGAACACATCGCCCCCCCGGTGGAGCGCGCCTTTGACGAAGCCTGCCGGCTCTTAAAGCCGAACGGATTTCTCTGTATCACGGTGCCTTCTTCTCCGGCGGACGCGGATACGGTGGAGTATTACCCAGATCTGTTCGACTACTCACTCGTGGAAGTGGATGGTGAGCGCCTCCTCGTGAACCGGAAAAAGGACGGCACAACAGAGACGCACCGAAATCTCGAATTTCACGGTGGGATCGGCGCCACACTGTTAATGCGGGAATTTACACAAAAAGACTTGGCTCGTAAGCTGAAAGCCTCTGGCTTTTCGGACGTCATATTCCAGGCAGAGCATGTGGCCCAGAACGGTATCCTATTGCATGGCAATTGGGCTTTGCCTCTGGTGGCCCGCAAGCAGCGTTATGCTCCACTGCTCACGGCCGCGCAACTGCGGGAAGTCAAAGAGCTGGAATTGCAATCCATGGTGGGAATGTCCGCGGCGGCCTCGATCGCCGAATCCGAAATTCGGATAACGCAACTGCGAAGTGAGAACGTTGCTCTTTCTCGCGCGATGTCAGAGTTGGAGCAACGATTGCGCTTGGCGGCGAATTCGCGTTGGCTCCGCTTCGGCAACTTTCTTGGGCTCGGGCCAAGACTACGGTAACGCTTGGGTGAAAGTCTGACCGGCTTCCTCCAAACGCTGGAGCAGCGGCGCGGGGTTCCACAACGATGACCCGTGACGGGCTTCAAATTCTCGGATGCGCCCGAGGACTTTCGGCAGCCCGATGGTATCGGCGTAGAACATCGGTCCGCCGCGCCACGCCGGGAAGCCATAGCCGGTCAGGTACACCACGTCGATATCGGAAGCCCGCTGCGCCATGCCTTCTTCCAAAACCCGCGCGCCTTCGTTGACCAGCGCGAGGACGCAGCGATCAATGATTTCCTCGCTGGATATTTCGCGCTGTATGATGCCCGCCTCGGCGGCGGTACTGCGAATCAGCGCCGCGGTTTCCGCGTCGGGCGACGCTTTGCGCTTGGCATCGTAGCTGGACCATCCCCGGCCGGACTTTTGACCTAAGCGGCCTAAGGAGCACAGCTTGGGAAGGACAATGGGCTGGCGGATGCCTCCCGCGCCCGGTGCGGCGGTGATGTTTAATACCACGTCGTTGCCCACCAGGTCGAACATCGCCAGCGGCCCCATGGCCATTCCGAAATCGTACAGCGCCTGGTTGACCTGCTCCACCGTCGCGCCCTCTTCCACCAGGAACTGCGCCTCGCGGCCATAGACGTTAATCATGCGGTTGCCGATGAAGCCGTGACAGTTGCCGGCCCGCACGCCCGCTTTACCCAGCTTCTTCGTAAGCGCCAACGCCGTCGCCAGAACTTCGGGACGCGTGGTTTTGCCGGGGACGATCTCGACCAACCGCATCACGTGCGCGGGGCTGAAGAAGTGGACGCCGATCACCATATCCGCGCGCCGCGTAACGGCGGCGATTTTGTCGATGTCGAGCGATGACGTGTTGGTCGCCAGCACGCACCCCGCTTTCGCAACCCCGTCGAGTTCGCGGAAGACGCTTTGCTTCACACCGAGGTTCTCGAACACCGCTTCGATGATGAGATCGGCTTGTGCAAACCCGTCATAGGTGAGTTGCGGTGTGATCAGAGCCAGCTTCTGGTCCATGGCTTCCTGTGACATCCGGCCACTGGTGACAGCGCTCGCGTAGTTCCGGTGGATGTTGTTCACGCCGCGGCCGAGCGTTTCCTCCGTCGTCTCCTTGAGGCGCACCGGGATGCCCGCATTGGCCAGCGCCATGGCGATGCCGCCGCCCATGGTGCCCGCGCCCACAATCGCCGCGCCGCGGATTTCGTAGGGTACGGTTTCCGCGGGCAGGCCGGCAATCTTCGCCGCCGCGCGTTCGGAAAAAAAAGAGTAAATTAGAGCTTTCGATTCCGTCGAACGGAGCACCGCATCAAATTTCTCCGCTTCCTCCGCGAGCCCTGCATCCAGAGGAAGCCGCGCGGCTGCTTCCACGGCTGCAATCGCCACCAGCGGAGCGTTCTGCCCGCGCATCTTCTTGCGCGCTTGATCTAACAGTGCCGCAACAACTGCTGGCTCCGCCGCGGCGATCTTCCGATCACGCGTTCTGGGGATGGGTTTGCCAGCGACGGTTTGCGCGAATGCAATCGCGCCCGCGCGAAGATCGCCTTCGACGATCTGGTCGACGATACCGGCTGCCAGCGCCTCCTTCGCTTTGACGGGCACGCCGAAGGCGCACATCTCCGCTGCCTTGGCGACCCCCGCCAGCCGCGGCAGTCGTTGCGTTCCGCCCATGCCGGGAATCAGGCCCAGCTTCACTTCGGGCTGGCCGACTTGCGCCCCCGGAGCGATTACACGGTAGTGTCCCGCCAGCGCAACTTCCAGGCCCCCACCCAGCGCCGCGCCATGAATCGCCATGACGACCGGCTTCGCGGAATTTTCAATGGCGTTCGCGCAGGCGCGAAGTTTCGCCACGTATTGGGCCGCGCTCGGCTTGCCGAATTCGTTCACGTCCGCGCCCGCGATGAAGGTGCGTCCGCCGCCGATGACCATGATGGCGCGAACCTCCGCGTCGGCGTTGGCCTTTTCGATGGCTGCTTGCAAGGCTTCCGCCACTCCGGGGCTCAATGCGTTTACCGGCGGGTTCTCCACGGTGAGAACGGCCACGTCCTGCTCGTGTTGGTACGTGATCATCTGGTTCAAGTCTTTCGCTGGCGCGCCGCTTCGGTTGTCTGCTTGCCGAAGGCGCGAGCGGCGGCAATGGAGTCCGGCGCTGGTAATGCCGCGACCTTGACGTTGAGACTCGCCAGTCCCGCCAGATAACTCGCCATCTCCTCCGGCTTGCCTTTGGGAGCGGCCACGATGATGACATCCGCCCATTCGGCGTCGCCGGGGCGCGGCGCGACGTAGTCACGGTTCATGCGCTCGCGCTGGGCGGCCCACCGGATATCGTGCGCGATGGTTTCTTCATCCGCCAGATCCACCAGCCGCCGCAACCGGATCAGTCCGCGCGCCTGGATGGCTCCCACGCCTGCCGCCAGGGCCGCCTTCTCCGTCTCTCCGTAGCGGGAGTAGAACACGACCACTACTTTGATCGGAATGATGGGGGCGGGCGTCATCAGGCTAAATCGAAAAGAAGAAATTCACTACCGCCGGGCCCCGCGCCGGTGATCCGCAACACCGGCTCGTCACTGATCGCGGCGCCGTCGCCTTCTTTCAACGCGTGGCCATTCAGCATAATGTTGCCTTGCGCGCATTGCACCCAGGCGTGGCGTCCCGGCGCGATCGGCTGTTCGATGGATTCGCCGTTGCCCAACACCGACGCGTACACGCGTGCGTCCTGATGAATCACGGCCGCTCTCCCCGGTTGTGCGTCTGGTCCGGCGATCAGCCGCAACCGGCCGCGCTTTTCCCGCGGGTCATAGGCGAACTGCTGATATGCCGGTTCGAGGTCCTCCTCCGCCGGTTCGATCCAGATTTGCAGGAGATGCACGGGCTCACTCGCCGAGCCGTTGAACTCGCTGTGGATGACGCCGCTGCCCGCGGACATAGCCTGCACCATGTTGGGTTCCACCACTTCCTGGATGCCGGTGCTGTCCTTGTGCGCGAGTTTCCCTTCCATCACGTAGGTAATGATTTCCATGTCGCGATGGCCATGCGCGCCGAAGCCACGGCCCGGGGCCACGCGGTCCTCGTTGATCACCCGTAGCGCGCGAAACCCCATGTGCTTGGGATCGTTATAACTGGCGAAGGAAAACTTGTGATAGGCATTGAGCCAGCCATGATCGGCATGGCCGCGCTCTTCGGTCGGACGCAAAACCATCATGCTTTCATGGTAGCGCCGGTTCGCGAGCGCCGAAGGCCTATTTCGACAACGGGATCTCGCGCACGCCTTCGTCCAGGCCGTAGATCCGGACCTTGCCTGGCGGCGGCGGTGGCGGATTTGTCGTTTGTAGTCGAGGCGTTCGGGGCGCGGAAGGACGCGTAAGTTGCGCGGGGGGACGCCCCACCGCGATACCTGTTCCCGCGCGTGCCGCCTGGAATTTCCGGAGTTGCTCCTCGACCTCATCCTTGCTGAGGGAAATACTGGCGCGCAACTGGTTGCCTTGTGATGCTATCCGCAGCTTGCGCGCCGCCTCCGCCATGTCGGGATTCTGGGTTTGGGCCAGGGCAATTTGCCCCGACACCAATTGATATAGCTGTGCCGCCGCCATCTCGCTGGTCATGGTCAGGCTCAATTCCATTTGCATGCCGTCCCTAAAGGTGAAGCCGGCGTCAATGCCTTTCATATCCGCGGCGAACGCGCTGGGTAAGTTCGCGTTGGAGGGCTGGAACTGGGAGAGGCTGTCGGTGGCCAGCACCCAAAAATCGTGCGTCGAGGCAAGTTGCCTGGCCCGCGCCAGAGTCGTGGACTCTGCTTGAACCGTATGTGCGCGGCGGTCGATGGCGGCCAATACGGATTTGTTGTCTCCCAATACCGTCGTTCGCGTGTCCAGCATGGCAATGCTGGGGTCCGTCGGCTTGGCGCCACGGAATACATCCACCGTCCGGTAACGCTGCAACGAGCCGGGCAAGAACGCGAGAAGTTGTTGGACCGGCAACGTCCCTTCCACAATCACCAGAAACGGAGGATTTTCGCGGGGCGCCCCTTTCCCGGCCAGTTTGGTGGGCAGCTTGGAGAGCGCCGGGGAGGAAATAAAGACCCGGTCGATCTGCTCCAGAAAACCCAAGGCCATGCCGGCCTGACCCATTTGCAGGGGTTGTGATCGCATCTGGGAGCGGAACGCCTCGCCCAAAGCCGAGGCGCGAAGGTTTTTCAAGTTGATGCCCATCATCAGTTTGGCATCGGGATGCCCCAAATCCCATGTATCGGTCTGCGCCGTGGCGCTCACTGCGGCCAGCAGCGAGAGAGCGATCAATCTCATGCCCATAGAGTACCCCCATTCTGATGCTAGGGGACTCCTCGCGGTTTGGGAATCGGGCAAATTGCTTAGCTTCCCTCTTTGTTTTATACTCCAGCCATGCGCTCGATCCAACTCGCCACCCTCGTTTTTGTGTTTTCCACCTGCGTTTGGGCCCAGAACCGGATGCCCCAGATTCAGCCGGACAAACAGACCCCGGACCAAAAGAAGGCCTTCGAAGTGATAACCAAAACCAGAGGGCCCGCGGGCGCTTCCGGACCGTTCATTCCGCTGCTGCGCAGCCCTGAGTTCATGAACCGCATCCAGGCGGTGGGCGAGTATCTGCGCTTTCACAATTCGATACCCCAGAAGCTGGTGGAGATGACGATCCTGATGACTGGGCGCCATTTGACCCAGCAGTACGAGTGGGATTCGCACTATCCTCTGGCGATGAAAGCCGGGCTCAAGCCCGAGCATGCCGCCGCGATCGCCGCCGGGCGCCATCCCGAGGGCCTGGCCGAAGACGAAGACATGATGTACAACTACGTGACGGAATTGCTCCAGAACAAGAGCGTGAGCGACGCCACCTACGCCCGCATGGTGGCTAAGTTCGGCGAACAAGGCGCGATCGATGCCGCCGGAACCGTGGGTTACTACATCACAATCGGCATGGTGCTGAACGTCGGACGCACGCCGTCGGACGTGGGCGCCGGCATTCCGCAATTGCCGCGTTTCCCGCAGTAGGGCGGCTGCCGGGAATGCCGCGAAAGACACAGCGGCCAGCCAAAGCGCCGCGGCCGAGTGATCACTCTCTACGGTCGCGCGAAACTGACAAAAAAGGGGCAGCCTGAAGCCACCCCTCCTTCGTTACCTCCGATTTGTCCAGTTCTACTGTTCTCTCGCTCGTTCGGCGAGTGTTTCCTGCTGGCGCATGCGTAAGAACTTCAGGAGCTCTTCCCCCGATTGGAACCGCACGGACTGGCCGCTATCTACTTCTTCGACCCTGCCGCTGACGTCTTCGCGCCATCCAGTTCCACAAGCCCCGATCTGCACTACAAACGCGCCCTGCATGACAGAACCAGCATAAGTCCGCTGGGTCTGGAATTCGTGAAGAAACCGTGGAGTAATCGTGGAATCACACGTAACGTGGCATCGCTCCATCGCATCTGATAATTTCTGGCTGTGTATAATCGGAGTCTCCGGCGACGGTTGTTCCCATGAAAGATTTCGGCCCATTTCGACTCGATCCAGGGAATCAGTGTTTGTGGCGGGACAAAGATCGTATCGCATTGACTCCAAAAGTATTTGCAGTCCTGAACTACCTTGTGGAGCACCCTGCCCGCCTGGTCACCCAGGATGAGTTACTGGAGGCGATCTGGCCGGAAACCTACGTACAACCGGAGGTCTTGCGCACGTATGTCCAGGAAGTACGGAAGATTCTAGGCGACCGCCCTAAAGATCCCCTGTATATCGAAACTCTGCCGAAACGAGGCTATCAATTTATCGCGGCGATTACCAGCCAGGGTCCGCCGAAATTTATTCCCGAAGAAACAGTCCAAGTGGGACGGGAACGCGAACTGGCGGAGTTGGATTCTTTCCTCCACAAAGCCTCGGAGGGGCAACGCCAGATCGTGTTTGTCACCGGCGAAGCCGGCATCGGGAAGAGTACGCTGATAGACGCTTTCGAGCAGAGACTGTGCGGTCAGGCGGACCTGCGAGCCATCCGTGGGCAGTGCGTCGAAGGGTTTGGAGGAAAGGAGGCCTATTACCCGGTTCTGGACGCCTTCAGCCAGCTCGTTCGCGGGGCGGGGTCTGAACAAGTCATCCAGACGCTGGCTTCCCAGGCCCCCACCTGGCTGATGCAATTTCCTTCCCTTCTGAAACCGGAGCGGCGGGAAGCCCTGCAGCGCGAAATCCTGGGAGCCACGCGGGAACGCATGGTGCGCGAGATCTGCCAGGCGTTGGAAGCCCTTACGGTGGAAACGCCGCTGGTGGTCATATTGGAAGATCTGCATTGGGGGGATCCCTCGACGCTGGATCTGATCTCGGCCTTGGCGCGGCATCGGACTCCGGCGAAACTGATGCTGGTGGGAACCTACCGCCCGGTCGAGGTGATCCTGCTGCAGAGTCCGCTGAAGACTTTGAAGCAGGATCTGGTTCTGCACAAACTGTGTTCTGAAATCCCCCTCGAACGGCTCGCGGAAGATCAGGTGGCTGAATACCTGTCGGCCGAATTCCCTTCGGCGCTTCTCCCGGATGGACTGGCCGCGCTTATCCACAGGCACTCCGAAGGGAATCCCCTCTTCATGGCCTCCATCGTGGCCGACCTGGTGAAGAACGGGCAACTCAGCAATGCCGGTGGCCGCTGGGAGTTGGCGGTTCCTCTGGAGCAGATCGAACCCGGTGTTCCGGAGACGCTGCAGCAAATGCTGGAAATCCAGGTGGAACGCCTGGGCGAAACCGAGCAGAGCGTCCTGAAATGCGCGAGTGTCGCGGGGCGCCGTTTCTCGGCGTGGGCGGTGGCGGGCATGCTGGGGATTGGGATGGGGGAAGCCGAGGAAGTCTGCGAAAGATTCGCGCGGCGCCAGCAGTTCTTGCGGCGGGGAAGGGGGCCGGGCGCCGTCGGCAGCGAGATCTCCGCTCACTATGAGTTCCGTCACGCGCTGTATCTGAAAGTCCTCTACCGGCAAATTCCCTTGGCGCAACGCGCGCAATGGCACCGGACGCTGGCCGAAAAGATCGAGATGTTGCTTGAGCCGGCCCGCGCTGAAGCCCGTTTGGAGCTGGCAACCGAGATCGCATTGCACTTTGAAAATGGACGCCAATTTGAGCGTGCGGTGCGGTACTTGATTCTTAGTTCGGAAAATGCAGCCCGCCGGTACGCCCATCGCGATGCCATCGCCATACTGGAGCACGCCCGCGGCCTGCTGGCGGGATTGCCGATGGATGTCGCGTGCGCGCTGGAGATCGAAATCCTGGAGCACGTGAGCGATGCTCATTACGCCGTGGGCAGCCTGAAGGCCTCCGCGGAAGCGGATGGAGCCGCCCTCACCCTGGCCGAACAGGGAGGAGTGAAAGCCGCTCAGGTAAGCGCGCTGACACGCCTGGCGCGAGTGATGGCGTTTTCCGATCCCGATGGTTGCGTGGCGGTTTGCGAGCGCGCGGCGCGGGTGTGCTCCTCCTTCGATGACCCGCTGTTGCAAGCGCGGACCCACCTGCTGGCCGCCACTTGGCGGATCATCAGCAACGGCTGGAGCCAGGCCGACGCGGATCGCTGCGCGGAAGCGCAGAGCCGGATCAAACAACTGCTGGGACCGGAGAAGCCCGCCTATTACGAAGTCCTGTACGCGCATGTGCAGGCTTTGCGTGGCGAGTATAGAGACGCCTACGAGATTGCGCGCTCGGGCCTGGAGCGGGCGGTCGAGACGCACAGCCTGGTGGTTTATTTGTCGTCTCTTTCTTCGCTCGCACTCGCCTTGATGCATCTGGGTTGGTGGGGAGAGTTGCGCGGTACCGTGGAAAGCGGCATCGAGCTTGCCGAAAAAAATGGCAACGAACTCTGGAGGATTCTGTTCGAGGCGATGCTCGGGTGGCTGCATTTGCAGGCCTTCGATCTGGAAGGCGCCCGCCGGATTGCCGGGCATCTGCTGGAAACGCAATTGGAAGAACCCGCTGGTCAGGTGCGGACCATGGCCTTGCTGACCACGGGCTATGCCGACTTGGCTTCCGGCGAACCAGCCCGCGCGTTGGACTATTTTCTGAAAGTGCGCGACCGCGCGCCGAGTCCCAAGTTCTTCCTCCAATGGTATTGGCGGATGAACTCCGAAGCTGGCTTGGTCAGCGCATACCTTGAGGTGGGGGACTTGGAACAGGCGCGCACCGCCGCGGATCTATTCTTGGGCGATGCGTTGACTACCGCCGATCCGGCCCTGCGGGCGCAGGCTTGGGACGCCATGGCCCGCGTGGCGGCACGGAAATCCGATCACCAGCGGGCGCTCGAGTGCATGGAGCAGGCCCTAGCGGCGGTGCAAGATCACGATTTGCCGTCGGTCTCCTGGCGTCTGCATGCCACTGCCGCGCGAGTGTACTTGCAGTTGCGCGACTTTGAGAAATGCGAGCAGCATTGTCTGCGCGCCTCGGCCGGCCTGCATCGCACCGCCGCGTCTTTTGGCCAAAACGATCCTCTGCGCGGTACGCTGCTCTCGGCGGCAAAAAATTTAGAAATGAACTTTCACCGCGAACTCGAAGACGCGCGGGTTGCCGGCGCTGGTAATTGAGCCAAAGGCGGGGGAGCCGAACGAACCGTTGGGGTCGCCGAGCGGCGGTGTGTTGCTCACGTTAAAGGCCTCCGCCCGAACTTCGGTGCTCACCCGCTCCGTCAAACGGAACGTCTTGCCGAGCATGAGATCCGCATTCTGCAAGCCGGGGCCGCGTACCGGGTTGCGCGTGCTGCTTCCCAGCGTGAACTGGGGAGCCAGCCGGAACGCTGACGTATCGAACCAGCGGGCGACGCTGCGGCTCGCCGACGAGTTGGGGTCGGCTATGAGGTTTGGCCGCTGTGTTCCGTAGCCCAAGTTGGAGTTCAGATTTGTGGCTTGAGAGACGCTGACCATCGCTCCGGTCTGCACGCGCACCAGACCCGCGATCTGCCAGCCGGAAATCTTCTAGAAGCGGGGGATTTGATACGTCCAGCCGGTGGTGAAGACGTGGGGGATATCGCCGTTCGACAGCGACCGCTCGATGCGCAGATTATTGGCGTTGGCGACGCCCGTGTTGGCGATGGGGCCGGTGAAGATCGTATTCGAGAAGACGCTCGATGCATCGTCGATCAGCTTGGACCAGGTGTAGGCCGCGGTGAATGTGAAGCCGCTCGCCAACCGCTTCTCGAGTTTTGCCTGCAAAGCGTGGTAATTGGAGTTGCCGTTGTTATTGCGGAACAGGGCCACGTTGGTGAAGCGGGGAAAAAGGCGCAGCAGTTGCTGGCGCGTGATCGTCGCGCCGCCGAGCGACGACGAATCCGGGATCTGCCCGAAGTAGGGATTCGCAATCGGTTCGAGCAAAGCAGAGCCAAGACTCAAGTACCGATCCGGCAACTGGTTGATATTGGCGTCGGGTGTGCCTAAATGCGTGTTCCGCGAGCCCAGGTAGCCGGCTTCGATATTCCAGTTTTCCCCGATCGTTTTTTGCAGCGTGAAGTTCCATTGCTGCGAATGCCCGGATGGCTGCTTCCGGTTGACTGCGAACACCCCCTGGCCCAGGCCGGAATTCGGGTTGGGTTCCGTCACTTGCACCGCGGGTCCGCCGGCGAGCTGAAACGCGGGCCGGATGTTGTCCTGTGATTGCTGCCCCACCGTTTGCACGAAAGGAAATTGCGGGAGCGTGAACGGCGTGGTCAGGCCGCTCTGCTCAAACCAGATCATGCCGTACCCTGCACGGACCACCCAGGAATCGCCGATCCGGTAAGCAATGCCCGCGCGGGGCCCGAAATTTCCGTATTCGAGATTGCGGGCCGTACGTGGAAAGTCCAGAACCTGTGTTCGCAGGTTGAAAACCGCGCCCTGATTGTTCGCTTCCGTGGACGGGAAATTGAGCGTGTAGCGGGTCCCCAGGTTGAATTGCAAGCGGTTCGTCACGCGCCACTCGTCGCCCACAAAGAACTCCGCAATGTGTGCGCGCGGCTGCAAAACCTGTTTCTGAATATCGACGGTGAAGGAGTTCACTTGCCCCAACAAGAGCGAGCGGACGCTGTCGCCCGTGCCCGCCGCCGTGAACGAGAACGCTCCCGTGGGATTCGGTGGGTTCAATACAGCCAAAGCTTCCCGCCGCAAGTCGGTTCCGAACTTGATCGTATGCCGGCCGCGCACCATGGAAAAGGTATCTACCATTTGAACGACGGAAGTGGTGAACTTGCTGTTGGCGCCGGCAGCCGGGCCGATCTGTTGGAATCCCGCGACCAGAAACATAGGTAACACCGAAGCGAAGGAATTGGCCGGCAGGCCAGGCACAACGATGCCGCCGTCCTGCAGCGCTGTTTGGTTCAAGTTGCGCCGGGTGTATCCGAAGCGGGCCTGATTGAGGGTACGGGGAGAAATCGTCCAAGCGTACTCGCCGGCGAAACTATCGCCTCGCGTGAGGGCGTGACCTGTTACGCCTGATGAAATCGCTCCACTCCCGTCCGGCAGCGGAGTCACGGGAGTGTTGTCGTCTTGAAAATGGGAGTAGCGCGCGAAAGCGCGGTGCCGGTCTCCGAAATAGCGGTCGACGCGTCCGTCGAAATGGTCCTGATTATCTGGCTCGACACCGGTGCGCACGAAGTTGTTCGCCGTGCCGGAACGGTTTGCGCTTGGATAATGCGCGAGAACTTGCGCGGCGGCGGAATCGATCTGCGACACGGGTATGCCGGCGCGCTGAGCGTCCGTGGGAACGGTGCTGAAGCGCGTGATCCCCGTGCGCAAGCGCGTACCCTGCCAGTCCGTGAAGAAAAACGTGCGGTTCTTCTGGATTGGGCCGCCCAATGCGAATCCATACTGGTTGCGGCGGAATACGGGATTCGGGCCTGGCTGCGCGAAAAGATTGCGGGCGTTCAGCTTTTCGTTGCGAAAGTATTCAAACAATGTGCCGTGAAGCGCATTCCCGCCCGACTTGGTCGCGACCATGACCGTGCCGCCGTTGGAACGGCCATACTCTGGCGAATAGGCGTTAATGTTGAGGCGAAATTCTTCAATGCCATCGAGAATTGGATAGAAGACGACCTGTCCAGGTTCTGGTTGCAGGACACTGATGCCATCGTAGAGATATTCGTTGGTGCGTGGCCGGCTGCCATTGATGCGCGGGAGTAGGGAGCCGCTGGGCAGCGCCACGCCGGGTGAAAGGGCGATCAAGGGGATGAAGTTGCGGCCATCCAGAGGCAGCGCGGAGAGCTTGGCTTGATCGACGGCATAAGCGACCGCCCCGCTGGCGGTCTGTAGGAGTGGAGTCTGCGCCGTGACGTCGATCCTATCCGCTCCCGCCAAAGTGAGTTTGACGTCCAGGCTGATCTGATCGCCTAACCGCAGATGCAAGCCGGCTTGATGAAATGCAACGAATCCAGGCGCCTGGGCCGCGAGAACGTACTCGCCCGCCGGCAGGCCCAATAGGTGATATTCTCCGCGCCCATCGGAGGCCGCCTGGAAGACCGCGCCCGTGGCCTGGTGCGTGGCCGACAGATTCGTGCCCGGCGCCACCGCGCCGGAGGGATCTAATACCGTTCCGAACAGCTCGGCTTTGCCGGCCTGGGCAGGGCAGAGCGCGGCGAGGAGAAGCCCACAGGCCAGCACTCTGTATTCCATAAACGACAGTGTATCGCAAACAGGACATTGCGCGGCGGGCGGGCTCCCTGACCGTCTATTCTGAAGAAGTGAGCACGGCTCAATCCAGCACGCCGGCGCGGAGTCTTCGCGGCAAGACCTCCTACGCGGTCCTGTCGACCATCAGTTTCTGTCACTTCTTAAATGACATGATCCAGTCGCTGCTGCCGGCGATTTATCCGCTTCTCAAGGGTAATTTCCACTTGGACTTCGGCCAGATCGGGTTGATCACGTTCGTCAATCAGGTAACGGCCTCCGTGCTGCAGCCAATTGTGGGATGGTTCACCGACAAGCGCCCGCAGGCCTATTCGTTGAGCATCGGAATGGCGTTCACGCTGTTTGGGCTGGTGATGCTATCGGTGGCGTCTTCCTTTCCGGCGATCCTGGCCGCGGCGGCGATGGTGGGGATTGGTTCGGCCATATTTCATCCGGAATCGTCACGGGTGGCGCGCATGGCCTCCGGCGGGCAACACGGCTTCGCCCAGTCCATTTTTCAAGTGGGAGGAAACGCGGGCTCAGCCACGGGGCCGCTATTGGCCGCGTTCATTGTGCTGCCGCACGGGCAAGTCAGCCTGGCCTGGTTTTCGCTGGCGGCGCTGTTGGGCATGGCGCTGCTGGGAAAAGTGGGGGCGTGGACCCAGCACTACCGGACAGCGCGCGCGAAAGCACAGGCGAGCCATGCCGATCATATTGAGCACAACCTTTCCGCGGCGAGAGTCAGGTTCTCCATCGCCATTCTGATCGCACTGGTCTTCTCCAAGTTCATTTACGTGGCCAGTCTGACCAGCTATTACACGTTTTACCTGATCAATAAGTTCGCCGTGCCGGTGCAGACCGCGCAGTTGTATTTGTTCATCTTCTTGGGCGCGATTGCGGTGGGTACGCTGCTGGGCGGTCCGATCGGCGACCGCGTGGGCCGCAAGTACGTCATCTGGAGTTCGATTCTGGGGGTGCTGCCGTTCACTCTCGCGCTGCCTTACGCCAACTTGTGGTGGACCGCCGTGTTCAGCGCCATCATCGGCATGATTTTGGCGTCGGCGTTTCCGGCCATCGTCGTCTACGCGCAGGAATTGCTGCCCGGCAAGGTGGGCATGATCTCGGGACTCTTCTTCGGGCTGGCATTTGGAGTGGCGGGCATCGGAGCGGCACTACTCGGCGAGTTGGCCGATCGCACGAGTGTGGAATTCGTTTACCGCGTATGTTCGTTCCTGCCGCTGATCGGACTATTGACGGCGTTCTTGCCGGATATCGAGGGCGCCCTACGGCGTGCCAAGGCTTGATCAGTGCCAGTCGAGTTGGGCCTTGAGCTGGGCGAAGTTCACCGGCTTGGTTACGTAGTCGTCAAAACCAGCCGCCAGGGCCTTTTCGCGGTCCCCCTGCATGGCGAACGCCGTGAGGGCAATCACGCGCAAGTCCTTCAGCGACGGGTCCTGGCGGATTTCCCGCAGCACCTGATAGCCGTCCATCTCCGGCATCTGAATATCGAGCAGCACCAGATCCGGCCGGGATTCGCGAATCTTTTCGAGCGCCTCGCGCCCGTTGCTGGCCTCGACAATGGAGGCTACATGCCCCGCGAGAGCTTCCCGGATCAGTTCGCGCCCCGCTGCATTGTCGTCGGCAACGAATACCCGTTTGCCACCGGCCACGCCGGCGAGTTTGCGCAAGTGGGCCAGGAGTCCGGGTTTCCACCCGGAACCTTTTTCGAATACAGGCGCCGACAGCGCGGCCAGGGTTTCGCGCTCCCGTTCGTTCAGATCCTTGACGGAAAGGATCATCACCGGCAGCGAATGCCATTTTTCGGTTGCGCGAATCTCGGCAAGAAAATCAAAGCCGCTCTTGCCCGGGAACACCAGATCCAGAACCACCGCGTCCACGCGCGAGGACTTTAAGATTTTCCACGCTGCCGGCGCGCTGTGCGCGGTAACAGGAGCGTGACCCTCGGCGAGGAGAATATCAGCAACCAGTTGGCGGGTTTCCGGATCATCATCGACGACCAGAACTTGTAAAGCTCCGTCCGGCCGTAGAGCGTGACGGATGGTACGCACCAGCACTTCATTAGAGTACGGCTTCACCACGCAGGCCGCGGCGCCGAGCGCGGTCCCCATCTTGCGTTCATCCCCGGGAGAGGCGATGACGACCGGGATGGAAGAGGTTTCGCTGGCGGTCTTGAGGTCATGCAAGGTCTCCCACCCGCTCTTGCCGGCTACTTCCATGTCCAACAAGATGAGGCTGGGCCGGAGTTCCCGGGCCTTGTGCAACGCATCCGCGCCGGAGCCGGCCGATACAGCGCGAAATCCTTCTGCTTCGAGCAACCGCGAGACTTGGTCACGCCAGGCCGCCGCGTGACTGGTGACGAGAATGAGTGGGGCGGCGGGACCCGCCTCCTCCGTGGTGCCGGTGCCTTCCTCCCGCCATTGGTCCGCTCCGGCTAGCGGCAAAGTGAAAAAGAACCGGCTTCCGCGGCCGGGCGTGCTTTCCACCCAAATTTTCCCACCGTGGTGCTCCACCAGGCGGCGGGTAATGGCCAAACCCAAGCCGGTGCCTTCACGAACGCCCTTGGTGGTGGCGCTGACCTGGCGGAAGCTCTCGAAAATCGCCTGTTGATCCTCGGTCTTGATGCCAATGCCGGTATCGCTGACCACCAGACAAACGCTTCCATCCATGACCGACGACTCGACCCACACACGGCCGCCCGGCTGCGTGAACTTGATCGCGTTGCTCAACAGGTTGTAAAGAATTTCCTTGAAGCGCAGGCGGTCGGCCTGCAGAATCAAGGTGGCGTCGATGTCGCCATCGAGCGTAAGGTTCTTGGCGATGGCGAGAGGCCGTATGCTGGTGAGCACTTCCGCCGTGGCCACCGCCATGGGAAACGGTTCAACGTGCAACTCCAGCCGCCCGGCTTCGATCTTGGAAAGATCCAGGATGTCATTGATCAACTCGAGCAGGTGTTGCGCGTCCCGCTGGATGTGGGTCACAAAGCGCTTCTGCTTTTCGTTGAGCGCGCCGGCGCCTTCTTCGGAGAGCAATTCGGAAAATCCCAGGATTGTATTCAGCGGCGTGCGGAGTTCGTGGCTCATGCTGGCCAGGAACTCGCTCTTCAGACGGTTTGCGCGTTCCACTTCACGCGTCCTCATGGCGATTTCTTCTTCGGCGGCGCGGCGCTCACTGACATCCCGCACAACGCAGAGCACGTGACCTTCCGCATCGGCCAGCGGACTCAAGTTGATATCCACGGCAAACTCGCTGCCATCTTTGCGCAATGCGAATAAGTCTAATCCGTGTCCCATGGGCCGCCGCGTGGGTTGGGTGTCGTAATGCTCCCGGCGGGCTGCGTGCCCACCGCGAAACCGCTGCGGCACAAGCTCATCCACGTTCAATCCGAGCAACTCCGCGTGGGAACGCTGGAACATGCGCTCGGCTTCGGGATTGGCGAGGACGATACGGCCTTTCCGGTCTACCTCAAGGATGGCGTCGGGGGCGGCTTCGAGGAACAAGAATAGCCGCCGCGCGGCCTGTGAACTCGCCATCATGCTTACTTTAGCTCATGCACGTACCGTGCCATGAAATGTACATGCGCCCCGCAATCAAGTTGGTGGCCGTGGACGACACGCCTTCCAGCTTGGAACTTCTCGCTGAATCGCTTGCTCAGGAAGGCCTTAGCATTTTCACAGCCACCGACCCCGAGGAAGGACTGGACCTTATTTTCAGGGAACATCCGCAGATTGTGCTGCTGGATCTGGTCATACCCAAGTTGAGCGGTCTTGAAATGCTGGAGCGGATCGTCGAATTCGATCCGGGGATCGACGTCATTCTGATGACGGCGCACTACACGACCGAGACGGCGGTCGAAGCCATTCAAAAAGGCGCTTGCGACTACATGAATAAGCCGGTTTCGATTCCGGCATTGCGGGCGCGCGTGGAAAAGCTGTTGACCGATGCCCGGCAAAGGCAGCGCACCATGGATCTGGACCGCGAACTGATGGAGACGTCCCGGTTCGAGGGGATGATCGGCCGCAGTCCATCGATGTGGGAACTGTTTGCCCGCATTAGGCGGGTGGCTCCGCATTTCCGCTCGGCGTTGATTACAGGCCCCACGGGTACCGGCAAAGATCTGGTGGCGAAGGCCTTGCACAATCTCAGTCCGGCCAGCGCGACCGGGCGCTTCGTCACTTGCAACTGTTCGGCGGTGGTGGAGACGTTGTTTGAAAGCGAGTTGTTCGGTTACGTGAAGGGCGCCTTCACGGGAGCCACCAGCGACAAGATGGGCCTGTTCGAGTATGCCCACGGCGGGACGCTGTTTCTCGACGAAATCGGCGACATGCCGCTGGCAACCCAAGCGAAGTTACTGAGAGTTTTGCAGAATCAGGAAGTTACCAGGGTCGGCTCGGTGACGGCGCGTAAAGTGGACGTGCGAGTGGTGGCCGCGACCAATCGGGATGTGCCGACCCAGATTGCGGAAAAGCATTTTCGGGAGGACTTGTACTACCGCCTGGCGATGGTCGAATTGAGGACCCCTTCCTTGGCGGAGAAGAAGGAAGATCTCCCGCTGCTGCAGAAGTTTTTCCTGGAGCGCTTTTGCGAGCAGTTCAACAAAGACATCAAAGGCATCACGCGGCGCGCGCAGATCGCGCTGGCAAGGCACTCGTGGCCCGGCAATGTTCGTGAGCTGGAAAATGCTCTGGGTCACGCCTGCATGATGGCCATGGGCGAAATGATCGACGTGGAGGACTTGCCGCCCGCCGTTCGTGGGGCGGACGACCGGAAATTCGCGGCTTCGGCCCACGCCGGAGAAAGCAGCGCCGAGAACAGCGGTGCGCCCTCCTTCGAGCAACATGAGCGCGAGTTGCTGGTCGATGCGCTGGAACGGGCCGAGGGCAACCAGTCCGAGGCGGCGCGAATCCTGAAGATCAGCCGCGACCGCATGCGCTACAAGATGGCCAAGTACAATCTTCGCTAGATGTTCGCCTGCTGGGCATGGCCCTGCTGATGCGCGGCATTCCCCAGTGGCCAGGGACGGCCTGCGCATTTTCGCCTCAGATTTATCGTCTAATGGACATACGATGCGGATTGCCGGGGCGGGGAGCGCTTTTCCGAAGCATTACTATTCCCAGGCGGTGCTGCTGGCCGCCCTGCGCGAGTATTGGAAGGGTCAGGTTGAAAATCCACGGATCCTCGATCAATTGTTCGCGCACTCCGGCGTGGACGGTCGCCACCTGGCGCTTCCCTTGGAGCGCTATTACGACCTGAAAAACTTCGGAGAGTTCAACCAGGCCTGGATCGAAGCGGCGGAGGAATTGGGCGAGCGGGCGATCCGTTGCGCGATGGGGCGGGCAGGCTTGGAGTTGTCTCGCATCGGCGCGCTGTTTTTTGTGTCCGTGACAGGAGTGTCTAGTCCTTCCATCGATGCCCGGCTGATCAACCGCATGCGGCTTCCCGTGAATTTGCGGCGGACGCCCATCTTCGGATTGGGATGCGTGGCGGGCGCGGCAGGCATCGCGCGCGCTGCGGATTACGTCCGCGCCTATCCGGATCAAGTGGCGGTGCTGCTTGCCGTGGAACTGTGTTCTCTCACTTTGCAGCGGGAAGACTTGTCGATGGCAAATCTTGTGTCCGCTGGGTTGTTCGGTGATGGCGCGGCTGCTGTTGTGGTGGTGGGAGCCAATGTAGACGTGCCAGGGCCGCGGATTTTCGCCACCCGGTCGGTGTTCTATCCGGACACGGAAGACGTGATGGGCTGGGACATTTCGGAGAAAGGATTTCGTATTGTCTTGTCGCGCGAAGTTCCCAACGTGGTGCGCGAGCATCTGGGCCCGGACGTGGACGCCGTGCTGGCGGATCACGGATTCACGCGCGCGGACGTGGGTTCCTGGGTGCTGCACACCGGCGGGCCGAAAGTGTTGGAGGCCGCCGAAGAGTCGCTGGATTTGAAAAACGGAGAGCTAAAGGCTTCCTGGGATTGCCTGCGCCGAATGGGGAATCTGTCGTCTGCGTCGGTGCTGTGTGTTCTGGAAGAAGTCATGGAACGGCGGCGGCCTGAGCCGGGGACGCTTGGCGTTCTGGCCGCGCTAGGCCCCGGGTTCTGCTCCGAAGTCGTGCTGTTGCGCTGGTAATGTTCTTTGGTGATGTTGCAAGCGGCGGCGAGTCTCGATACGGACGTGCTGGTGGTGGGCGGCGGTCCGGCCGGACTGGCGGCGGCCATCGCGGCACGGCGCAAGGGACTACGTGTGAGAGTGGTCGATGCCGCGCGGCCTCCCATCGACAAGGCCTGCGGCGAAGGATTGATGCCGGACGCGCTACAGGCGCTGGCGGATCTCGGTGTGCGCATTCCCGAGGGCGCGGGGAGCGTGTTTCGCGGCATCCGCTTTATCGGCGACGACGTCACCGTCGAAGCCGATTTTCCGTCGCGCCACGCGCTGGCCGTTCGCCGCACCGTGTTGCATCAGATTCTGGTTGACGCCGCCGCGGAAGCGGGCGTGGAGTTGTGCTGGGAAACGCCGGCGGGAGATCTAGGCCACGCGTCCGCGCGCTGGATCATCGGCGCGGATGGCTACAGTTCGCGCGTCCGTACGTGGGCGGGGCTGGAGCGCTGGAGACGGCGGAAGGAACGCTACGGGTTCCGCGCGCACTATCGCATCGAACCCTGGTCAGAGTACGTGGAGGTCTACTGGCACGCGGATTTTCAGATCTACGTGGCGCCGGTGGCCACCGACGAAGTGCTCGTGGCATTGCTGTGCCGCGACCCGCACCTGCGTATCGATGAAGCGCTCGAATCTTTTCCTCAGTTGCAGGAACGGCTGGGAGATGCTCCGCGATCGACCACCGAACGCGGCGGCATTTCGGCGACACGCAAGTTGTGGGTGGTCACGCAGGGTTCCGTGGCGCTGATCGGAGATGCTTCCGGTTCCGTCGATGCCATCACGGGCGAAGGACTGGGTCTGGCATTCCGGCAGGCGCTGGCCTTGGCGGATGCGCTCGCGGAGGGTAATCTTGACCTGTACGAAGCCGCGCATCAAAAGCTGACACGGCGTCCCCGGTTCTTCGCTGAGCTACTGTTGTTATTGGATGGGCGGCCGGAACTACAAGATCGGGCCCTGCGCTATCTGGGGCGGCATCCACAGGTGTTCCGATTTCTGTTAGCATGGCACGTCGGTGAAATTAGGAATCCAATCCGGTCTTTCAACTGAACCGGCGCAGGCCGCGCCGGACGCTAGCGCGCCGTTTTATCGGCGCTGGCTGAACAGGCCGCAGACCACATTCTTACGCAGGGCCATGTTCCAGGTGCATCTGTGGTCCGGGATGCTGCTCGGCTTATATATCGTGGTGGTTTGTGTCAGCGGCAGCGCCGTGGTTTTTCGCATCGATTTGTATGACCTCATGGATCCGTACCGGGATAAGGCGGGCATCCAACTCGCTTACGCGGTTCTCCGCTGGGTGAGCGATCTGCATGGCAGCTTGCTGCTGGGTTCCGATGGCATGATGGCGAACGCAATCGGCGGCTTCCTTACGGCGGGGGTGTGCCTGACCGGAATGGTGATCTGGTGGCCCGGCATCGCCAAGTGGCGTCGCGCGATGGTAGTCCGCACCGGTGTGGGCTGGAAGCGGCTGATGTTCGATCTGCACAGCGCGGTGGGATTCTGGATCTTCGGGCTGTTATTCATGTGGGGCGTCACCGGCGGTTATTTCGTGTTTCCGCAGCCGTTCCGCGTGGTGATCGAGTATTTCACGCCAATCTTTCCGCCCGTAGTTTCGCAGCCCCCGCAGGTACAGGTGACGCCGCAAGCGCCGCCGCAGGCAAATCCGGGGCAGCCCAATCCCAGACCCCGCCCCCGCAGGCCGCAGACCCTGGGTCAAAAAATCCTGCGGGCGTTTTCATACGCTCACTATGGCAACTTCGCGGGCTGGCCGTTCAAGGTGTTGTGGGTGCTGCTGGGCCTGGTGCCGGCCGTTCTGTTTTTCACCGGCGCGGTGATGTGGTGGAACCGCGTGGTGAGTCCCGCCAAGCGCCGCGCGGGAACTAAGAGCTACTTAAGCTCCACCTGAATCTCCATCGCCGTCTTGTCGCCCATCTGCTCGGTCTGGTGCCGGTAAGCGTCGCGCCAGCCGATGTCGCCGGGTTTCCGCGGGTTATCGACCATCCGCCCATCGGCGAGCTTCATGGTGGTGTGCAGGTCGGTCAAATAAACCACGACATAGTGCGGATGATCGTGCATCGGGCTCTTGACGTGAGGCGGGAGGATGGTGCGGATCGCGCGCACGCGGTCGTTTTCGACATCGATGATATGGTGCTCGGGGGCGAGCTTCACCGGATCGAGTTCCACCGGCGGCGTGTGCGCCGGGCCCTGCTTCAATTCGATGATCACGGCTTCCATCGGGTCTTCGGAAAGGTTCTCTTCGGAATGCTTGGAGGCTTCGTTATAACCTACGGTTCCTCCCTTGCGGTACACGAGGCGCACCTTGCCATCCGCGCCGATGAATTTTTCGTGGATGTCGGTGAGCGCAATGTTCACGGAAGCAAGGTGCTCATGCATCGCAATCTTGGCGTGCGGCGGGTGCTTGACACGCAGGACGCGGACCCAGGCATTATCAATTTCGACTTTGTAATCCGGACTCACTTTGTCCGCTTGCTGGGCCGATGCGCCTGCAGCCAGGCACAACGAAAAAACGAGATATCGGAATGGCATGTACTACACTCTACCCGAATTGGCCATACTGTGGAGGTGGGAACCGTCGAAGACTTGCCGCTGCATTCGCGCACCCCGGAGAAGTGGGGGCGGCAGGCGCTGGCGGATCCATTGGCGCTGCTGACCGATCACGCGTTTCTGGAAAAGAAAGCCGCCATCAACGCCATGGAACTGATGGTGCGCTGGCCGGATGCCTGGACGCCCGGCTGGGTGGAGGCGCTCACCGGCATCGCGCGCGATGAAGCGGCGCATCTTTCCCAGGCCGTGCGCGTATTGACGCGGCGCGGAGGCCAACTCACTCGCGGGCATCGCAGTTCGTATGCCAATGCCTTGCGGACGCTGGTGCGCAAGGCGGGCCGCCACGAATTACTGGACCGGCTGTTAGTGTCAGGTCTGATCGAAGCGCGGTCCTGCGAACGGTTCGCGCTGTTGGCCGCGGCGGCGCAGGAGTCGGAGCCGGACTTGGCGGCGTTCTATAAAGGACTGTGCTCTTCGGAACTGGGACACTACAAGACCTTTCTGAAGTTGGCGTGCAAAGTGGCGGCACAGTCAATGGTGGAGTCGCGCTGGCAGGAGATGCTGGCGGCGGAGGCTCGCATCATGGCGGAGCAAGCGCCCGGGCCGCGGATTCACTCGGGCGTCGAATCATAGGAGGGTGTTATGCGGGGAAGATGGGATATCTCGCGGCGCGAAGCGGTATCCGCGCTCGGTTTAGGATTGGCGGCGGGTTCCATGGAAACAATTGACGCGGCGAAGGACACACCAGAGACGATCGAAGAATGGCTGGATGCTTCCGCGGCCGTGCGAACGCGCGCGCGGGCGGCAAGTTTGGATCGCATCCGCAAGATGGACGAATCCATTCACGCCTGGGTGCAGATTTTGCCGCAGCCGCAGATCGCGAACGGTCCGCTGGCCGGCATTCCTTTCGGCGCCAAAGACATCATGGAAACGAAAGATCTGGTGACTGAGTACGGCTCGCCGATTTACAAGGGCCGGCATGGAACCGAGGACGCCGCTTTCATCGTCCGCTTGCGAAGCCTCGGCGCCGTGCTCATGGGCAAGACCCACACCGCGCAATTCGCGCACCGGACGCCCGCGCCCACGCGCAATCCCAGGAATCTCGACCACACGCCGGGAGGCAGTTCGAGCGGTTCGGCCGCTGCTGTGGCCGCCGGGATGGTTCCGTTTGCGACGGGAACGCAAACAGCGGGCTCGATTCTACGGCCGGCTTCCTACTGCGGGATCACTGGTTTCAAACCCACGTTCGGAACGCTTCCCTTGCAGGGCGTGCTGCAATTTTCCCGCAGTCTGGACACGCTCGGATTATTCACGAACACGCCGGTGGGGATGCTCCGGCTGTGGGAGGCGTTGGGACAAAGTACGCAAGGCCAAAGCACATCACAGGACGCGGAGAAATTGGCCTTCGGTTTTGTCGACCCCCTGCCCAAAGTCGAGCCCGAGATGGCGAAGGCCTTCTCCGATACGATCGCGCGCCTGCGGCAGCGGGGGATGGAAATCCGGCCGCTTGCCCTTCGCCCGCTGCTGGACATGTTGGTGGAACAAACCCGCGTCGTGATGTTCTACGAAGGCGCGCGCGCTCACGAAGAGCGCTACAAGCTATACGGCGACAAACTCCTCGACGTCGCCGAATTAGTGCGCGAAGGATTGAAGATCCCCGAGCAGCGCTACCGCGACGCGCTGGGCGCTATCGCCAAGGGCAAGGAACAGATCGCCGTGCAGTACAAGAGCACGCCTGTGATCCTAGTACCCGCAGCTACGGGGCCCGCGCCCAAGGGACTGACATTTACCGGCGATTCGTCGATGAATGGTCCGTGGACGGCGTTGGGAACGCCCGCGATTTCCATCCCCATGAAAGTCGCCGGACTCCCCATGGGTCTGCAACTCACTGCTGCTCACGGACAAGACACGCGCCTGCTGCGGCTGGCCGTGCGGGTGGCAGCGATGATAGCCTAGCGTCCGGCCGTATAATCTTGAGATCACACTTGTCCGAGAGGAGGCAATAATGCCCGCGCAAAAGAAGATTGTCAGTCAATATGCCCGGTTGTGGCCCCGAGAAGTGTTTGACATTACGGAGGGGAACAAGCTCCTTGTCAACAAGGTCGCTGAAGAACTCAAAAGCCCTGGTGTCTAAATTCTGTATAAGGATGAACGTCCCTATTATGTCGGTAAAGCAACACGGAGCTTATATAGCAGGCTCCACGCCCACGCTAATAAATCTACCGATGGGTATTTTCGTTTTTGGAATTACTTCTCCGCTTTCTTGGTGCCGGACGCACGTCACGTCAATGAGATTGAGGCTATTCTCATTGCTTCCATGACAACCGCAAACCGTGCCGCTCCCAGGATCCAGAAAATCAGGCTACCGGCCGAAATAGGCCGGATTCTGCGCAAGGCGAGGCATAAGAAACTACTCGAGTGACGTAATTGTCGCCACACTGGAGTGTCAGGGGCTTTGAGTCTCTAAATCCGGCAGATCAGCAGTTCGCGCTCGTAGACCATCTCGGGCGGCAGGTGGTCGTGGAGCTCGATGAAGAGCTCTTCGTGTCCTAGAACTTCCTGCTTCCAGGCGGCGGCGTCGAACTTTTGCAGCTCGTCGAAGGTATCTTTCGGGAAGTACAAGCCATTCCAGTGAATGTCTTCGTAGCGAGGCATCCATCCGATGGGAGTCTCGCGCCCCAGCGCGCGGCCGTGCGCGCGGTCGACGATCCACTTCAGCACGCGCATGTTCTCGCTATAGCCGGGCCACAGGAACTCGCCGTCGGCTCCCTTGCGGAACCAGTTCACATGGAAAATGCGCGGCGTCTCGCTCAGATTACGCGCCATCTTGATCCAATGGCGGAAGTAGTCGCCCATATGATAACCGCAGAAGGGCAGCATGGCCATGGGATCGCGGCGCACCCTGCCGACGGTTCCCGTGATGGCGGCGGTGGTCTCCGAGCCCATGGTGGCGCCCGTGTAAACACCGGCGCTCCAATTGAAGGCCTGGTAAACCAGCGGCATGGTGGTCGGACGGCGTCCGCCAAAAATGAATGCGCTGATCGGCACGCCTTCCGGCTCTTGCCAGGCCGGGTCAATCGTGGGGCACTGCGAGGCGGGAGCCGTGAAACGCGAGTTGGGATGCGCGGCCTTCGCGCCGGTCTGTTTGGCGATTTCCGGCGTCCATAGATTGCCCTGCCAGTCGGTGCATTCCGATGGCGGCTCGTCCGTCATGCCTTCCCACCACACGCCGCCATCGGGCGTGAGCGCCACGTTGGTGAAAATGGTATTCCGCGCGAGCGTATCCATCGCATTGGGGTTCGTGCGCCGCGAGGTGCCCGGGGCGACGCCGAAGAAACCCGCTTCCGGATTGATGGCGCGCAGGCGGCCGCTGGCGTCGGGCTTGATCCAGGCGATGTCGTCGCCGACCGTCCAGACCTTCCAGCCGTCAAAGCCAGCCGGCGGAATGAGCATGGCGAAGTTGGTCTTCCCGCAGGCGCTGGGGAACGCCGCGGCTACGTATGTCTTTTCGCCTTCCGGGTTCTCGACGCCCAGGATGAGCATGTGCTCGGCCATCCAGCCTTCGTCGCGCGCGATGTTGGAGGCGATACGCAGAGCAAAGCACTTCTTGCCGAGCAGCGCGTTGCCGCCGTAGCCCGAGCCATAGGACCAGATTTCCCGCGTCTCTGGAAAGTGAACGATGTATTTTTCCTGGTTGCAGGGCCACGGTACGTCTTTTTGCCCGGCTTCGAGAGGCGCGCCCACGCTGTGCACGCACGGCACCACGCGCTTCTCACCCTTGTCGATTTCGGCGATCACCGGCATGCCGATGCGCGCCATGATCCGCATATTGACCACTGCGTAGGCGGAATCCGTCAACTGCACGCCCAACTGGGACATCGGCGAACCAATGGCTCCCATGCTATAGGCCAGCACGTACATGGTGCGTCCGCGCATGCAGCCGCTGAAGAGTTCCTTCAGCTTCTTCCGCATTTCGTACGGATTCACCCAATTGTTGGTGGGGCCGGCGCCGTCCTTGGAAAGCGAGCAGATAAACGTGCGGTCTTCCACGCGCGCGACATCGTTCGCATCCGAGCGGGCGTAGAAGCATCCGGGCCAGAGATCCTGGTTGAGCCGGGTGAAGGTGCCGCCCTCCACCAGTTGGTCGCACAGGCGGTCGTATTCCTCCTGCGAACCGTCCACCCAATGAATCGCATCGGGTTTGGTCAGTGCGGCGATCTTTTCCACCCACGTAAGCAAATGGGCATTTTGGCTCAAAGGTTGAGCAGAGACTTGCGGGCTAGCTGACATTCATCACCTTTAATGGGCGCGCGTAGCCACGGGAAAGCGGCGTGCGCGGACGATATGGATCACTCGTGCGAAAACGTCTACTTCTTGGCTTCGTCCTTACCGAAGTTCTTGGCCAGATAGTCGATGATTTCTTCCAACTCCGCCTTCGTCGCGTCGGCGCCCATGTCCTTCATGGAGTACACCAGGCTGGCCCAGTCGGCGCGCGAGTAGCGCAACTGCGGAACGCCTTCGATATCGTGGCACTGCGTGCAGACCTTCTTGAGCGTCTCCCGTCCCTTGCCCGCGGGGAGATCCTGGGCGAAAGAAAAGGGCATGAGCGAAACAGATAATGCGAAAGCAAGAATTCGGACGAACATCTTCATAAAGTCTCTCTCCTAGATTTAGGGCTGCCAGACTGCAAACGCGGTTCCGGCCTATGGGAAATCGTTCACTAGTCTTCCATTCTAGCTTCATCCGGGGTTAGTCGTGTGTCTGGGGTTGCCGTATTCCTTTCGGCAGTAAGGAGCACAGCGGTAACCCACACGGCATCGGCCAGCAACAGGTGAAAGAGCTGCATGGCGAGCGGCGCTTTGAGCAAAATGTTTCCGGCGCCCACCATAATTTGGGACGCGACCAGGGCCAGCAAGGTTCCCGCGAGCCAACGCAGATGGTGAGTGCGCCGCGCAGCGAATTCGCGGCCCGCCCATAGCGCTAGAAGGCATGCGGCCGCGACCGCCAAGAGCGGATGGATGACACGCAGGCGGATCAGGAAATTCGCGGTGGAAGCAAAATCATCCCGCAATCCCTCAGCGAGCGTGTGCGCCGGAAAAAGCGTATCGCCTAGAGCCGTGATGGCA
Organism: Candidatus Sulfopaludibacter sp. SbA3; assembly: GCA_945861625.1. GTDB lineage: Bacteria > Acidobacteriota > Terriglobia > Bryobacterales > Bryobacteraceae > Palsa-187. The sequence continues at coordinate 48,744 of CAMAVI010000001.1, forward strand.
CCGGATACCGCCACGGCCACGATCGCCAACAGAGGAGCCCACCCCGTGAAGGTTAGTGTCCGGGTCCGCGGACTGCCCATGGAACTGCTCCAAGCCATGAGCGCCAGCGACGCCAGCAAGGCAAAGGTATTCATCAAATGGGCGCTGAGCGAGTAAACGCGCCCAACGGAATTGTCCGCGGCCACGTGTCCCAACAGCACCAGCGATGCGCCCAGTAACGCTTCCGTGAGAATGAACACCAGCGACCAGGCGGCCCACAGCCGCGCGGCATGCCCCCGCGGAAAGGCAGTACGAGCCCACGCGAATTGAGAGGCCACGGCGATCAAGGCTACGCCGCTCATTACGCGGTGAGTGAATTCAATGACCGTGGCGTTCGCCGCGATTTGCGGGAGGACTGCTCCGTTACAGAGTGGCCAATGGCCACCGCATCCAGCGCCTGAGCCCGTGGCCCGCACCAGCGCACCCCACAAAATCACCGCGATGTTATAGGCGAGAACTCCCCAAGCAAAGCGGGTGAAGAATTGGCGGCTGGAAGAAGATGAGGGCGCATTTCCGCTCCCGGCTCTCGCCGCGAGTTGCTGCATGCTTTCAGGATACTCCCCAGCGCGTGGAGTTCTTGTGCCGCCGATTCGTCCGCGAGCATGTGTTCGGCAATTTCGGCAGTGACGGGCTCCGAAAACAAATAGCCCTGAGCAATATCGCAGCCCAGATCCACAAGCCGCCGAAGCTGGGCCTCGTTCTCAACACCTTCGGCGACCACCTTCATCCGTAGCTTGTGTGCGAGTTGGACGACCGCTTCCACAATGGCATCCGCAGCCCGGTCCTCTAACAGGCGGTGGACGAAGCAACGGTCAATCTTCAAGGTGTCAAAGGGTAAGGCGCCCAGATAGCTGAGTGAGGAATAGCCCGTACCAAAATCGTCCAACTTGAGGCCTACACCCAGCGCCCGGATACGTCCTAATACTTTTCGTGCGGAGTCGAATTCCGAGATGAGGGAGCCCTCCGTCAATTCCAGCGCCAGAGCTTCGGGAGGCACGCCGGTCTCGTCAAGGATTCCGACAATCTTGCTGACGAGGTACGGATCGGCGAGTTGGCGGACCGAGAGATTCACGTTCATGGAGAGCAACGGGCGGCGCGGAAACTTTGCTTGCCAGATTCTCAGTTGTGAGCATGCCTGACGCAGAACCCACTCCCCCAAGGCAATGATTTGACCGGTCTCCTCCGCGATCGGGATGAACTTGTCGGGAGGGATCCAGCCGAATTCCGGATGCCGCCAGCGTAGGAGCGCTTCAAATCCCATCACCGACCGGCTGGGCAAATGCATCAGGGGTTGGTAACGAACGGACAGCTGATCGCGCTCGATGGCATAGGCAAGATCGGCCGCGATAGCCTCGCGAAGATCGCGAAGATCGCGCTCCAACCCGAGAGATGGCAATGCAGCAGTCACAATGGCGATACGCTTCACGAATCATTTCGGCGAAGTCGAAAGTTTCTTGAGCGGCTGGACTTGAATCGTGAAGATGTGGTATCCCTGGAGTGTTCCGAGGTTTCGCCCTATTACCGGGGCGGATGAAAAGGGAAGCGGGTGTGAATCCCGCACGGTCGCGCCACTGTGAACAGCGAGCGGACCGGCAGAAGTAAGCCACTGTTCTTTCGGGAATGGGAAGGCAAGCCGGTACGCGATGACCTGTGAGTCAGGAGACCTGCCTTGGATTTAGGAGGCGCGTTACCTCGTCCTATGACGACCAAACTATTCGTATTGTTTCTTGCCCTGCCGTTTCTAGCTTTGAACGCGGCGAAGGCGATTGCGGCTGATGCTCCGTTCGTGAGCGGAACCGTAAAAGATCCCCAAGACCGCCCCGTGCCGGGAGCCGTCGTTACACTGCATTCCCGTTCCAGCCGCGCGGTTGCCACGGCCACCAGCGACACCCAAGGCTTGTATCGTTTCTCTGTTGTGGTTCCGGGCGGCTACGTGCTGCGCGCGGAGGCGGCCGGCTTTGCGGTGTATCTCGCGGAAAACCTGCGCGTGGATGCATCCGTGAATCAGGACATCGTCTTGCAGATTGCGGGTCTGCACGAACAGATTGTTGTTACGGCCGTGGGGACGCCGCAGGCGCCTGATGAAATTTCGAAATCCATTACCGCGATCGACCGGGCGGAGGTGGAGCGGAGAGATGTGTTTTCGCTCTCCAGGGTGGTTGAGCTCGCGCCGGGAGTGCGCACCCAAAGCCTCGGAGGACCCGGCGCGCTCACCAACATTCGCATCCGCGGTTTGCGGACTCAGGATACGGCGGTGTTGATCGACGGACTTCGGCTGCGCGACCCCGGTGCGATTCAAGGCGATGCATCCGGGCTGATCCCGGACCTGCTGTTCACCAACGCCAGCCGCGTGGAGGTGCTGAACGGCGCGGGCTCGTCGCTCTATGGCACGAACGCAACCGGGGGCGTTGTGAACATCCTGACCGACGAAGGCGGCGGACGGACGCGCGGCAGCGTGCTCGCGGAAGGCGGTTCTCTCGGCAGCATGCGCGGGCGAGCGCAAGTCGCCGGCGCCGGGTTGGGCGAGCGCCTGCAATACAGCGCCGGCCTGGCCTACATCAATGTCATCCGCGGGGTGGATGGCGACGACCCGTTCCGCAATACGAGCGCGCAGGGACGCGCGGCGTATCGCATCACGGATTCGACCATCGTCCGGGCGCGCCTGTTTACGGCGGATTCCTTCGCGGGCGTGAACTCCGGCCCACTGCAGGCTGGAACCCTGCCGGCGAGCGGGATCATAGCGGCCGTACCGTTTGCTACTTTCCGGTCCGATGTCAACGATCCCGATAGTACGCGGGCCGCGCGCTTCCTGAGCGGCGCGATCGGGCTGGACGGGCGTCCCACCGCGAGACTGAACTATTCGCTGACCTACCAAACGCTGGTGTCGAGCCGGCGCTACGGCAATGGGTCCGCGGGCCAAGGCTTTCAGCCCTTCGGAAACCAGCGCACGCTGTATAACGGCCGCATCCAGACGGTTAATGGCGAGATGCGCTACCAGGTTACGCGTGGCAATCTGCTGACCGGCGGCTACGAATTTGAACACGAACAGTACGCCTTCAATTTCGCGGACCGCGGCGATCCGGCCGCTGCTTCCGCCGTCAGGGCCACGCAGCGGAGCCACGCGCTCTTCGTGCAGGACCAGGCGCGCTGGCTGGACGGCCGCCTGATTGTGACGGGAGCGTTCCGCGCGCAGTCATTCGCGCTGGACCGTCCGGCATTGAGTCCCGCGGCTTCCGCGCCATTTCAGAATGCGGCGTTTCCCTCGCCTCCAGCCGCTTACACGGGTGACGGCTCGGCGGCGTACTTGATTCGCCGGACCGGCACCAAGTTCCGCGCGCATGTGGGGCGCGGCTACCGCGCGCCGTCTCTCTATGAACGCTTTGGAAGCGGGTTTGGCTCGTTCTTTGGTTACTCCGCCTATGGCGACCCCCGTTTGGAGCCGGAGCGCACGATTACCTTCGATGCAGGGATCGAGCAGACGTTTGCGCGAGGAAAGGCGCGGGCGTCAGCGACCTATTTCTATGCCCGCCTGCAGCGTGTGATTGCGTTCGCGACACTCCCCGGCGCCGATCCCTACGGAAGGTTCTTCGGTTATTTCAATTCGCGGGGTGGGTTGTCGCGCGGCGTGGAACTCAGCGGTAAAGCGTCCCCACTGCGGGTTCTGGATGTGTCGGCTGCCTATACCTTTGTGAACGCCGCGGAGCGCGCGCCGATTGTGGGTGACGTTCTGCGCACCTTCGTGATCCCTCGTCATCAGTATTCCGCCGCGGCCACCTGGCGCGCCGGTTCGCGGATGGTCTTCACGCTGGACACGCTGGTTTCCGGAGATTACCTGGCACCGGTGTTCCCCGATTTCGTGCGCGCCTTTTCCACGCGCGTGTACCGTTTTGATGGAATGAGGCGGGTGAACGCCGGGGCCAGCTACCGTCTCCCTCTGGGTGAATTCCGCGCCGCCCGGTTTTTCGTGCGCGCTGAAAACCTGACGGGGCAGGATTATTTTGAGGCCGGGTACCGGACTCCGGGCCGTACCGCGAACGGCGGAATCCAATTTGAATTCTAGTGCCCGCAGCGGGCTGCAAATCATGCGAGGATTAGAAAGAAGACCAATCTTATGACCAAGCACTTTGCCATTACTCTGTTTTTCGCCGCCGCCAGTGTCGCCGCGGCCGCCGCCGTCAAAGTTGAATTGAAGGACGCCAAGGGGGTTCCCGTCGGCACCGCGAAAATCGCGCCTGCCGAAAAGGGCGGAGTCCTCATTCACTTGAATCTCAAAGGGCTTCCCGTGGGTGAACATGCGGCTCACATCCATCAAGTGGCTAAGTGCGAGGGTCCTGACTTCGCCTCGGCGGGTCCGCACTTCAATCCGGAAAAGAAACAGCATGGACTGGACAACGAGAATGGCCCCCACGCCGGAGACATGGCCAATTTCACCGTCGCCGGCAAGAAGGGCAAGGCCAGCGCGACTCTGGTGAATACGCGCGTGAAGCTCGACGAAGGCGACCACTCGCTGTTTTCCAACGGCGGAACGGCGCTGATGATTCACGCGGCCAAGGACGACATGCACACCGACCCGACGGGGAGTGCGGGTGCGCGCATTGCCTGCGGGACCATTACCAAGTAGATCCGCTCCCTCACTCGTCGTTTTCCTTACCGGTCTTTCGGAACAGCCACGAAGCGGTAGCCAATCCCGCGCACGGTAACCAGGTGCCGTGGATTGGCTGGATCGTCTTCCAGATAACGCCGCAGCCGCACGATGAAGTTGTCGATGGCGCGCGTATCGGTATCCTGCCGCAGTCCCCACACTTCCTCGAGCATCGCCTTGCGCGAAGTGGCCTTGCCCTCGTGCTCGATCAAGTAGCGCAGGATACTGGCTTCCATGAGCGTGAGCGGATACGTCTTGCCCCCGGCGCGCAATTCCAGCAGGTCGAAATGCACCGACTTATCGCCGAAGACAAAGGATTCGCGGGGTTCGGGCTTCGGAGCCGCCTTGGAATGCAGCCACTGCTTGCGGCGCAGCAGCCCGCGGATGCGCGCGATCAAAATCGAGAGTTCGAACGGTTTCGGAAGATAGTCGTCGGCGCCGGCGGCGAAGCCTTCGAGGACGTCTTCCGGCCGTCCACGCGCCGTAAGAAGCAGTGTGGGAATGAACTGCCCGGCCTGCCGCAGTTCGGACACCACGGTGAAGCCGTCTTTGGCGGGCAGCATGACATCGAGAATGACCACGTCGAAGGCGGGCAGCGCTTGCGGGGACGGCGTGAGCAAGTCCAGCGCGGCTTCCCCGGTCTCGACCGTGTGCACTTGGTAGCCTTCGGCTTCCAGGTTGAAGCGCAACCCATCGGCAAGGTGTTGCTCGTCTTCGACGATAAGAATCCGTTCCCGGCTGCTCATGCAATCTACTTGGAAATGGGGAGCTCCAGCACGAACGTGCTGCCGCGGCCATCGCCTTCGCTTTCGGCCCACGCCCGCCCGCCGTGCCGTTTGGCCACGGACCTCACGATGAACAAGCCCAGGCCGGTACCTTTGACGCGGGTCGCCAGCGGGCCTGGAATCCGGTAGAAGCGCTCGAACACCTGCTTCAGTTCCGACTTGGGAATGCCGGGGCCGTTATCCCGGACGCGCACCGCGATGAAGCGTCCGTCGATACATTCCGTCTCCACGTCCACTTTGGCGTCTTTGCCGGCATACTTGACGGCGTTATCGATCAGGTTGGAAAGTGCGGCGCGTACTTCCTCTTCATCACCCTGCACGGTGATGGGCGGACCCGGCTTGTACGTCAATGCCTCCACCGGAACGTGATAGAGGCGGCGCGCGCGCGCCAGGCACTCTTCGATGATGCGCCCAAAATCAATGGGAGCCACGTGCAGCGCACGCTTGGCATGGCCCGCGTGGCCGGTGCGCAGAATCTGCTCAATGGTGCCGAGCAGCCGGTCACTATCGTCGAGCATCGTGCGGTAAAATTCCTGGCGCTTGGGTTCGTCGACGCTGCGGCTCTGCAGAGTTTCCAGATACAGGCGAATGGATGCCACCGGAGTTTTCAATTCGTGGGTTACGGCGTTGATGAACGCGTCGTGCTGTGCGTTGCGCCGGATCTCGCGGACCAGGAACGTTGTGTTGAGCACCACTCCCGCGATCACCACCAGAACTAGCACCACGCCGAAAAACAGCAGCACCGGATTGCGCCAGCCGAGCAGCACCCAGCCGACGTAGAGCAGCAGCACGACCAGAATCACGCCCACGCCGAGCGAGATGAAGAATGCGATCGATTTCCGCCGCCCTCCGGCAACCATACTCTTAGGGTAGCGGAAAATGCTAATTTGAACCCATGATCATCAGCGCGGACACGCTTCGCACGCATCTCGCCTATACCACTTGGGCCACCAACCGGCTTCTGGAGTCCGCCGCGCAGCTTACTCCCGAGGAGCTTGCCCGCGACTTCGCGACCTCCGACAAGAGCGTGGTAGGCACTCTGGCGCACACGTTTGCCGCCGACCGCATTTGGATTTCACGCGTGAAGGGACGGACCCCGGCGCGCTTCATCACGCCGGAAGACCGCGACCTCGCCGTTCTGCAACGCGACTGGCCGGCAGTGCTGGCGGAGTGGAAGGAGTTTGCCGCCGGTTTGGCCGATGATTCGGCGCCGGCCGTCATTTCCTATCAGGACACGAAGGGGAACTCTTACTCATCCCCGCTGTGGCAGATCGTGCTGCATGTGGTGAATCACGGCACGCATCACCGGGGCCAGGTATCCGGTTTTCTACGCGCGCTGGGCAAAGTCCCGCCGCCGCTGGACCTGATCGCGTACTATCGCGAATTAGCCTAACCGGGTGCACCTCACTTTTTTCCGCGCATGCCCCGTATCAATGGAAAGGACAGTGGAAAGGACCAGAAAGCGTCAGGGACTTTGCCGCCGGCAGGGTCCAAGAAGCGGGACCGCGCGTCCGTTGAGCACGGCGGCGCACGCGAAATTCAATTGTGGGGGGACCCATTTACTCGCGTCTTCCTTACGCTTGTTGTGCTGGCGGGACTAGCCTATACGGCGTTCAGCATGACGCCCTCGTCATACGGCCGCGTGCTGGCGGGAATTTTGGCGCCCGAAGCCGGGCCGGTCTTGGGCTCTGCGCGTCCCATCCGCAGCGATGAATGGGCGATTTTAACGCCTCAGGTGCAAGCCGCGGTGCGAAATCGTTTTCAGCGGTTTAATGAGACGTCGTTCTATCGCGAGGATCAGCGAAACTACTTTATGCCGCCGCTCCGGGATTGGGGATTGTTCTTCAGACCGGCATCATGGCTCTTTTTTGTCACGCCGCCAGCCACGGCCTATTCTGCGTACTGGGCGTTTTTCATGTGCCTCTTTGTTTCCGGCTACTACCTTCTGTTCCTGGAACTCGGGGTGGCGACGATGGTTGCGGGAGCAGGCAGTCTCGCCATTTTCTTCAGCGGCTTCTCTCAGTTTTGGTGGACCACCAATGGACCAATTCTGGCGGGATTGCCGTGGGTCGCGTGGGTGATTCTCCGGCCCTTCCGGCTGATCACCAAGACTCTGCTTCTCACCTGGATGTTCACGGCTTGGGCGATGGCGATGCCCTACGTACCCCTGTTGCTGGATACCGCTTGGGTGATTCCGGTGATTGTGCTCGCCTTCCGGCCCGGGCTTGCCCTTTCCCGCCGCGAACTGGCGGCTGCCGGAATCGCGGGTCTGGCGGCCAGCGCCATCCTGTATGGGTACTTCTCAGACGTGGTCGCGATCATGCGGAACACTGTGTATCCAGGGCAACGAATCTCGCCACCTGGGAACGTGCCCCTTGCCATCTGGGCTTCGCAGATGTTCCCGTTTCTCACATTCGATGTCAGTACCTATGACACTTTCAACCCCGAATGGAACATCTGCGAGGCCGGCGCAGTGGGTACCTACTTTCCATTCCTCACAATGTGTTTGCTCCGCTACTCGCAACTGCGGGATGACCGCCATCGAGACATCCGGAGAGCACTGTCGATTCTTGGCGCAGCCTTTGTCTTGGCGACTGTCTGGGAGATTGCGCCCGCTCCCCATTGGCTGGGGCGGATACTTTTGTGGGACCACGCCGGTTCGCAGCGGCTCCTGTTTTTTTCGGGAGTCCTGCTTACGATTGCCAGTCTGATCTTGTGGAAACGGGATTTGCTGGAAGTCTCCTGGCGCCGCGCCGCTCTGTTCCTGTTGATCGGCCCCGTGGCGGGCCTAGCCCTCAAGCCGCTGGTCTTTGGTGAAAACCGTGTGGATTACCACCCCGATTTCTGGATCATTGCGATTACCGCAGCAGCCGCTGTGGCGCTGTGGGCGATTCCGTTCCAACTGAGGGTGCCGCTACTGGCGGCGTTGGCGGTGGGGATCAACATTTATGGATTTGGACGGTTCAATCCACTTCAGTCCGCCGTGCCTATTTTTAAGATTCCGGAAACACCCGTTATGGTGGCCTTGCGCCAAAAAGTGAAGGCATCTCCAGGAGGGGACCTGGTACAGCCAGGTTTTGCGGGCTCTGTGCTGAACGGGTTGGGATTCCGCTCCGTCTCGCATACGCTGGTAAGCCCGCAGATGGCGACCTTCCGCAAGTATTTTCCCGCCATGGATGCTTCCCAATTCAATCAGGTGTTTAACCGCTCCGCCAGTATCCAACTGTCCGATTCCGCCGTCCCGCGTTCGATACTAGGGGACGTGATTGAGGTTCCCATCACAGCTTTTGCACCCGGGCCGCGCGCTGTGGGCAAGTAACTCACGCTGATCCATGCAGCCGGCGCCGCTATGCCACGCGGGCCGGCTCGCGGCGCGATCCGGCTCACGTTTTCAACCAAGGAGGGACTATACTTGTGCCTGTCCAGGGGACAGGCGGAATGGAACCCCGACTTTATCCGAAGAGAAGAGGAGATACGATTTGACACCAAGGTGCGCGGTTGCGGTGTTGGTCTTGTTCTGTCTTGTTCAGGCCGACGTGCAGGCGGAGACAAGGCCACTGGAATTGAAGTGGGGCGAACTCGCACCCACCGTTCAGGGCCATTCGGTGGAGTTGACCCTCACTGGAGGCGCTAAAATAACTGGCGATGTAGCAGCGATCCGGGATGATGCGATGGTATTGGATGTGAAGAAGACGTCCGATGCCAAGGCGTATCCCAGAGGAAATGCGTCGGTTCCGCGAAGCTCCGTTCAACTGGTGAAGCTAAAGCGATCGGGAGGTTGGGGTAAAACACTAGGTACCACGCTGGGAGTACTGAGCGGGGTAACGGTGGGAGGCTATATCGCCGGAACAACCCAGAACGATGCCGGTCCGGGAATTGCAGTGTTCCTCATTGTAGCCGGAGCGATGTCGGTCGGCGGGTATCTTTTGGGAAGGCAAGCCGATCAGCAGTCGACCACAATCCGGGTAGTGCCTTAGCCGGCGGAATTCGCGGGCAGGGCTTGGACCCAGGCTTGCTTACGCGGCCTTCTGCTCGGCGAGTTGCGAATCCAGCTTGGCGACGCGGACGCCCCAGAATCGGGCCCTGGCAGTATCAGCGCGATCGAAGAGGATCGGGCTATTCGTAAGGGATGTCCACTTCGGCGTAGCTACCAGGGATTGCGGTGTTCACGGCCAAGACCACCTGACCGATGTGAGATTTGATTACGCTCCAGCGGCCTTTTCCGAGGACAACGATGGCGATATTCCGGCCCGCAAGATTTTTTTGGTAACCGATGTTCTTGTCAGTCGTCACCAGGACTTCAAAGCCCGCGGCTTCCGCTTGGGCTAACAATTCTCCGTTTTCTAGTTCCGCCCAACCACGGGAGCGGGCTTCGGTAACCGTGTGTTGGTCGATCAGAAAACGAGCCAGAGTACGTGGCGTACCGTTATCGAATAGAACCAGCATCTACCGATGGGTTGCGACAGGCGCCTCGGCACTGCGCGCCGCAAATCGCAACACGGCCTCAACCTGCTCACGAGTGACGCCGAATTCCTGGGTGAGTTCTTCGATGGTCATATCCTGAAGGTTCTCGAAAACCGCCGAAACGGGCGTGCGTGTCCCGCGAAATACCACCGCGCCGCTGCGCTTCCCGGGAACGCTCTCCACGGCGGAGCATAGCGACCAATCCAAGCTTGCCATAAGAGAAACCTCCCTTCTTAGAGTACATGCACAACCTGAACAGTGGCGCGGGTTGGGGATCGTCACTGGCGATCGTACTTGTTCCAGAGTTCAGGTTGAATGGCCGAGTCATACGCTGAACGGACCACCGTGTGCGGGATTTCCGCCCCGCGCGCTTACGCGGCCTTCTGCTCGACGAGTTGCGAATCCAGCTTGGCGACGCGGACGCCCCAAACCAATCCCACGGCGCGGAGCAGTTTCAGGGTGATCCAGGAGATGTCGAACTCCCACCAGGCGAGGCCGTGGCGAGCGGAAGTTTGATGCGCGTGGTGGTTGTTGTGCCAGCCTTCGCCGAAAGTCAGCACGCCCAGGATGAAGCTGTTGCGCGAGTCGTCCTCGGTGTCAAAGCGGCGGCGCCCGAACATGTGGGTGGCGGAGTTGATCAGCCACGTCACGTGCAATCCGTAGGTGATGCGCAGGCAGAAGCCCCACAGAAACATGGGCCAGCCGCCGAAAGCGAACAGCAGTACGCCGGTCAGGGTCACGGGAACCCAGTGATACGAGTTCAGCCACCAGTAGAACTTGTGCTTGGCCAGGTCCGGAGCGTACTTCGCCATAAACTTGCTGTCACTGTGGTGCGTTTCGCCGAAGATAATCCAACCCATGTGCGCCCAGAATCCGCCTTGCAGGCGCGGGGAATGCGGGTCGCCCGGTTGGTCGGATTTGGTGTGATGAATGCGGTGCGTACCCACCCAGAACATCGGGCCGCCTTCCAGAGTGAGCGTGCCGCACACGGCCAGGAAGTATTGCATCCACAGAGGGCATTGGTAGGACTGGTGCGTGTGCAGCCGGTGATAGCCGAGGCTGATGCCCCAACCCACGGCCACCCAGTGCAGCGCCAATGCCACCCAAAAGGCCGGCCAAGTGAAGTTGAAGAAGGCCGCGATCGCTCCAATGTGAAGAAAAATAAGGACGATAGTGGTGGAATTGATCTTCCGGCCGTTAGGGAGGGGGATAGGCGTGCTCACGTTTTCTCCAAAGTCAAGCGTACCTGAGAACCGGCGCACCAATTGTAAGAGTTGTGTAATATCGGGCTTGCTTTCAGGTGGATACGTAGACTATTTGTCCCCAATCGCCAGCAGCGTCTCGAAATGTGGCGACTCGGCTTCGCGGTGGACGACGGAAGTTTCCGTGTTCTTGAAGCCCGCCTCGCGCAGGTAGCGGCCGACTTCGACTTCGGTGAAGCCCAGCCACACGTCGGCGTAGAGTTCGCGGGCCTCGGCGTAGGCGTGCCGTAGCAAATCCAGCACAACGATGCGGCCACCGGGCTTTAGGATACGGTGGGCTTCGGTGACAGCTTGCTCCGGGTGTTGGGCGTGATGCAGCGCCTGGCTGAAGAAGGCCAGGTCCACGGTCGCGCTGCGGATGGGGATGTCTTCGATATCGCCGAAGCGGTATTCCAGGTTCGTCACGCCGTGTTTGCGCGCCAGCTCCGTACCGTATTCGACCATTTTTTCAGAATTGTCGATGGCGATGACCTTCTTGGCCCGGCGGGCCAGGAGCTGCGAGAACGTACCTTCGCCCGCGCCCAGATCGGCGACGATCATCGGCGGCATCAAGGTGAGCAGAGTTTCCGCCAGTCCTTCCCACGACCGCCCCGGCACATACTGCCGGCCGAACTTGCCGGCCAGTTCGTCGAAGTACGCGCGGACTTTATCCTGGCGGCGGCGCATGATCAGATGCAGGGCTTCGGCGTCGTGCTCGGTTTCGGGGACTTCCGCGGCGGCGCCCTGCAGCACACTCATCAGTTGTTCGAAGGCTTTGGCTTCGGCCGGACGCGGGGCGCGGAGGCGATAGAGGATGCTCTTGCCGCTGCGCCGGTCTTCGACCAAACCCGCGCTCTTTAGTTGCGCCAAGAGTGTCGATATGCGGCTTTGGCGCATATTCAGGATCTGCTGCAGCTCGGCGACGGAGATTTCCTCCTTCGCCACCAGCAGCACAATACGCAACCGGCCGGGGTCGGCGAGCAGGCGAAGATTTTGCAGGATTGACGCCACGGTGGGTCCTGATTTAATATATCAACATATCCAGATTGGTAGATATAAGAGGGAGGCAAATGAGTATCGCTACTGAAAATATTGCCGCTACGTACAAAGTCGCCGACATGAGCTTGGCCGAGTGGGGCCGCAAAGAGATTTCCATCGCCGAGCAGGAAATGCCCGGCTTGATGTCGATTCGTGGAAAATATGCCGTGGGCAAGCCGCTCCAGGGCGTGCGCGTCACCGGCTCGCTGCACATGACCATTCAGACGGCGGTGCTGATTGAGACGCTGGCGGATCTGGGTGCGTCGGTGCGTTGGGCGAGTTGCAACATCTTTTCCACCCAGGATCATGCCGCCGCCGCGATCGCTGCCACCGGAGTTCCGGTGTTTGCCTGGAAAGGCGAGACGCTGGAAGAATATTGGTGGTGCACGTATCAGGCGATCAGCCATCCCGGCGGCAAGGGTCCCGAGTTGGTGGTCGACGACGGCGGCGATGTGACGCTGCTGATCCACAAAGGCTACGAACTGGAGAACGGCAGCGACTGGGTGAACACGCCTTCTGAAAGCCACGAAGAGAAGGTCATCAAGGACCTCCTCAAGCAGGTTCACAAGGAGAATCCCAACCATTGGCGGACGCTGGTGAAGGACTGGCGCGGCGTGTCCGAGGAAACTACAACCGGCGTGCACCGTTTGTACAAGATGCAGGAAGAAGGCAAGCTCCTGGTACCGGCGATCAACGTGAACGACTCGGTGACGAAGTCCAAGTTTGACAACTTGTATGGGTGCCGCGAGTCGCTTGCGGATGGCATCAAGCGTGCCACCGACGTGATGGTGGCGGGCAAGGTGGCCGTCATCTGCGGTTACGGCGATGTGGGTAAAGGCTCGGCGCACTCGCTGCGCGGCATGGGCGCACGCGTGGTGGTCACCGAGATCGATCCGATCAACGCGTTGCAGGCCGCGATGGAAGGGTTCGAAGTTACCACGGTCGAAGACACACTGGGCCGCGGCGATATTTATGTAACGACCACGGGTAATGTCGACATCATTACGCTGGAGCATATGTCGCGCATGAAGGATCAGGCCATCGTCTGCAACATCGGCCACTTCGACAACGAAATTCAGGTCGACCCGCTAAACCAGGCTCCCGGTGTGAAGAAGACCAACATCAAGCCGCAGGTGGACATGTACACGTTCCCCGGCGGCCGCAGCATCTTCCTGCTGGCCGAAGGACGCCTGGTGAACCTGGGCTGCGCCACCGGCCACCCCAGCTTCGTCATGAGCAACAGCTTCAGCAACCAGACGCTGGCGCAGTTGGACCTGTGGAAGAACAAGGACACGTATAAAGTGGGTGTCTATACGCTTTCGAAAAAACTGGACGAAGAAGTCGCCCGGTTGCATTTGGAAAAGATCGGCGTGAAACTGACCACGCTGAGCAAGAAACAGGCCGACTACCTGGGCGTGCCCGTGGAAGGCCCCTACAAGCCGGATCATTATCGGTACTAAAGAGGAATATTCATGGCAGATAAAATGCGACACATTTTCACGTCCGAATCGGTGAGCGAAGGCCACCCGGATAAGATGGCGGATCAGATTTCCGACGCCGTGCTGGACGCGGTGCTGAAAGACGATCCCAATGGCCGCGTGGCCTGCGAAGTGCTGGTCACCACCGGCATTTGCGTGGTGGCGGGCGAAATCACCACAACCACGTATGTGGACGTGCCGAAGCTGGCGCGCGAAGTCATTAATGACATCGGATTCAACGACGCCCGCATGGGTTTCGACGCCAAAACTTGCGGAATCCTCAATACGATTCAGAGCCAATCCCCGGATATCGCCATGGGCGTGGATACCGGCGGCGCCGGCGATCAGGGCTTGATGTTCGGCTACGCCTGCGACGAAACGCCGGAACTAATGCCGCTGCCGATTATGCTGGCGCACAAGCTGGTCCGCCAGCAGAGCGACGTCCGCCGCGATGGCAAGCTGGTGTACCTGCGGCCCGACGCCAAGAGCCAGGTCAGCGTGGAGTACTCGGGCGGCCAGCCGGTGCGCATCGATGCGGTGGTCTTATCGACGCAGCACGATGACGATGTCAGCACCGAGCAGCTTCGCGCGGACGTGAAGAAGTACATCATCGATCCCATCGTGGGCGGCAGCATGGTCGATTCGCAGACCAAGTATCACATCAACCCCACTGGGCGTTTTGTGATCGGCGGTCCGCATGGCGATACCGGTCTGACCGGACGCAAGATCATCGTCGACACCTACGGCGGCATGGGCCGTCACGGCGGCGGCGCTTTCTCGGGTAAGGATCCGACGAAGGTGGACCGCTCGGCGTGCTACATGGCGCGTTACGTGGCCAAGAACCTGGTTGCGGCCGGCCTTGCTCAGCGCTGCGAAGTGCAGTTGGCTTACGCGATCGGCGTGGCCGAACCCGTGTCGGTTATGGTCGACGCGTTCGGCACCGGCACGGTTCCCGAAGAGCGCATGGTGGAAATTGTCCGCGCGACCTTCAATCTGACGCCCAAGGGCATGATCGAAACGTTGAAGCTGCGCCGCCCGATCTACCGTAAGACCGCGGCGTACGGACACTTCGGCCGCACCGAAGAGACCTTTACGTGGGAAGCCACCGACAAGGCCAAGGCAATCAAGGAAGCCGCGCACGCCACGGCGGCGGCGCGCTAAGCTCTCCAGCGTAGCCGTTCAACTTCACTTGCAAAACAGCCACTCGAAAGGGTGGCTGTTTTCTGTTTGAGCGACACTTGCGTGAAAGGGCAGTACAATCAGGATAGTGAAGGTCAAGGACCTGATCCGTATGGTCGAATCCGACGGCTGGAAACATGTTCGAACCACGGGAAGCCACCGGCATTTCAAGCACCCGAGCAAGCCGAGCGTGGTGACGATTCCAGGCCGTATGGGCGACGACGTGCCGATTGGAACCATGAAATCGATTCTTCGGGCTGCTGGTCTGGGAGACAAGAAATGAACACCAAGTATGCGGTTATCTTCGAGCGCGCCGAGAACAACTGGGCCGCCTACGTTCCGGATCTTCCAGGTTGTATCACCACCGGAAGGACGCTCGAAGAGACCAAAGCGAATATCCATGAGGCGATTCGCGGCCACTTAGCAACCATGCGTGAATATGGCGATCCGGTTCCCGAGCCCATAAGTTTGGCGGGAGAGGTCGAAGTTACGACGGCGGCCTGAGGGCCGGGATCAGCGAATTACGTCTGGAGCGTGCATGAACTTCTGAAGGCAGATTTATAGGCCCAGAGTATCTCTCGCAACGCGAATATCGTCCTCGGTAAACGGGGGGCATCCGCGGTCGATAACTATCTGTTCCAAACTTCGTCCGCCCTTCTGATGCAATTTCCAGCCATTGTCTTGACGCGGACCGCGGAGAACCCTTTGGACAAACGCGATCAACTCATCGGGCTGGCCCTCATAGCGTCGCCAATTCGCAAACCTTTTGGCCGCACCTTCGTTGATGAACTCCGCCGTGTCGGACTCGCACCGTCCAAGTTCGTTCACGAGATCGGACATTGCTTGATTATAAAGTCAGCAACACAGATTTGGCGCACCATCCGAGCATTCTGACGGCGGCGGAGGGCTCCACGCTATATTTGTGTAGATGGCTTTGATTGAAGGTTGTAAGCATTCCCTCGAGATTACGGTTCCCGCCGCGGAAGTAGAGAAAGAGACCGAGCGCGCCGCCGCTGCGATCCAAGTGAAAGTCCGGCTGCCGGGTTTCCGCCCGGGCAAGGCCCCGCTGGCGATGGTGAAGACGCGCTTCGCGCAAGACGTGCGCCAGGAAGTGCTGGAGAAGCTGGTTCCCCGTTTCCTCAACGCAGCGATGGAGCAGGACCGTTTACAGGCGGTCAGCCAGCCCGACATCAGCGACGTTCATCTGCACGCCGGCGAGCCGCTGCGCTTCAAGGCGGAATTCGAGGTCGCCCCTACGTTTGAGCTCGCCGAATACCAGGGCCTGACCGTCACTTACGCGGAGCCCGAAGTGACCGATGCCGACGTGATGGCGCGCATCGAGCAAATGCGCGAGCGCAAAGCGGAGTATGTGAACGAAGATCCGCGCCCGCTCGCCGATGGCGACTTCGCCGTGATTTCGCTGGAGAGCATCTCCGGCACCGAAGAGAAAGTTCAGCAGGACGAGCTGATCCTGAAGATCGGCGACGAAGCCACGATGAAGGAGTTCAGCGAGAATCTGCGCGGGGCTGCGCCGGGGGAATCGCGCGAGTTCGAGGTGACGTATCCCGAAGACTACGACCGCAAAACACTGGCGGGGAAGACCGTGCGCTTCAACGCCACAGTGAAGGCGGTGCGCCGTAAGGAACTGCCGGAACTCAACGACGATTTCGCCAAAGACCTGGGCGACTATCAAACGTTAGACGAACTGAAAGACGCAGTCCGCAAGGGGATTCTTCATGAGCGCGAACACGCCGCTCAAGACGATACCAAGCATCAACTCATCGAGAAGCTGGTGGATGCGCACGCCTTCCCGATCCCCGAGGTCTTTATCGACCGGCAGATCGAAACGACTCTGAATACACAGTTGCAGCAATTGGCGGCGCAGGGCATCGATCCGCGATCGCTCAAATTGGATTGGGCCAAAGTTCGCGAATCACAGAAGGGCCGCGCCGACCGCGATGTGCGTGCATCGCTGATCCTGGACAAGATCGCCGACCGCGAAGCCATCACGCCGACCCAGGAAGAAGTGGATCGCGAAGTGCAGCGCTTTGCCCGCCAGCAGCGGGAAGCGGTCGCGGTCGTCCGCGCCCAGCTTCAGAAAGACGGAACACTGAATCGGATCGCGGGCCAGATCCGCACCGAGAAGACACTCAGCTTCCTGTTCGACAAGGCCCGCAAGGAAGCGCCGAAGCCGCAAGAAGAAATAGCAGAGGATAAGAAGGCGGAAGCGGCTGCTAGCGAATCCGGCGCAGACCAGTAGGCCCCTCTATGAGCTCCATCGTTTCCAGATACACGGCGAAAGTGCCCAGCCAGTGGCCGCCTTCGTAATGTTCTCCCGTCACGGCGGCGAGACCTGCGTCGCGGTGCGCGTCGGCGGCCATTAACAGGTGGAACCGGCGGGCATCCGTTTCGGGTAAGCCTTTGGCGATGCCGAAGAGCATCCACGCGCGGCTCAGATTCAGTCCGTCCAGGTGGGCCAGTTTGCCGTCGCCGCGGTCCGGCGATGTTACCGGGCGCAGAACGGGAATATTGGGGAGGAAGCGGGTCAACCAGTCCGCAAATTCGGGCGGTGTGCAAACGCGGCGCATGAGGTCTGCTTCCGCCAAACAGGGCGACAGAAAATCTTCACCCCCTGGCTCGAACGCCGTCGAGGCATTGACGTCTGCGTGATAGAAGCGGACGGCGGATGCGAACGCGGTTGCCTCCCGGCTGCCACCCGCGGCGCGGGCCCAATCGATAATCAGCCCCAATGCAAACGCCGTGTTGGCATGCTGGCCGGAGCGATCCGGATATGGAAGTTTCGGCAGCCAGGATTCGAGGTGATCCGCGGCGGCCTGTTCGAGCGGTTCCAGAATCTTGGCGAGCGATGGCTTGAACCGCCGCAATTCCGTGGCCAACTGCAGCAGCCAGGCCAGGCCATAGGGCCGCTCAAAGCCGGTTCGTCCGGGGGCTTGCAGATAATTCACCTCGCCGGCGATATGCTCCTGGGTGATGTTCCCTCGCAGTGCCGCCAGCGATTCTTCGGCGAAAGGCGCGTGCGGAAACATGCGGGTCAGCCGCGCCAGCATCCAATGCCCGTGCACGGCGGAGTGCCAGTCGTAGCATCCATAAAACGCCGGAGTCAGATCGCGGGGAGGACGCGCGTCGGCATCCGAATGGAGGGAATGCGCAATCTTGCTGGGATATTCACGATGAACACAATCCAGCGCCAGGCGCGCAAAACGAGCGGCGGTAGATTCGTCTAAAAGCACAGGTAAGACTCCAGGGTACGTTATAATCAGTAGCTTATGCGCAACAAAATCACGGTAGTGGGCGGGGGCAATGTCGGCGCGAGCGCCGCGGTCAATCTCGCATTGAAAGATCTGGGTGACGTCGTTCTTTTGGACGTCGTGGAGGGCGTGCCCCAGGGCAAAGGGCTGGATATCGCTCAAATGGGCCCCATCGAAGGATACGACGTGTCGGTCGTCGGAGCCAACGATTATGCCGCGACTGCGAATTCGGACGTCGTGGTGATCACGGCGGGTCTGGCGCGTAAGCCGGGCATGAGCCGCGACGATCTTCTGTTCGCCAACTATGAAGTGGTCAAGAGCGTCACGGAAAATGTTGCGAAAGTTTCTCCCGACGCGATTCTGGTTCTGGTGACCAATCCTCTGGATGCGATGTGCACGGTGGCGCATCAAGTCTCGAAGTTCCCCAAGCATCGCGTGGTGGGCATGGCCGGTGTATTGGATTCCGCCCGCTTCCGCACCTTCATCGCCATGGAATTGAATGTTTCGGTGGAGAACGTCACGGCGGTGGTGCTGGGCGGCCACGGCGACACCATGGTTCCTGTCACGAGATTCTCCAGTGTTTCCGGCATTCCGCTCGAAGACCTGATCCCGGCGGACCGCCTGGCGGCGATCGTGGACCGTACCCGCAATGGCGGCGCGGAGATCGTGAAATACCTGAAAACCGGCAGCGCTTACTACGCTCCGTCGGCCGCGGCCGTCGAGATGGTCGAGTCGATCCTCAAGGACAAGAAAAAAGTGCTGCCCTGCGCGGCGCTTCTCGAAGGCGAATACGGAATCAACGGGTTGTTTGTCGGCGTGCCCGTGAAGCTGGGCCGCAAGGGCATCGAGCAGATCTACGAGTTGAAGCTGAACGACGCCGAGAAAGCCATGCTGGCCAAGAGCGCGAGCGCGGTGAAAGAACTCATTGACGTTCTGAAGCCCAAGATGGCGTAAGCCGGTTTACTCAAACCCGAAACCCGGAAACCCGGGACAGTACACTCAAACACAATTTCCAATAGCGGATCAAAATGGTGTTTGAGTGTACTGTCCCGGGTTTCGAGTTTCCCCTATTCGATTCCCATCTGAGCCAGGCGGTAGCGCAGCGCATTCCGGGTGAGCCCGAGCAGACGCGCCGCCTGGCTTTTGTTTCCGTTCGCCCGTTTGAGCGCTTCCCGGATGATGGACTGCTCATATTGATCCAGCGTCAGGCCCTCGGGCAAAAAGGCGTCCGTGGCGAACGCCTGGCGCGCGCGGCCCGGAGCCATCTCGATCTTGATGTCGTCGGCTTCGACGCGCGGCCCGCGGGAGAGCAAGATGCTTCGCTCGATCACGTTTTCGAGCTCCCGTACGTTACCCGGCCAGTGATAAGCAACCAGGCGCTCCATCGCACCCTCGCTGAGGTCGCCGGCAAATTTCTTGGCGAAGTGTTCCACCAAATACGGGATGTCTTCTTTGCGCTCGCGCAGCGGAGGAATGTCAATCGGAACCACATTCAAGCGGTAATACAGATCTTCGCGGAAGGTGCCCTGTTCCAGGGCGGCGCGCAAGTCTACGTTGGTTGCGGCTACTACGCGCACGTCGGTTTGCAGGGTCCTGTTGCTGCCCAGTCTCTCGAATTCACGCTCTTGCAGAATGCGCAGCAGCTTGACCTGAACCGAGGGAGGCACGTCGCCGATTTCGTCGAGCATGACCGTTCCTGTGTTGGCCTGTTCGAATTTACCCGGCTTGGATACGTTGGCGCCCGTGAAGGCGCCCTTCTCGTAGCCGAACAATTCGCTTTCCATCAGGTTTTCCGGAATGGCCGTACAGTTGATCTTCACGAAGGGGCGGTCTTTGCGCGGGGAATTCTGATGAATGGCGCGGGCGATCACGTCCTTGCCGACGCCGCTTTCGCCTGCTAGCAGCACGGTGGCGCGCGTGGGAGCGACGCGCATGATGGTCGCGAAGATCTCCTGCATCGCGCCGCTGTGGCCGATGATGTTCTCGAACTTGTAGCGCTCACCTAGAGCCTCGCGCAGTTCGCGGTTCTCATCGCGCAGCTTGCGGACTTCCAGAGCTTTCTCGACGACCACGCTCAGGTGGTCCAGGGAAAACGGTTTGGGCAGGAAGTCGACGGCGCCACGCTTCATGGCCTCGACAGCGTTCTCCACCGTTCCAAAAGCGGACATGACGATGACCGGCGTGTGCGAGTTCTGTCCCTTCAATTTTTCGAGTAATTCCAGGCCATCCATGCCGGGGAGCTTCAGGTCGGTCAGGATCAAGTCGACATCGCCGGCGAGCTTCCAGCCTTCCTCGGCCGTGCCTACGGCTTTGACGTCGTAATCCGAGCCCGCCAAGTGGAGACCAATCACGCGGCGTTGCTTTTCTTCGTCTTCGATCACCAGGATGGTGGCCTTGCGCATGTTTTCCTATTGTCCCTTGAGCGGCAGGAAGATGCGAAACACACTGCCTTCGCCCGGCGTGCTGGCGACGGTGATGCGCCCGCCGTGCTCGTTCACGATCTTCGATACGATGGCCAGGCCGAAACCGATTCCTTCGGGCTTGGTTGTGAAAAACGGATTGAAAATATTTTCCAGATTCTTGGGGTCGATGCCCGCGCCGCGATCGATCACGGAGATCTCAACCTCGTTCGCGTCGGACAGCGTCTTGACCGTGACCACGCCGCCCGCGGGACTCGCCTGCGCGGCGTTCATCAGTAAGTTGGAGATAACCCGTTCCATCAATTGCGCATCGAAACGCGCGGGGGGCACATCGGGCGAGTAATTTTTGAATACCGATACGTCGGTGCCGGCGTCTTTTTGCTCGCGCTCGAAGCGTGTGATGGCCTGGTCCAGCATGCCCGTGATATCAGCGGTTTCGAGCTTGAGATGCTGGGGCCGCGCGAAATCCAGGAAACGGGTGATCAACGAGTTGGTGCGATCCACTTCCGCGGTAATGAAACCTGCCATCTCGCGCGCAATTTCGTTTTCCTGGGAAACTTTGCGGGAGAGCAATTCAGCCGACGTCTTCATGGTGCCCAGAGGGTTGCGCAGTTCGTGCGCGAGCCCGGCCGTCAACTGACCCAAGGCCGCCAGACGCTCCGAGCGCAGCACCTCCGCCTGTGCTTCCTGCAAACTGCGGTTAGCCCGTTCTAGCTCGTCGACGACAGCCTGAGCTTTCTGCTTTTCGGATTGATTGGCGCTGGCCAGATCGTAGGTCAGATAGCCAACCACGGGAAGAAAAATGGAGCGCAGCACCAGCTCCAGCACCTGATCGTCCGGGATGAACTGGTCTTCCCTCAGAAACTCCAGGAATGAAACGTAGACCGCGCAGGCGGCCAGCGACACGGCCGCGGTTCCGCCCAGACCGAAACTGGTTGCGCCGGAGATGACCGGCAGGAGCAGGATGAGGTAAAAGCTGCTGGATACGCCGCCGCTGACGCCGATCAGCAGGTAGCACAGCGCCAGCTTGAGAAGCACGGAGGCCAAAGCGCCGATGCGCGTCTCGGCAACCTGCACCGCGCCCAACGCGGCCAGCAGGGCGAACACCAGAGGGCTGCGGTCGGGGCTGAAGGCGGCCAGCGCCGAGAACAGCAGCAACCATACGAAATCCTGCGGTCGGACGTAACGGCGCCACGCGGTCGGCACTGAAGCTATTCTAGCGGGCCTTTCCGCGATTGTGCTTACCTCCGCTCCGTAGACGCGCCGGAAATATGACACAATATGATGACGCAGTAGTCTTTCTCGCATGCCCCAATCCAACGCACCTGATTCTCCGGAAGTGACTCCGCTCGACACTTCTTTTGGCGACATATTGAACGAGTTTGAGCAGTCGCACCATGCGCGCGGCGAAACATTGGAAGGCACCGTTGTATCGGTAACGCCGGACTCGGTGTTTGTCGATATCGGCCGTAAGACCGATGGCGTTCTGCCGGTGGATCCCGCTGTGCTGCTCAAGCCTGGCCAGAAAATGTTGGTGTCGATTCGTGGGCGCGATCCCGAGGGCAACTATCTTCTTTCCACCATTCGCGTGGAGACGCCCAGGGATTGGACTGGCCTGGAAGCCGCCTTCGCCAATAAGAGCGTGATTGCCGGCCATGTCCTGGAACTCATCAAGGGCGGCCTGCGCGTGGATGTGGGGGTTCGCGCCTTCATGCCGGCCTCGCGCAGCGGCGCGCGGGAACAGGCGGACATGGAGAAGTTGGTCGGTCAGGACATCGAGTGCCGCATCACCAAGCTCGACACAGCCAGCGAAGATGTTGTGGTGGACCGCCGCGGGGTTCTCGAAGAACGCGAGCGCGAAGCCAAACAACAGGTGTTTGAAAAATTGAAAGCGGGCGACGTGGTGCGCGGCGCGGTGCGCACGGTGACGGAGTTCGGCGCGTTCGTGGATCTGGGCGGAGTCGATGCCCTGCTGCACATCTCCGACATGACCTACGCCCGCAATCTGAAGCCTTCCGATGTGGTTTCTCTGGGACAGTCGTTTGACGTCAAGATTCTCAAGATCAACCGCGATACGCGTAAGATATCGGTGGGCTTGAAACAGTTGGGTCCGGACCCCTGGACCGTGGCGGCGGAGACATTTCAGCAGGGCGCGCGGGTTACGGGCAAAGTATCGAGGGTTACCGATTTCGGCGCGTTCGTGGAAATCGATCCCGGTATCGAGGGCCTGATCCATGTCTCCGAGATGTCCTGGACGCGCAAGAACGTCCGGCCGGTTGACGTGGTCAAGCCGGGCGACATGGTCGAGGTCATCGTGCTTGGCGTGAACAGCGCCGACAAGCGTATCGCGCTTGGCTTGAAGCAGGCCTTGGGCGACCCCTGGGAAGAGGCATTGAAAAAGTATCCCGTTGGGTCGGCTGTAGAAGGGCCTGTGACCAGTCTGGCTAAGTTTGGCGCCTTCGTGGATCTGGGCAACGGTATCGAGGGGATGATCCACATTGGAGACATCAGCCACGAAAAACGCCTCAATCACCCCAGCGATGCCCTCAAATTGGGAGAAATCGTGAAAGCCCAGGTACTGGAGGCGGATAAGGAACGCCGCCGCTTGCGCTTGGGAATCAAGCAACTGATTCCGACTTCGATCGACGAGTACATTGCGGAATGCAAAGTCGGCGACCAGGTCAGCGGCCGCGTGGTGGAAGTTTCCGTTAGCCGGGCCAAGGTCGAGCTGGGCGAAGGCGTGATGGCGCACTGCAAACTTGCCGCCGAGAAGGCTTCGGAAGCTTCCGCAAGTGCTTCAAAAGGCGATATTTCCACGCTTTCGGCCATGCTGGCCCAAAAGTGGAAGTCCGGGCCCAGCGCGGCGTCGAGTTCGGGCGCTTTGAAGGCCGGTGAAGTCCGCTCTTTCCGGGTCACCTCGATCGATACGGCGCAGAAACGCATCGAAGTTGAACTAGCGTAGTCGCGTTGGCCTAGCCCGCCACTTTTTCCACCCGTTACTTTTCCCACACTGCTCCGTCTAAAAGGAGTGGTGCGGGAAGCTGCTCGCAAGCAAATAACCTCCGCGGATGAGAACGAACTGATCCGCGCGGCGCAGGCCGGGGACAGGGCTGCGTTGGAGGAATTGGTGCGCGATCGCCATGAGATGGCGGTTACGGTGGATTTATTCGATCCTCGCTCCGGCCGCGCCGAGCCTGTTCATCTGATCATGGTTGAACAGGAGTAGCGGAGCCGGCGGCCATCCGCCGCACACGGATCAAGAGTTCCACCTCCTTGCAGGGGACGCCAAGCAGCGTGGCAATGCGTTCCGGCGGTTCCCCCTGGCGCCAAAGCCGCATGGCCTGCACGCGCGTGTTGAGATTGAACCCCGCGCGCCGCGGAGCGGGAATGCCCTCGGCGAGCGGCTCTCCTTCTTTTTCTTCGGCTGCCTGCAGGCGGACAGAAAGTTCTCCGTGCTTGACGCGCAGCACCTGGATTTCCCTCTTCAGGGAAAAGAACAGAAACAGGTTCGCGGCCAGACTGGCGGCCAGTATCAAATAAGGCAGGACTTGATCCATAAGAACCTAGTGGAGGGTCCGTAGGCGATCCTGGCGGCTGATGACCTGCTGAATCCGGATACCAAAATTTCCCTCGACGACAACCACTTCTCCGCGCGCGATCACGCAGTTGTTGACGATGACTTCGGCGGGTTCGGAGATCGAGCGGTTCAACTCGATGATGGATCCGGTCGTCAGCTTCAGGGCATCCTTCAACAGGATTTGCGCGCGCCCGAAGGAAATGCTGACGGGCAGCTCGACATCCAAGAGAAGCTCAAACGTTTTTGATGTGAGAGGCGCTGGGGACTTGGCTGGTTCGGCGGCGGGTTGAGGCAGCGTGACAGTCTCAAAGAATGCCGCGTCGAAGCCGGCATGAATGACAGCCGTTCCCTTGGGAAGCTGCACGGCGGCGCGCGACCACTGGATCGATCCGGATGCCGCCGAGGCTTCCTGGCCTCCCTGTGGCGTAACTTCATGCCCTAACTGTCCGGAAAGTGCCTGCGCCAAGCCCCCGGCGGTCTGCCCCAGGATCTCAAAATAGGTGGACCTGACGCCGGCCGGATCGTTCTCGATGTCGCCGGCGCTGAGTCCGGCCGCGGTCAGGATGTGGCTGCCGATCGCCGTCACGGTGTCCGGCTCGGCGGCGAGCCAGAGTATGCCGGCTGTCCCCGCGAAGGGCTGGCGCCACAGGAGCCCTCCGGCGGGAGGTGTCCCGGAAGCCTCGCAATCGATGGGCGCCTTCTCCATCGTCATGCCCTCGAAGGCGGACGCCAGGCGCGCGGTGAATTCCTGGAGCAGCCAAGCTTGCGAGATGGATCCGCTGGACACCGGCTAGATGCCTCGCGTGGTAGGCCATTGCTTTCCCAGCGAAGCGCGCAACCGGAGGATGGCCTGCGACTTCAACTGGGAGATCCGCGACTCGTGCAGCCGCAGAATTTTCGAAATCTCGCGCAGGGTCATTTCCTCGTGATAGTAGAAGGTGAGCACGGTCTTCTCGACTTCGGGCATGCCCGCAATGGCTTCGGCCAGAATCCGCTTCAGCTCATTGCGCTCCAGGATGCGGGAAGGCCATTGCTCCTCGTCGTCGGAGACAAACTGCAGCAGGTCGCGGCTGTCGTCGTCGCCCGAGTTCGTCTCCAGACTCCCCAGATTCAGGCCGCGAATTTCGACCAGCCATTCATGATATTCCTCGATGCCCAAATCCAGTTTGGCCGCGATTTCTTCTTCGCGAGGCGCCCGGTGCAGCCGCTGCTCCAAAGAGGCAATCACGGATTCGATTTGCTTAGAGCGTTTGCGCTGCTGGCGCGGCGCCCAGTCGAGTCCGCGCAGGCTGTCCAGAATGGCGCCGCGGATCTTGTGCTCGGCATAGGTCTTCAGCTTGACGTTGTGCGAGGCGTCGAAGCGGTCGATGGCGGAGATCAAACCCACGACGCCGGCCGAGACCAGATCGTCCATGTTGACGCTTTCGGGAAGCCGCTCATGAATCCGGCGGGCGATCAGCCGCACCTGCGAAAGGTGTTCCAGAATCAGCCGCTCGCGCTCCTCGCTGGAGATCTTCGCTTGCTGCCCGGCCAGATAGGGGTTTACCGCGGGAGTTGCCGGGGCCGCCGCGGACGACGCTCCCTGCTGCGTTGCGAGCTTCACGCGGCCACCCCCGCCGACATGGCCTGGTGTTCGCGAATTCCGTAGACCAATGCCGCCAGCCTTTCTCTCGTAGCGGGCTCCAGGTCTTCGGGAATCCGTTGTCCGGCTGTCAGGAAGGAAATCGGCAGCGAACGCCGTGCCGCTTCCGTGACCAGGGCGCCAAAGCAGGCGGCCTCATCCAGATGCGTAAACAGCAGCTTCGAAGGGCGAAAGATCTGATACCGCTCGACGGCGGCGCTCAGATCGGCGGGCCGTAGCGATGCGGGCAAGACGAGATGGGTGTCGATACCCGGCTGGGACGCAAACCAATATGCCAACTCGGCGCCTTCCTCCATTTCCTGGGGGCCGAAACCTGGTGTGTCCACGAAGACGTAATCCTTCCCACGTTGTTCCTCCAGAGCTTGCGAAAGAGCGCCGGGCGTCTCGACGACCGTGCAACCAATGCCCAGGATGGAGGCCAGAGTCCGTAGCTGATCGGCCGCCGCGATCCGAAAGACATCGGTAGACACGATGTGCGCCGGACGGCGCGAAGCCAAGCCATGGCGTGCCGCGAGTTTGACCAGCGTCGTAGTCTTGCCCGCTCCGGGAGGACCCACCAAGGCCACGACACTACGCGCGCCTGTACGCCCCAAGGTCGCATCGACCGGGAAGAGGTCCTCCAGCGAAGCCCCCTGTACGACGCGCTCGATGAGTTCGGGGTCCAGTTCGGCTTCCCGCAAGCGGACCCGCAGATCCCACTCTTCGGCGGAGCCCGCGGGCGGCGGTATGTGTAGTCCGCGCAGTGCCTGCGCCATGCGCGCTACTTCGCGCTGCAGTCCGGCGATGTCATGGTTACAGGGCCCGGCGGCTGTCGTGCCGTTGCCCGGCGGGCCAGTTGCTAGGGCGGCCGCCGAGGGCTCGTTCGCCGGTTCGGGAGGTCGCGAAGGCAGTACTCCAAAGACGACTTCGAAGGCGCCCAGTTTGCGGGTCTCCGGCGAGGCGGGGCGGGCGTTTACCAGGAGAGCGTCGTCCCCGAGTTCCCTGCGCGCCAATTCCATGGCGGCTTCGACGGTGCCGGAAAAATAACTCTTCAGCTTCATTGAATCAGACCTAATGAAATCACGCGAACTCCGCTGGGAATTTCGTTATGGGAGAAAATGCAGAGGTTGGGAAACGCGCCCTCCACCATCTGGCGCACAAAGAAACGCGCCGAGGAACTGGTAACCGCCGCGATGGGCGTCTCATTGGCGCCTACCGCATGCGCGACCTTATCCAGAATTTCGCGCAGCTGCTGCGGCGCCAGATTCAGATGGCTGGTTTGCTCATTGTGTTCCACCGCGCCTTCGATGGTTTGTTCGACCTGCGGAGCCAGGAACAGCGCCGGCAATTCGCCGGCATGATTCAAGAGCGGCCGGACCAGCAGGCGGCGAATGGCCTGGCGGGCGTATTCGGTGAGCAAGACCGGATTCTTGGTCATCGCGCCGGCTTCTCCCAGCGCCTCCAATATGGTTACCGAATCCCGGATCGAAACACGCTCGCGCAATAGATTCTGAATCACTTTCTGCACGGTGGCCAAGGGAAGCAATTTCGGAACCAAATCCTCCACAACTCTGGGATTTTCCTCCGCAACGCGGTCCAGAATATTCTTGGTGTCCTGGCGCGAGAGTAATTCGTAGGCGTGACGACGGATCAGCTCCGTCAAGTGCGTGCCGATGACACTGACCGGGTCGACCACCGTGTAGCCCTGTGCGCGGGCTGCCTCGGTCCGCTCCGGCGCAATCCAGACCGCGGGAATGCCGAAGGCCGGTTCGCGTGTGGCCACTCCTTCTAACCCCAAGCTTTCTACAGGTATGCCTCCCGTGGATTCGCTGCCCACGCCGGCATGGATCGCCAGTTCGTAGTTGGGCATCAGCTCGAAACGCGCGATCTCCGCTCCCTTGAGCAGCACCACGTACTCGCCGGCTTTCAGTTGCAGGTTATCGGTGACGCGAATTGGAGGCACCAGGTACCCCGTGTCGGTAGCGACTTGCCTGCGGATGGCAGCGATGCGCCGCAGCAGCGGGGAATGCGGGCCCCCTTCAACTAAGCGGACCAGGCCGAGTCCCACTTCGACCGCTAACGGTTCCACTTTGAGAACCGTTTCGAAAGTCTCTTTCGCGGGAACAGGCGCCGCCGCCGTCATGGAATCATCAGCGGGAGCCTCGCGGGCCAGCTTCCACCCCGCGTATCCCACGCCCGACCCCAGCGCCAGGAACGGGATCGTGGGCATGCCTGGGAACACAGCCAAGGCCACCAGAACGCCGCCGGCGAGCATCAGCGGTTGCGGGTTACTGAAGAGCTGGCGCCGCATTTCCGTGCCCAACTGGTTGTCGGAGCTGGCGCGGGTGACGATCAGGGCTCCGCAAACGGAGACCATCAGCGCGGGGATCACGGTCACCAGGCCGTCGCCGATGGTCAGCACGGTATAGGTGGCCAGCGCGCGTTGCAAGTCCATGCCGTGCTGAAACACGCCAATCAGGAAGCCGGCGATGATGTTGATCGCCGTAATCAAGATACTGGCGACGGCGTCGCGCTGGGTGAACCGGCATGCGCCGTCCATGGCGCCGTAAAATTCCGCTTCCGCCGCCAGATTCTTGCGCCGTGTCTTGGCCTCATGTTCATCGATGAGCCCGGCATTGAGGTCCGCGTCGATGGACATCTGCTTACCCGGCAAGGCGTCCAGAGTGAAGCGGGCCGTCACTTCCGAGATGCGCACCGCGCCGTGGTTGATGACCACGTACTGGATGGCCAACAATACCAGGAAGATCACCACGCCAATCACGTAGTTACCGCCGACCACGAAGTTGCCGAAGGCCTCGATCACTTGGCCCGCGGCGCGCGTGCCGGCGTTGCCCTGGATCAGGATCAGGCGCGACGAGGAAATATTGAGCGCCAGCCGGAACAAGGTCAGCAGCAGGAGCGTGGTGGGGAACACGCTGAACTCCACGGGCTTCGTGATGTACAGCGACACCATCAACACGACCATGGAAACCGTGATATTGGAGCTGATCAGAATGTCCAGCAGGAACGACGGCACCGGCATGATCATGGCCAGCACGATCCCGAGAACCGCCAGCGGCACGGTCAGCTCCGCCAGCCCCGTGACTCGCCGGGTGGAAGGCTGAGGCGAAGCCCCTGTTGTTTTTTGCTTTGTCGCGCGAGGCGTCGCGGTGGCGCCCGGGGCACCCTGTGCCTGTGCCGAAACGGGAGCAATTTGCGCGGGAGCGGCCATTGGTACCCTGATGTGCACGCGGCGCGCCACAACAGCCACATCAGGGGCAGGAAATTTCCGGCCGCGAAAAAAAGGCGGCGGCCCGGCGAGAAGGCTACCGGGCCGCTAGGGAACGAGAGGGGGTCGGAGGTTCCTCGTCGCGTCCCCGAAGGGAATCTTTGTGTGTGCCGGCTGGCTGCACTGAACTACACGCTCCATTGGACGCGGAACCAGGAAAAAAGTTGCAACGGCGCTGTGCCCCTTCTCTTATGAACCGGGAAGCCGCCCACCCAGGAGGCGATATATATAGGCCAGAATCTCCGCCACGGCGCGATACAGGCTCGCGGGGATCTCCTGGCCAACTTTGGACGACTTATACAGCGCCTGCGCCAGGGGCGGGTTTTCGACGATGGGCACCTGGTGCTCCATCGCCAGCTTGCGAATGCGCAAAGCCACGTGATTCTTGCCCTTGGCGACGACCTTGGGCGCCGATCCCGAGTGCAGCGAATAGCGGATGGCAACGGCATAGTGCGTGGGGTTGACAATGACCGCGGTGGCGGTGGGAACTTCCTTCATCATCTGGCGCCGGGCCAGATCGCGCTGAATGCGGCGGATGCGCATCTTAATATGCGGATTGCCCTGCTGTTCCTTGGCCTCCTCGCGCACTTCCTGCTTGGTCATGCGCAACTGCTTGGTGTAGCGCCTCCGTTGCCAGAAGAGATCGATGAGGCCGGCCACCAGGAATAGCGCTCCGGCGCGCCACAACAGAGTTTTCAGAGACGCCGCCAGCAGCAGTGTTCCCGCCCGCGGGCTCATCCACGGCAAGGTCAGGAAGGCGTCGAGATTACCGGCGATTTCGCGATACACCACCAGCCCGATCAGCGGCAACAGCGCCAACGCCTGCAGGAAAGGCGGACCATTCTGCCCGGGCAGGTTCTTCATGCGCGAGAAAATATCCAGGCGCTTTAGATCGGGGGCCAGCTTGGAGAGCGATATCCCCAAGCCGGTGGTTGCCAATTGCGCCATCACTACGGCCAGGACCAGAATGGCGCCGCCCCACAACAGCGGAATGAAGACCGGGACAACCCACCCGCGGACCAGGGCAATCCACTCATGCGGAGTGAGGTCGGTTGAGAATGCTTTCTTCAATAGCTCGCGCGTGAACGTCTGCATCTGCAGAAACCAGACGCCTCCGAAACTCACCGCGAGCGCGATAAAACTGAGAAACTGAACCGAAGAAACGAATTCCTTGGCGGCGGGAAATTGTCCTTCCTGACGGGCCTTGCGGAGCCGCTGTTCCGTGGGTTTTTCGGTGCGTTGCCCGCTATCGGCCATGAGCCCTGCCTAGGCGGCGAGACTGCGCCAGAGTACAGCCAGTGTCTGTCTGGCCGAGTCTTCAAAAGTACGGGCAAAAGCCGGTGCCAGCGACGCCAGCAACACGAGTGCCGCCAGCATCTTTAAGGGAAACGCCAGGGACAGCAATTGCAGTTGCTGCTGCATGCGGCCCAGCACGGCAAGCGAAATATCCAGAAGCAATAGCAGGGCCACTACGGGGAACGCCAGGCGCAGGCCCAGCGAAAACATGCTGGAGCCCAGGCGCACGATCGCGTCCAGGTTGGCCGTGGAGGGAGCCCACGCGCCGGCGGGAAACTTCCCGAAGCTGGCCGCCAACACCCGGAATAGCTCGCGATCCAGTCCGAGCGCCAGGAACAGCAGGCCGCTGACCAGCGCCGTCATCACCTGCAGCATTCCCGCGTCGGCCTGACTGTTGGGATCGATGGTCGTGGAATAACCGTAGCCTGCCTGGAGTCCCAGCACCTGCGCGGCGAGCTGGAACGACTCCGTAAGAAAGGTAACCGCCAGGCCTATGGCCAGTCCCAGCCCGGCTTCGAGAAACGCCCATGCGGCGAGTTGGCCGATGGTGGGCAGAATGGAAGGCAACGCCGGCCAGACCGGAGCCAGCGCGAAGGTGACGGCCAATGCGAGAACCACGCGCATCATGTCGGGAATCGTGCGCAGGCCGGGGGTCGGCAGAAAAGTGATGAATCCGGCGACGCGCGCCAGCACCAGCAGGAAACCGTACAGGGTGCCGAGCGGGACGTGAAGTGTCATTTACCGGCGAAGCGTCCGAGATCGCCAAGCAGAGCCGTTGTATAGGTCATGAGCTTAGCCAGCATCCAGGGCATCGCCAGCAGCATGGTGCCCAGAAATGCCGCCAGCCGCGGAACGGCGGCGAAGCTGGTGTCTTGAATCGAGGTCAGGATCTGGATCAGGCTGATCACGATCCCCACCACGAAGCCGACGGCCAGCAAGGGCAGACTCAGCCAGAAGGTCGTCATCATTACGTTGCGCATCAGTTCCACTACCGCCGCCGTTGTCATGTTCAGTAAAAGCTCCTCACCAATGAGCCGATCACCAGATTCCAGCCGTCCACCAGTACGAACAGCAGGATCTTGAAGGGCGCCGAGACCATCACCGGAGGCAGTTGCACCATACCCACCGCCAGCGTCACCGAAGCCACCACCAGATCGATGATCAGAAAGGGGAGAAACAGCACGGCTCCGATCTGGAAGGCCGCCTTCAATTCACTCAACACATAGGCGGGCATCAGCGCCGTGATGGGCACGTCGGCGGGGGTGGCCGGGGCGGACGCATGCGAGAGTTGCAGGAACAGTTGAATGTCTTTTTCCCGCGCGAAGCGCAGCAGAAAAGTCTTAATGGGGCCGGAGGCGCGGTCCCAGGCCTCCGTACCCGAGATGGCGCCGGCTTCGAGCGGTTGCCAGCCCTGCTCATATACCTGGGTAGCTACCGGCTGCATCACGATCAGGGATAGAAACAATGCCAGTCCCACGAGCACTTGGTTGGACGGTGTGCTCTGTGTCCCCAATGCCTGGCGGAGGAAATGAAGCACCACCGTGATGCGCAGAAATGGCGTGACGGAAATCAAAACCGCGGGCAGCAGAGTCAGCGCGGTCAGCAACAGGACGATTTGCATCGGCACGCCCAGCGAATCTCCGTTCTTGCCGTGAATGAGCGTGATACCCAGCAACGAGTCTGGCGGCGGCGCCGCGGCCGCCGTTGAGGATGCCAGGGCCGCTGTCATTGCCAAGCGCCACACGGCGCGGATTTCCCTCATGCTGTTTCCGCCGATCCGCTCTTCTGGATCACGCTGCATCCCTGAGGATGAGTAGCCAGAATCCACTCTTCGGCACCGGCGCGGACCACGTGCAGGGAATGCTGCGGCGTCAGGGGGATGCGCTCGACAACTTTGAAGCCTCTTCCTGGCTGTTTGCCGCTCCGCGGGATACGCAGCGGACCGGCTTCCCGCCGCAGCGCCCATAGCGCCGCTCCCAACAGCGCCAGCACGAATGCGATGGCCAGAACCGGACGGAGAGTTTCCAAGACTTTCTAATCCTCCTCGACAAAGTCGCTGATGCGTACACCCACGGTTTCTTCGATAATCACAATCTCGCCGGAGCCGATCAGAGCGCCTCCGATCAGAATCTCGATGTTGTCGCCCGCGGAACGGTATAGCCGGATCACGCTTCCCACGGCCAACTTCAGGATGTCTCCCGCGGTCATGACCTTGCGGCCCAACTCGATCTGGAGATCGACCGGAACGTCGGCCAGGTGGTTGATTTCCTCGAGTGCGGTCATGGCGGCAAGGAACGCGCTACTGCTTCAAATTGATCGTGTCCTGGCTGATCTGATCCACGGTGGTAATGATCTTCGAGCTGGCCTGGTAGGCTCGCTGAAAGATGATCAGATTCGTGAATTCCCGCGCAATGTCAACCGTGGAAGCCTCGATAGCCCCACCGAGAACGGAGCCGCGCCCGCCGCTTCCCGGAAGACCGACGGCGGGCTGGGCGGTGCGCGCGGTCAGTTGGAGATTGTTGTTGCCGACCGCGATCATCGAATCCGGATTGAGAATCGTGGCCAACGCGATCTGTCCCACGACGATTTGCTGGCCGTTGGAGTACCGGGCCAGAATCTTGCCGCCCGCGGCCATCTCCACGGCTTCTAGATTCGCGGTTGCCGTTCCGTTTTGGGAAACCGCGGAGGTGGCGGAGGCCTGCGAATACTGCGTGATGCGCGGAACGCCCTGATTAAACATGTTCCAGGCGACGCTCAGGTTGGAGGCGCCGTTATTAAGTCCCGCGGCTGTGATTACCGGTGGCGCGGTGGTGGGCAAAGGAATAATCAGATTGCCGTTCCCGTTAAATGTCAGCGTGCCGGCGGTGGGGGTGGGAGGCGGTGTGGCAGAGCCAGCCGGCAGACTCGCGGAGTAGTTCCATTGGTTTGCCAATGCCAACTTGGTGAACGTAAATGTCATCAGGTGCGAATTGCCGAGGGAGTCGAATACTTCAAGCGCCGTCGAAAAGGTGTCTCCCACCGCCGCGGAAGCGTTCAAGTTCAAATCGATGGAAGCGCTGGTGGTGGGCGTTGGCGGCGCCAGCGCCCCCACCGGAACCGTAATGTTCCCAATCGGAGCGTTCGTATTCAGAACCCCGTTTACGGTGGTCCATCCTTGCAGCTCCTCGCCGGTGGGCGTGGCCAGATTTCCCGCCGCGTTCGCCAGGAAGTTGCCGGAGCGCGTATATTCGGTGGCGCCGGACCCGGTCTTGACAATAAAGAAACCGCTTCCTTGAATCGCCGCATCGAGCGGTCCCGTGGTGGCTTGAATGGCACCCTGAGCAAAGGTCCGGATCGTAACCGGGGTGGCTACGCCAAAGCCCACCTGGGTTGTGCCCGCCCCCGAGCCGACCGATTGCGACACCAGATCGTGAAAAGACAGCACGCTGCCTTTAAAGCCTGGCGTATTCAAATTCGCGAGGTTATTGCCCACCACGTCGATCGCCGTGGTGTTGGCGTTCAAGGCGGAAAGTGCCGTGGAAAATGACGTTAACATGATGTTCTCCTGTACTAAGAATTAGATTTGGGTTGCGCGGACTGCATGACTTTCAGAATCTGATCGAGATTGATCCGGCTTTGCGTAGTCTGTTCGAGCGTCGTGAACTGAGCGAGCTGGGTTATGAACTGCGTCCCGTCCGCCGGATTTTCCGGGTCTTGATGCCTCAACTGCGCGATCAACAGCTGCATGAACACGGACTGGCTGGCAATCGAGCTTGGCGCCGGACCGCGATTGCTGTCCGGAGCGGGCGCGCTGTTTCCTGTATTGGTTTGGACTGCCGGTACGCTCATGTTCTATTCCTCCATTTGTTCGAGCCAGTAAGCGTGCATTTGCCCGCGTTGGCGCTGCTGTTGCTGTTCCGGTTCCCGGCCGCTCTGCGCGCCGGGAAAATCTCTCTGGCCGGTGGTGGCGCTGTCTTGCCGGGAAAGTTCTCCGGGCCCGGATAGCTCTCCGGAAACGACCCCCGCCAGGAATTCGCCGGCCGCTTGTGGCGTAAACGTTTCCGCGCGAAATCCGGCGCGGTCGAGAGCGGCGACCAGTTGGGGTAAGTCCTGACGCAAAGCCGTACGCGTGGTCTCCTCGGCCGTCCGTACCACCACGTGCGTCTCGCCTTGTTGTTGATGGACCCGGACCTCCACGGGCGGTCTTCCGGGCGGCACCACGCGCACGGTTAGTTCCCGGATTGGCGCCGAGTCCGCGGGACCAGCCGGGGGAGGCTGCGCTGGTTCCGTGGCTGGTTGCGCGGGGGGAGCCGGGTTGGATGTGACCTTAGGCGGCGGCGCGGGATGTGTGTTCGCTGGTGTTGGCGCGGGCGCCGTCGCGCTGATCGCCGATGTCTCGTGGAAGGGCAACGCCTGGCCGGACGCGGGCTGGAATGCCGTTTCCTCGCCGTTCGCGGAGCGCCTGAATCCGTTGCTTCGCGGCTTGCGCGGTTCTTCGCCGCTGGCTTCAGGGCTGCCGGTTCCAGCGCTGGTCTTAGTGCTGGTCTTGGCAATGAGATGCGCTTCAAACGCCACGTCCGCCGGTCCCGCTGAAAGACGATTCCATGCGCTTTCCGGAGGCTCCGCCGGTTCGGCGTGCGCCAGCGGTTCGGCCTGCACCAGGGAACCCGGCGCCCTCCCGTGTGCCGCGGCTGAATCCGCGCCTACCGCATCGGACAGCGGAACCGCCGATGCCCGAGTATCCGCCGGAACATGCGCCGGAACATGCGCCGGAACCGCAAGCAGGCTCTCCAGCGGTTGTTCCTCGACATCCCGACGGATGGCCGCGAGAGGTATATTCGGCGCCGCCGCAGCCATCTTTTCGAAATCGGGCAAAGTGCGGGTGCCGGGCAGGACTGAATTCGGATGGCCTGCGATACGAGGAGCGGCGGCGGCATCACGGTTGAGTGGCGGCGTCACCAGAGGGATAGCTAGGGCAAGCGGCAACGCCGTCATCGTCTTGTCCGGATCGAAGTTCATGGGGAAATCCGGCGCGAGGTTCAGAAGCCGTTTGGCGGGTGTCTGACGGATACTTCCGGCTTTCTCCACACCTGGAAGAGGGAGCTTATTGCCTGGTGTTCGGCCGGGTGTCTTGGCTCTCAGTAGGGAGTGCAGTGCTGCATCTGTAATCCGGGTGCCTGTAACTTGGGCGTCTGCAACTTGTGCGTCTGCAATCTGGCTGGGCAGCTGCCGCGCGGCATGCTCACTTGATCCGTTGGGAGGCTCCCACCCGATGGAATCAGGCGCAAAGAGAAGCCGGATCCAATTCGGACCACTCGGTCCCGCTTCTGTCTCCGCCGGCGAAGCCGCCGTCAGGCGTGCAGCATAGTTTGCATACGGGCGCGCGGCGAAGCGCGCTGTCTGGTCTGCATCAAAGTCTGTGCCGAGAGCCGCATCCGGGCCTCTGCCGAGGTGTGCATCGGGGCTCGCAGTCAAGTTTACATTTGTACTCGCAGATGAACTTGCGCCCAGGCTTGCCTCTAAACTTGCCGCGAAGCCCGCGGCGAAGCTTCGGGTGGGGCTTGCGGCCCGGCTGATGTCCACATTTGTATTCAGGCGAGCCAGGGCAGGGAATGCGGCAACGCCAGGAACGTACTCCGCGAAATCAAAACCGGCGATGCCGACAGCAGTCACGTTCACGCCGGATGGGAATGCAGTTCGTGCGCCAAACCGGGCCAGCCCAGATTCAAGGGGTTAGGTCGTGCGCCCAGTCGCAATCTGGGACTGCGCGTCTGCCTAACCCTGCTCACGGTTCGATTCGGGCCCCTTTTTGGCACATCGGCTGAGTACACGAAAGATTGAGCGCCGTGAAAGCGCTGCAAATACGGCATCGTCGCCAGACGGTACGCCAATTGCCTAGAGAGTGCCGAGGAAGCGCTTATGGATCCCCTTCTAGTTTCGGCGGCAAGCGGCATGAAGGCCCGTATGGATGTCCTAGATTTATTGGCCAATAATATCGCCAACAGTGGTACGACTGGTTTCAAGGCGGACCACGAGTTTTACTCCCTTTATGAGCAGCAACTCCCGCTGGTCGAGAATCGCTGGACGGATTTCTCGCAAGGGACATTGCTGGCCACGGGGAATCCTTTGCACCTGGCGCTTTCCGGAAAAGGTTTCTTTGCGCTGAACGGCCCCGCCGGCACCGTGTACTCGCGGAGCGGAAATTTTCAGATTTCCAAGAGCAACCAATTGGAAAGCCCCGAGGGCTACACTTTGCGCAATGTTCTCGACGAGGGACGTCCGATCAAAGTGGACCCCGCGCGGGAGATCGTCATCGGTAAAGGCGGGACTGTCCGGCAGGGCGGGCAAGCCGTGGGGCAGATTGAAATTGGCGAGATTCCGTCGGCGGCCGACGCCGTCGCCAAGTTGGGCAGCACCTACTTCGCCTTGACCGCCGGATCGCGGATGACGGCGCCCCCGGCGGCGACCGAGATTCTGCAGGGCCAGCTTGAGCAATCCAACGTACCGGTGGCGGATACCGCCGTACGGCTGGTTGGCGTCATGCGGCAATTTGAGATGTTGCAGAAAGCCATGAACATTGGTTCGCAGATGAGCAAGGAAGCCATTCAGGAAGTTGCCCGCGTGGGTTAGGCCGGAGCTGATTCCGGAACAAGGAGAACACAGATGATTCGCGCACTTTACAGCGCCGCCAGCGGCATGAACGCGCAGCAGATGAGTATCGATAACATCGCCAACAATCTGGCCAACGCCAGCACGGTTGGCTTCAAGGCCCGGCGCACGCAGTTTCAGGACCTGCTCTACCAAAGCTTCCTGCAGCCGGGAGCGGCGGCCGGCGCGCAGACGATCGTGCCCAGCGGCTTGCAACTCGGGCTGGGCGCCCGGCCCGCGGCCAACTCCACGATTTTCACGCAGGGGAGTTTTCAGCAGACGGGCAATCCTTTGGATCTTGTGATCCAAGGCAAGGGGTTCTTCCAAATCCGTAAGACCGACGGCACCATCGCCTACAGCCGCGCGGGCAACTTTCAAATGGACCGTGACGGCAATTTGGTTACCGGCAATGGCGACGCTTTGGAACCGCAAATTGCACTCAACGCGCAGGCGCAGACGACCACCATCGCGCAAGATGGCACGGTCAGCTACACGCTGCCGGGACAAAGCACGTCGCAGGTCGCCGGACAGATTCAGTTAGCCAACTTCACTAATTTCACTAATCCGGGCGGGTTGAACAGCGTCGGCAACGGCCTGTTTCTGCCTACCGACGCGAGCGGCGATCCCACCATCGGCAATCCGGGCGGGCAGGAAGGCATGGGCACGCTGCAACAGGGTTACGTGGAAACCTCCAATGTGAGCGTGGTCGAAGAGTTCGTGAACATGATCACCAGCCAGCGCGCGTATGAAGCCAGCACCAAGGTGGTCAAGGCGGCTGACGAAATGTACCAGCAGGTCAACAATGTCACGCCATAAAGTCCTCGCATTGGCGCTGGCCATGGCGGGGCCGGCGTTCGCGGAACAGGCGGCGGAGTCCTCGCTGCCTCCCCATGGCAGGCCCCTGGTGCCGATTCCACCGCGGAACGGCGTTGCACGCGGTGAGCGAGTCGTCGTGGAAGTGACCAGCGGCGCGGCGCGGCTTGCCTTCGAGACGACGGCGGAGTCCGCCGGCGGCGTGGGCAATTTCGTTCTCGTGCGCAATCCGGCAAGCGGACGATTGTTTCCCGCCAAGGTGGCCGGCAAAGGAAAGGTGGTTATCCAAAGATGAAAGTACTCTATTTGGTCCTGTGCTCTCTCACCGCGCTGGCGCAAAGCGGCGGCATGGGCGCTTCTCCCGGATCGCTGTTTTCAC
The DNA here is from genome assembly GCA_945861625.1 of Candidatus Sulfopaludibacter sp. SbA3. Lineage (GTDB taxonomy): Bacteria > Acidobacteriota > Terriglobia > Bryobacterales > Bryobacteraceae > Palsa-187. The sequence continues at coordinate 86,901 of CAMAVI010000001.1, forward strand.
CTTCCGGTTCGCTGGCGGATTCCACGCGCGACCTGCGCGCCAACCGCGTCGACGATGTGATCACCATCCTGGTCACCGAAAGCGCGTCCGCGGTGGCTTCCGGCGCGACCAACACTTCGCGCAAATCCGCGGCCAAGAATACGATCACATCATTGGCGGGAACTCTGGCGGCGGGCAATCCGCTGGGCAATCTCGCCGATCTCACCAATACTCAGCAACTGCAAGGCACTGGCCAGACCAGCCGCAATATGACGCTGGCGACGACGCTCTCCGCGCGTGTCGTGGACGTGACGCCTAACGGAACACTGGTCGTGGAAGGATCGAAAGATATCTCCGTCAACTCCGAACGGCAAACCATTACCATCCGCGGGTTGGTGCGGCCCGCCGACTTGACTACAGCGAACACGGTGCTGTCCACGCGGGTGGCCGACTTGCAAGTCCGCGTCAACGGAAAAGGCGTGGTTGGCGATGCCGTCAAGCGGCCGTTCCTGCTGTCTAGAATCTTGCTCGGGTTGTTGCCGTTCTAATGAAGAAGCTTCTGATTTCCGCAATCCTGGTGTGCGGCGAACTCGCCGGAGCGGGTACGCGTCTCCGCGAGGTGGCCTCGCTCGAAGGCGTCCGCGACAACCAGCTGATGGGTTATGGCGTGCTGGTCGGCCTGAACGGCACTGGGGACAAACGCCAGACCGTGTTCTCGGCCCAGGCGCTGACCAATATCCTGCAGCGGATGGGCGTAACCGTGCAGCCTTCCGCCATACAGGTGCGCAACATCGCCGCTGTCATGGTGACCGCGAGCCTTCCTCCGTTTGCGCAACCCGGAACCAAGATCGACGTCACGGCCGCCGCCATCGGGGATGCCACCAACTTGCAGGGTGGCCTGCTGCTGATGACCTCGCTCAAAGCCGCGGATGGACAGGTCTATGCCGTTGCGCAAGGCCCCATTGTGACGGGAGGCTTCGTGGCCGGCAGAGGCGGAAATACGCAGACCGTCAATCACCCCACCGTGGGCCGCCTGCCCGGCGGAGCGCTGGTGGAGCGCGCGCCTCCCTCGATTGCGCCCTCCTCGCATATTAAATTGCAATTGCGCCAGGCCGACTTCACGACCGCCGCGCGCGTCACGGACGCGCTCAATCGGCGTTTTTCCACGGCGGGACTCCCCGTGGCCAAGGCGGAGAGCTCAGCCGTGGTCGTCGTCGATATTCCCTCAACGTATTTGTCGCGGCCGGTGGAATTTATCGCGGAAATGGAAAATCTGACCGTCGAGGCGGCCCATGCCGACAAGATTGTGATCAACGAGCGAACCGGAACGATTGTGTTGGGCAAGGATGTTCGCATCTCGCCCGTGGCCATCATGCACGGCGCTCTCAGCGTGGAGATTCAAACCACGTTCAACGTGGCGCAGCCGGAGCCACTCAGTTCGGGCCAGACGGTGGTTGCACCCCAGATCACGGTGGGCTCCAGGGAGAGTAAGGCGCAAAACGTGCTCCTCAAGGACGGCGCCACCGTTGAAGAACTGGTGCGGGCGTTGCAGGCCATTGGATCGACGGCCCGCGACGTCATCGCGATCTTGCAGAGCATGCGCAGCTCGGGAGCGCTGCAGGCCGAAATCGAGGTAATCTGATGACAACTCCCATTCAGTCCGCGGTTCCCTTTCTGGGGATTTTCGCCGAGTCCAAGCCCACCAAGGTCGAAGATGCCGCGCAACAGTTCGAAAGCCTCCTGATTCACCAGATGATGCAATCGGCCTGGGATTCGGCGCCCGGAGGCCTGGACGAGGACGATTCCGGATCGGAGGGTTCAGTCATGCGCGATTTGGCCTGCCAGCAATTCGCTCAGATGCTGGCCAAACATGGGGGGATTGGACTGACCCGGCTCATCGTTAAAGGATTGTCATCAAAGGGCCAGGACAGCCAAACGGGTCGTTGACGAAGGTATGCGGTTGTGTATAATTGCTCCATGCGTAAAGTCGTCTTGTTACTTATATTTGTGTTGTCTTTCTCCCTGTTTGCCCAGGAGAAAGAAAAGAAGAAGGGACCCAGCCCCTTTACCAGTCCCAAGAATCTGAAAGTCCTGCCTAGCGAGGGACTGCAGGCCACCATGCAGGGGTACCGCGCCGCGCTGGGTGTGATGTGCACCTACTGCCACGTGCAGGGCGACTTTGCCAACGATGAGCACCCCAAGAAGGTGATCGCGCGCAACATGATCCGCATGCTGGGCGACATCAATTCACGCTTCCCCGATGGTAAGGCTCACGTGAGCTGCTATACCTGCCACCGCGGCGAGGCTGAGCCGAAAATGACGCCTCCCGCCGCTCAGTAGGCAATTACCCAACGGTTCTCCGACGCGACCGGTGCCCGCCGGCCGCGTTTTTGTTTTTTCGCGCAAGAATCCAGGCAAAACCGTACAATCGAAGCAGTGGCTCGCAAGGCAGTGGCTCGCAAGAATGACGGGTTCATGGCGTCCGCGGCGCGGTATACGTCGATTGCCATGACCTTGCCTGCTTCCACCTTTGCCGGCTACCTGATCGGCTCGGCGCTGGATCAGTGGTTCCACACCACGTATCTCACGGTGGTGTTCCTGCTACTGGGGATCGCCAGCGGGTTTACGCAGTTGATCCGGATGCTGATGCGCGATATGCAAGTTCGCGATAAAAAATGATCGATCTCTCCATCACGCGCATCACGCGGATTGCCATCGCCGTGGGCTTGGCGGGCGTCCTTCTGGTATTTGCCGTGCGCGACGTCCGCGACGCCACCGGATTCCTGATTGGCGCTGTACTGTCGCTAGTCAGCGTTCGTTCCTGGTTCAAGCTGGCGGGGGCGATCGGCGCTTCCGGTGAACTCCCTGGAGCGGGTTCCGTGGCGTTTTTGATCCTCCGCTACGGGTTCATCGCCGGAGCGGTGTATGTTATCATTAATGTTTTGCATAGCTCTCCTGGAATCCTGATTTTGGGGCTGCTGGTGTCTTTTGCCGCCGTACTCATCGAGCTCGCCTTCGGGCCGATGGTATCCAAGCAAAAGACCTCCTAAGTTATACATTCATATGGAACATGAGTTAGGGCTGACGGCCCTGTTCAACAACTACCTGGCCGGATTAGCCAACGCCATCCTCGGTATTTTTCACATTACCGCTGAGCATCCGGAACGCCCCTGGGAAAACTCTCTGGTGATCGAATTACTAGTGGTGGTCCTGCTGGTGCTGACGGTTGCCGTGCTACGCGCCAGCCTCTCTGTCGATAAGCCCGGCAAGCTGCAGCACATTTTTGAAATGCTGTACGGCTTCTTCAAGACGACTGTCGATGAAGTAGGCCTGCATCATGGTTCACAATATATTCCGTACATCGGGACGATCTTCATTTTCATTTTGTCGATGAACCTGATCGGCATCATCCCCGCGTTCGAGTCGCCGACCATGGCGCCGTGGGTTCCGGCCGGTCTGGCGATTGTCACTTTCGTTTACTTCAACGCCATGGGTTTTAAGGCGCACGGCATTAAGTATCTCGCGCACTTTGCGGGGCCTGTGCGTTTCCCGCATCCGATCCCGAATTTTATCATCATCGTGTTCATGGTAATCATCGAAACCATAAGCCTCTTCATCCGGCCGGTTTCGCTTACTGTCCGTCTCTACGGCAACATGTTTGCGGGCGAGCAGGTGACCAATGTGTTCCTGAGTCTCACCAAGATTGTCATCCCAGTGATCTTCATGGGGCTGCACGTATTTGTGGCTTTCGTACAGAGCTACGTGTTCTTTCTGTTGACGACGATTTATATCGCGGGTGCGACCGCCCACGAAGAAGAAGCTTGATTTGGCATGATCCCCGCGCAAGTGTGAGCCACCGGTCCCCCAGGGCCGGCACGGAACCACCTCCTTGGCGGAATTTACTAGAAGGGAAATAGAACAATGCGTACTTTGAAAGTTTTGATTTTTATGGCAATGTTTCTGCTCGTTGCCGCCAGCCCGGTGTTTGCACAGGGTGGTGGTTCGGGCATAGGCGCCGGCGAACTGCGTTTCGTCGGAGCGGCCATCGGTATGGCCATTGCTTCGGGCTTGTGCGGACTCGGCCAGGGTAAGGCCGTGGCGAGCGCCGCCGAAGCTGTGGCTCGCAACCCCGGAGCTCGCGCCGGTATTCAGACGTTGTTGGTCCTGGGTCTCGCCTTTATCGAGTCCTTGGCCATCTTCACGTTGTTGATCATTTTCGTAAAGTAGTTTCGCGCGAGGGGTGGGCTTCCGTGTCCGCCCTTCGCTTTTCCCTCCATGTTTAAGCTGCAAGGCATTCTCCCTCCGATCGCGACTCCCTTTGATCACCGCGGCGAACTGTATAAGGCCAAGGTTCAGCACAACGTCGAGAAGTGGAACCGCACGGCTCTGGCGGGCTATGTGGTCTGTGGCTCCACGGGAGAGAGCGTCTATCTCACCACCGAAGAAAAGATGCAGCTGTGGCGCTGGGTGGCCGAGTACGCTGCTGCCGACAAAGTTCTGCTATGCGGCACGGGTGTCGAGAGCGTTCGTGAGACGGTGGCCCTGACCAACGCGGCCGCCGAGATGGGCTATAAAGCCGCGATGGTGCGCACTCCGCATTATTACAAGAACCTGATTCACAAGATGGATTCGCAGATCCTGTACTTCCGCGCCGTGGCCGATCAGGCCAAGATCCCCATCATGATCTACAACTGGCCGCAGGTCACCGGCGTCGATATTACGCCGGACGCCGTGGCCACGCTGTCGCAGCATCCCAATATCTTTGCGATCAAGGAAAGCTCGGGCAGCCTGGAAAAATGCATCCAGATGCTGCAGGAAGTAAAGCCGGGTTTTCAAGTGCTCACGGGTTCGGCGCCCATCCTCGCGCCGTCGCTGGCGATCGGATGTTCGGGCGCGGTACTCGCGTTCGCGAATGCGGCGCCCTACGCAACCATCAGTATCTGGGAAGCGCACCGCGCGCGTGAATTCGCGGCGGCCATGGACTGGCAGAAGAGAATCCTCCGCGCCGCGCAGTTGGTGACGGTGAAATACGGCATTCCAGGGCTGAAGTACGCCATGGATCTGAACGGCTACTACGGTGGGCCACCGCGCTTGCCGCTGACCGACATTACTCCGCAGGCAAAGCAGGAAATCGAAAAGGCGTTCGACGGCCTCAAGGGATGACCGCCCAGATGTCGGCGAAATCAGTTTCCCTAACAATCTGATCGAAGTGGATCAATAGGCGGTCCCGTCCCTCTCCACGTAATACGCCGCCGCTCAGATTGCGATCCGCGTAGTACACGACGTTACAGACCCGGTCGGCGATGAAGGCGGCGCGAGCTACCCCTGTGCTCAAGACGACGATCCTGGGTTGTTTGCCGCGACGCCAAGGCGGCAACTGGAGACGTGCCGCTGCGTCCACGACGTTCACTACATCTCCCGCGATCCGGAGCACGCCGAGAATTCCAGGCCGTACGCCCGCAACCGGAATCATATCGCTCAGAGGAAGGATTGCCCGCACGCGCGCCGCGTCGATGGCTAATTCCTTGCGCGCCACGCGAAAGGTCAAATAGGCTTTAGGCGCACCTGCCACCCATGGCTTATCGGCTTTCGGAGCTCAACGGAGAGTCCAGAGCGGCATATCCACAAGCAAGCACCGCCAGAAACAACCCCAGCACCTCGCTGTCCCCCAGGTTCAATTCGTAGAACCCGCTGAGGGAGACTGCGACAATTACGGCCACGCCTCCATGCAGTACCCAACGTGTTTCGCCGGACGAGCTTCGCGCACCACGCGTGAAGTCCCACAGCGCTTGGGCCAGAAGCCATAGCAATGCCAGCATTGTGGGAATGCCGCGTTCCGCCGCGTAATGGATGTAGATGTTGTGGAGGTGTCCGTAATAGCCTTCCGGCAGCGGCAGTTTCACGCCGGCCGGAATGTATTGCATGACGTGGGGACCCACTTGCTCCGGCCCGAGGCCCAGCCATGGATGCGCCTTGATCATCTCGTATCCAATGCGGCGCGTGACCACGCGGTGCTGGTTGGAATCGACCTCTCCGTGCGGCGTGACGATGGAGGCGACACGTTCTCGAATAGCAAAAGGATTGGCGAGGAGCACAATGCCGATGAGCACCGGAACGGCTAATAGCATCAGGCGGCGCCAATTCCAGATCAGGTAGACGGCGCCGCCGATAGCCCCCAGCCACATGCTGCGCGTGAAGGTTGCCAGTAGCGCCGCGGCAATGAGCGCGCCGGTTGCGATTAGCCATCCGGACCAGCGGCGGTCCTGTGCGAAAAAAACCAACGCCCCGATCAACAACAGCGCGATCATCATGTGGCCGCTGAAGGTCATCCAGTGGCCCATGAAACCAGTGATGCGGGCGCCCACGTAGGCCAGATAAAAGTCCTGATGCGCGGCTTGCGCGGCCTGGTATTTGCGGGAAAACTGCGCCACGCTCCAGGCCGCGGAGAGCGACGCCCCTGTTGCCCATCCGTAGAACAGCCAGCGAATCTGGTCGATCTGGCGGAATGCTGTGTACACCACGAACAGCATGGCGAATATGTACAGCTTCTTGATCTGCGGAAGTGCCGCATGGATACTGCCGGAAGCCAGCGAGGAAGCGAGTGTTCCGGCGACCCACAGGCAAACCGGCAAGGTAACGGGAGGCCAGCGCCAACTGTGTTTCGTGAGGAGCAGTGAGGCCAGCGCGAGTCCCAGCAGGACTTCAAACGCCGCAATCGATACGACCGTGGTGGCCGCGGCGGCGCCCGCCAAGCAGAGTGGCACTTGCTCGCGCAGCCGGGATTCCATCAGCGGCCCGTGAGTTCGCGGAATTCGCCTTCGTCGAAGCCCAGCGCGATCTTGGAGCCCTGCGCGAGAATCGGCCGGCGAATCAAATTTGGATGCTGCGACATGAGCCGGATCGCCTCGGCGCGCGCTGGCGGATTCGCCTTCATTTTGAGCTCGCGATAAAGGTCATTGCGGAAGTTCAGGAACTTGATGTAATCGAGCTTCCCGATAAGCGCATCCAGCTCGGTTTCGCTCAAGCCCTGGTTCAAGTCCACTTCCGTGATCTTTACGCCATTCTCAGTGAGCCACTTTTTGGCCTTCCGGCATGTGGAGCAGGTCGGTTTCTGATAGAACTTCATCAGAACTATCTTAAGGCTTCTCCCGGCTAGAACTAACGCGCACAGCGAATGCGTTGCGCGCGTACAAGATTCGAGCGCACAGCGAACGCGTTGTGCGCGTACAAGATCAGTTAGTGAACTTTTTCAGTTCGTCCATGACCGCACTCAGGCCGCGCTTGCGGTAGATTTGCACCAGACGCTGCTCTTCCGGAGAAGGCGACACAACACGCCGCAGCGTGGGGTCGTCGAGTTCCGCGCGGCTGGGAATCCACATCGAGCCGTCCATGAATTCGACCGCGGCCACGTATCCAGTCATGCCTTCCAGAGACGTGCGCGGGTCGAAGCGCAGCGAGGCATCCTGCAGTATTTGCGCCGAACTGCGCGGAGGGAGACGCATGTCATAGGGGAGCGTCGCGGCCAAAAACTCGCGTCCCTGCTGGTCGCGCACGATCCACCCCATCTCCAAGTGCCGTACCACGCGAGGGGAACGGTTCCTGACGACTAGCTTAGGCGCGCGCGCCTCGTTGCCCGCTACCCGTGCCACTCCATCCATGGGCTCCACCGGCGAGTCCGGAAGGCGCAGGAAAGCGAATTGCACGTCTTTCTCGCCCTCGGCATTCGTCGCCCGGCCGCGTACCATCTGCACGCCGAACTGAGGCCGGTCCGCGTCCCGCGTCAAACTGGCCAGCATGGCTTTCTGCAAGCCTTCGCGGCCGGATTGTCCGAGCAGCGCCCGGTAATATTGGCGGTCCCGCCGGGCTTCCAATTCCCAAACCATCATGGTTCGCCGCGACAGCAGCTTGTTCGGGCCATAGAATGTCAGGTCGTCGAACAGAATTCCGTCCAGGCTGACCTCGACCATGGGGTTTGCCTCCGCGCCGATAGGCCGCAATAGATGCAGATCGCCACGCACCGTAAACGTTTCACCCGGGGCTACATCCAGGCTGGGCACGGAGATGGAGCCTTTTCCGCCCGGTGTGGCTTCCTGCGCCATGACCGTAAGCGTGACGCCACGCACGCGGCGCTGGCTCGAATTGCGGAGCGATAACGCCAACTTCACGTCAATGGCATATGCGCCGCCGCGAATGGTAGCGCCTGAGCCGCCCCACTCATCCCCGGCCAGCGTGACCGGCGAATCGTGCGGTATGTCAATTCGATGCGCGAGTGCCTGCGATGGACCCAGTGCTTGCTGCTGTGCGAAGGCTTGTGGTTGCGCGAGTACCAATGGGGCACACGCGCCCCAGAGCAGCGTCAGAAGACTATTGCGCATAGACACTCGTAATCGTGACTTGTCCGGTTTCCTGATCCAGATAGCGCGCCCGCGCGGAGCCCTGCGCACTCAGTGTCACGGAGACGGGACGAGCCAATCCTTGCGAAACTCCCAATGCGCCGCCGTTTTCCCGCAACTGAATGCCGGCCGCTGACACCTCCACGAGGGGCCCCTGATCTTCCAAGAGCAGAATCGGGCCGCCGCGCCACGGACGCACCTGTGCGATCTTTTTCACCGCGCGGCCTAGAGAAGCGCTTTGAGATGCAGGCATATTGAGCCACCACGCGCTGATCAACAACCCCGTGAATGCCGCTGCCGCCGCCGCCACGCGCCAACCGGTGGATACCGTGCGCGGTTGTGGGCGCCGGGCCACGCATTCGCCGGCCTCCAGGCCCACGCGGATATTCGCGGTCATCTCCGCCGCCATGCGGTCCCAATTCAGGCCGCGAGGCAGTTCGGTGGCCATCCGCTCGACAAATTCCTGATCCGAGCGATAGGCCGCCACGCGTTCCGTGCATGCCGCGCAGCCAGCCGCATGGAACCGTGCCAGCGGTCTCCGCCACAGGGGCAGATCGCCGGTGGCGTACAGTGCCACGCCGGTTTCGGTAAGGTGCCGGGTGCCCGGCATATTACGCTGCCCCCCGTCTCTGCATCCGCTCAAAATGTTTGCGGAGCTTCACGCGCGCGTTGGCAATATGCGAACGCACGGTGGCTTTGGAGCAGCTCAAATGCGCCGCGACCTGATCGGCCGGCATGTCTTCCACGTCGCGCAGCAGCAAGGCGGTGCGCTCGCGGCTGGTCAGCACGTCCAGCGCGGATTCCATGTGCTCTCGCCGCTCCGCGCGCAACAGCAATTGCTCCGGACTGTCTTGCGAGGACACTGCCACTGCCTCAGGCATCTCGTCGAGTTCGGAAAAACTCACCCGCCCGGCACGGCGCAGAAAATCGATGGCCGTGTTGGTGGCAATCCGTGACAGCCAATGCGCGGCCTTGTCCAGATCCTTGAGTTGATCCTGCCGCTGCAAAGCCTTGATGAAGGCTTCCTGGGTGAGATCCTGCGCGTCGGCGACGTTTCCCACGATGCGATAGATGAGCAGGAACACGCGGCGCATGTTCTCGGACACAAAGCGGGCTTGTGCTTCGGAGGTCAGCGGAGCGGTGTCGTAGCGGGTTGAACCCGGTGTCTCACTCATCGGTGGTTCCAGCGCCAATGCGGATAGCACGCTCATCGCTTTGTGGCAAACCGTGGCAAACCGTGGCAAACCTGCCAGGGCAAACTGCCTTCACAATCATGACGCCCCCTTGGCGCAAAGCGTGCAGCCCGAACCTTATGGATCGGCAGAGCTATCCTAATCATATATGAGGCCTGTTGCAGTGATTGGGATCGGCAAGACAGCGTTTGGCGCTTTCCCCGATCGAGATTTGCGTTCCCTAGCCGTAGAGGCGGGGCAGAAGTGTTTGGCGGATGCCAATGTAAGTCCTTCACAGGTAGAGGCTTATTATCTGGGAAACTTCGCGGGTCCGTCTTTTGTGGGACAGAACCATTTGGCTCCCTATATTGCCGGAGCCATGGGCATCACGGGCGTGCCGTGTACCCGGTTCGAGGCCGCCTGCGCTTCCAGCGGTTCGGCCTTCTATCATGCCGTGTCGAACGTGGCTTCCGGGCAAAACGACCTGGTGCTGGTGGCCGGGGTCGAAAAGATGACTTCGCAGACTACGCCGAAAGTGACCGAGATTTTGGCCGGCGCTGGCGATACGTGCGGCGAGGTGCGTGCCGGCGCCACGTTTCCCGCGCTCTTCGCGATGATCGCCCGCCGCCATATGTACCAGTACGGCACCACACGCGAGCATCTGGCCGCCGTGGCCGTGAAGAACCATGAGAACGGCGCCAAGAATCCGCTGGCGCACATGCGCAAGGTCATCACCATGGAGCAGGCGCTCAACGGCAAGCCCATTGCCGAGCCTCTCACGGTGTATGACTGCTCTCTGATCAGCGACGGGGCGGCCGCCGTGCTGATCGCGCCGCTGGAGCGCGCCGGTGAGTTCACCAGCAAACCGATCAAGATTCTCGGCGTCGCGCAAACTTCCGATTACGTCGCGCTCGACCAAAAGGAAGACATCACCACGCTACGCGCTGTCGCCGCCGCCGCGCAGAAGGCGTATAAGATGGCCGGGCTTACCGCACAGGATATTGAATTCGCCGAAGTGCACGACTGCTTCACCATCGCCGAGATTCTGGCCATGGAAGACCTGGGCTTCGTCAAGAAGGGTGAAGGCGGGCCGTTTGCGCTGGCCGGGAACACGCGCTTGGTGGGCAAGCTGCCCATTAATACCAGCGGCGGGTTGAAGTCCAAAGGGCATCCGGTGGGAGCCACGGGCGTCGGCCAAATTTGCGATCTGGTCATTCAGCTTCGCGGCGACGCGGGCGAGCGCCAGCTTGCGCGCCACTCGCTGGGACTGGCACAAAATCTGGGCGGATCGGGAGCGACCGCGGTCGTTACGATATTGGGGGTCGCATGACGACAGGAATTATATATACCGAAACCGTGGTCCACGCCGCGCCGGAACAATTCACGGCGGATGCGCCGTATCAGTTGGCGATCATTTCGCTTGTGGAGGGCGGCCGCCTTACTGCCCGGATCGAGGGTGCGCGAGTGGCCATCGGCGACGCAGTGAACTTTGTTGAAGACCGTGGCGGCATTTCCTTCTTCGCCAAAGCTTGATGCCCGCCGCACAACGGACTGACGCCTGTGCGATTTGGAAATCCGCCGCACAACGGACTGACGCCTGTGCGGCGGGAAGCGTGAATCGTTCGCCATGAAAATGTTTCTTTATTACATCGGCAAGGCGCGCGACCAGCACGCCAACGCCATGGCCGAGGAATACATCAAGCGCTCCACGCGCTTCGTCAAATGCGAAATGCGCGAAATTCACCCGCGGCGCTTTGACCCGTGGACAAAGCACTCTTCCGCGTCTAAAATACTGCTCGATCCCGCGGGCCGCGCGCTCGATTCGCGGGCTTTCATATCGGTTGTCGAGAAACACGAGCGGGAAGGGAAGGATATAGTGTTTGTCCTGGGTGGCGCCGATGGTCTTCCCGAGGCGTGGCGCTCGCGAGCCGATTTGTTGTTGGGTTTATCGGCGGTGACGATGCCGCATGAACTGGCGCGGGTTGTGCTGGCGGAGCAAATTTACCGCGCGCTTACGGCGCTACGCGGGCATCCGTATCCACGCTAGCGGCGAGAGTCCGCAGTGGCGGAAGGTTCTTCGGCACCACCGTAAGCTTCGGCGCGCTTGGCCGCACTTCGTCGCGCGGCGCGGTGAATTCGAGCGTATCGATCACTGTGTTCGGGAAGTAGTGCCCCAGAATGATGCGCGCCGAACGGCCGTGCCGCGCAATCTCCATCGAACCCAACTGGCACATCCCGACTCCATGGCCCGAAGCCCGTCCTTGCAGAGGGCAAGCCACCGAGAAATACGGATAGCCGGGCTGCGGTATAGCCGCTCCCATCCACTTGGATTGGGCCAGCGACTTGGTATGGCCGCCGCAGCTTGCCGAATACAGCGCGGGGACAACATCGCCCTTGTACGTCACCACCTGCCCGCGTGTAATCATCGTCGCCGCGCTGGCTGCACTGTCCGCCGGCGCTAGGCCCTTCATGAGCTGGCAATGGTCGGTATCGCAAAAATCAAAACCCGTGTGACGGCTGCGCGCACCCGCCAAATACGATCGGGTGACGACTGCCTGCGCCTTGCGCGCTTCAAACGGCATGCCCGGCGATCCTTCCGAATCGGTAATCGCGGCCACCGCTGTTTCGCGATCCATCTCCACGATCGCCAGCAGTTCCGCGCCGTTGCGCCGTACCTGCAATTTCCCTACGTACTCGCGCGGTTTGCTTCCGGGCGCGGACAAACGGAATTGCGCCATGGCCCCGCCAGGTCCGGCCACGCGGACAGGTCCCGTAATTTTGACCGTACGGTCACCCCGCAGCGTTTCGGTGCGGCCCTGCATTTCCACCACGAGTACTGCATCTTTGGCGGGCTGCAACGCGAGTTGCACTGGATGCAGGGACCCCATCACGCTGATGTGAACGGTCGCGGCAATAGTAAGGGCAAGCATTGATTCCGGTTGGTTGCGCCAGGCTGACTCAGGGGCGCTAGACCTCTTCAGTATACCCTACCGCGAGCGTTCCTGCTGCCCGCTACAATACGGTTGTGCCCCATTTTGAGGCGTTATTGATTGTTTCATTCGGCGGTCCCGAGCAACGCGAAGATGTAATTCCGTTCCTCGAAAATGTTCTGCGCGGACGCAATGTTCCCCGCGAACGCATGCTGGAAGTCGCCGAACATTACTATCACTTTGATGGCCGCAGTCCCATAAACGATCAGAACCGCGCATTGATCGCCGCGCTGCGCGAAGTGATCGGCATTCCCATCTACTGGGGCAATCGCAACTGGCACCCGCTGCTTGCCGGCACGGTTCGCCAGATGCGTGACGATGGAATCCGCAATGCCGTGGCGTTCACCACGTCCGCCTTCGGATCTTATTCCGGGTGCCGCCAGTACTTCGAAAATATTCAACGCGCGTGTGCGGAGGTTGGCCAAGGCGCTCCTGAAATCGCAAAAATCCCGCCGTTTTCCGCGCATCCACTATTCATTGAGGCCATGGCTGATCGCGTGCGCGTGGCGCTTGCGGAACTACCGGGAGTCCCTGTGATCTTCACGGCGCACAGTGTTCCCGTATCCATGGCGCAAACCAGCCCCTACGTCCAGGAACTGGAAGCCGCCTGCCAACGGGTTGCGGAGGCCGCGGGCGCATCCGATTGGAAGCTGGTGTACCAAAGCCGCAGCGGACCTCCCACGCAGCCTTGGCTGGGTCCCGACATCTGCGAGTACTTAAAGGAAAACCCCGCCGATTGCGTGATCGCTCCCATCGGGTTTCTCTCCGATCACATGGAAGTGCTCTACGATTTGGATACGGAGGCGAAGACCTTGTGCGATGAACTTGGGGTGCGTATGGTGCGCGCCGGAACGGTAGGTACGCATCCGGCCATGGTGCGCCTGATCGCGGAACTCATCGAGCAAGTCCCGCGGCAGTGTGCGGCGATGTGCTGCCCTGCGCCCCAGCGTACAGTGACGCCTGCTACTCGGTGAGTTTCCGGTAGACGTCGCGTTTGGCGAGTCCGCGCTCCTTCGCAACGTGTTTAATGGCGTCCATGCGTGAGAGTCCCAGGCTCTCGGCTTTGCGCACGGCTTCTTCGATCGGAGTGTCATCTGTTGCGGCCGATTCGGCGGGCTTCCCGAGAAGCAGAGTGATCTCGCCCTTGACCGAGGGCCGCGCGGCTAGTTCCGCACGAATCTCTTTCGCGGTTCCGCGCAGAAACTCTTCGTGAAGTTTTGTCAGCTCGCGCGCGACAACAGCCGGCCGAGTCCCCATCACTGCTTCCACGTCTTCCAGAGCGTCGAGAATCCGGTGCGGTGTTTCGTAGAAGATCAGCGTGCAAGTCTCCGCTCTGAACTCCTCCAGCAGCTTCCTCCGCTGGGACGATTTCGCAGGCAGAAATCCGCAAAAGCGGAACGAATCAGTGGGGAGCCCGGCTCCGCTGAGCGCGGTGAGGGCCGCGGAAGGTCCCGGAATCGGCGTCACCGTGACACCGGCGGCAATCGCTGCCTGGACCAGGCGGTACCCCGGATCGGACACCAGAGGCGTCCCGGCGTCGGAAACCAAGGCAACGCTCGCGCCCGCCGCGAGCTTTTTCACTAACTCATCCGTGCGAGCGGCCTCGTTGTGTTCGTGATAGCTCACCGTGGGCTTCTGTATCCCGAAGTGAGCCAGAAGTTTGCCGGTTTGCCGGGTGTCCTCGCAGGCGATCGTATCCACCTCCCGCAAAACCCTGAGCGCGCGCAGGGTTATGTCCTCTAGATTGCCGATCGGCGTGGCGACGATGAAAAGAGTACCAACCATCGTAGTACCATGAAACGGTAACCGAAATGGCGTCGCCAACACAAGCCGCCCCCGGGTACTCCGTTTGGCAGATTCCGGGCGAACGTGTAGTAGTACACATACGGCTAGTACTCATTGATCGCCTGGAGGCTGAAGTAAAGCGGGGATTCCGGTCGTTGCCCAAGCGGGGCGCCGAGATCGGCGGCCTGCTGATCGGTACAATCGACAACGGCTCGCCGGCGATTGTGCTCATCGAGGATTTTGAGCCCATTCCTTGCTGCTATCAGTTTGGCCCCTCTTACGAATTCACGGAGGACGACGCAGGGGCATTCGAAACGGCATGGGAGCGCCAACAGCCCAATCTGTCGCCCTCCGCATACGCGGTTGGATACTTCCGGAGCCATACGCGGGACGGCCTCTCATTGGACGCGAAGGATATCGTGATCCTCGATCATTGCTTTGCGAATCCTGCTCACGTCGCTCTGCTGGTGAAACCACACGCGACGCAAGCCAGCGCCGCGGGTCTTTTCGTTCGCGAGGAAGGTGCATTCCCGCGGTCTACTTCGTTGGAAATTCCGTTCGGACAACCCGAACGATTGAGTGAAGAGGCAGCCTTGCCGCCTCCTCCTCCCCAGGAGGAACCGGAACAGGCTCCGTTTGAACTCGCGCCCGCGTTTACCCCTGAACCCGCCGCGCCGCAGCCGATCGCAGCTCCGCCGCCGGCTTTCATCGGCAGGGCCCAGCCGAGAACTGGATGGCTGTGGATTCCTCTTTCCTTTATCTCGATGCTGATGGGAGTCGTGATTGGTTTTCAAGCCGCGGTGACCATGGAGACCCGCGTTACGGCCAGCACGGGCGATGAGTTTTCCCTGGCGCTTTCGGTGGCCCAGAGTGGCGACAACCTCAGTCTCCGTTGGGATCGCCAGACGGCCGCGATCCGCTCCGCGCGGAAGGGCATCCTGGAGATTGAAGAAGGGGGCTACACCAAGTCCGTTGATCTGGATGGCCCTCAGTTGCAGAGCGGCTCGCTGATTTATCGCAACTCAACGAATGCCGTGCGGTTCCGGCTGACGGTGTATCCCAATGCCCGCGCGGGCGTGACCGAAACGCTGAGTTGGAAGCGTTAGGCTTCCTCGCTGGACTTTCTCTTCTTCGCGAGGCGGCTCAGAACCGCGAGCTGCGCCAGGTACTCTTTGAGCGGTCTGGCGGGCGTTCCCCATACCGTCTGTCCCGCGCGCACAATTTTGGAGGTGAGAATGCCGCTGCCGGAGCCGACCACGGCGCGCGATTCAATGCGGGCTTTGTCGCCCACGCCAACCTGGCCGCCGACCACCGCGTAGTCTTCCACTACCACGCCGCCGGAGAAGCCGGTCTGCGCGGCCACCACCACGTGGCGCCCGATCTGGCAGTTGTGGCCGATGTGCACCATGTTGTCGATCTTGGTGCCCTCGCCAATGGAAGTGACGCCCAGCGCCGCGCGATCCACGCAGGCGTTGGCGCCGATTTCCACGCGATCTCCGATCTCGACGCGTCCGATCTGTGGAAACTTTTCGTACACGCCATTTTCGAACACGTAGCCGAAGCCGTCCGCGCCGATCACCGCGCCCGCGTGCAAGATCACGCGGTGGCCGAGGATCACATCGTCGTAGATGGTTACTCGCGGATGAATGACACAGCGCTCGCCGATGACCACGGAATCGCCAATCACGGACCCCGCGCCGATCGACGTACCCGCGCCAATGCGCGCGCCGACGCCGATGGACACAAACGGACCGATATAGACCTCCGGCCCGATGGTGGCGCCCAGCGAGATCACCGCCGAGGGATCGACGCCGGGAATCGGCGTCAGTTGAGGATGCAGCCTGGCGATGGTGCGCGCCATGGCGGCCCGCGGATTCGTCGCGCGAATGACGGTCCGCTGGCCGGCGTTGTCGAATTCCCGAGGGACGATCAGGCAGCCCGCGTTGGATGACACGGCGGATTTCATGGCCCGCCCGCGCATGACAAACGAAACGTCCCGCGGGCTAGCGTCTTCGAGCGCCGCCGCCCTGCGGACCTCGACGTCTCCGTCGCCTTCAAATGTAGATTGCAGGAACTCGGCCAGATCTTGAACGCGCACCAGACCAGTATGCAATAAGCGTTCCCCGAGGCGCTGTGCATGCGCAGCTTCCACGGAGAACGCTTATCGTCACGGTTCGGAGGAATTGTCGGACTTGCAATAAGAGTGCGCCCGGGGCGGGAAAGTTCTCAACCTTCGTACTGCAATACGTTCAGGCCGGCATTCCAATCGGTGGCGTACACAAGGCCGTCGGTGGTGACCAGGATGTCGGCCGTCTTCGCCGCGACGGCGACGTTGGGCCGCGGATCGATCAGCTTCGTTGGCGTCGGCGGCACCCAGTAGCCGAGTTCCTTGGGTTCGAAGGCGTTCTTGATATCGAACACACGGACGCCGGCGACGTTATAGGTCGCGAAAATGGTCTCCTCGCTGCGGAACGTGCCCGGCCGGTTTTCGTGCAGGTTGTGCGGGCCGAAGGTGCCGAATCCGCAGAAGTCCCGTTCCTTGGGCGTGGGTAACGTGGCGATGGTGACCGGCTTGTCCTCGGTGCGCAGATCCACGACGAAGGTGCAGAATGTGCCCTTCGCGCATTTTTCCGCGTTGGCCTCGTCGGCCACCAGCGCCAGCTTCCGCCCGGGTAGAGGAAGTGGAGTATGGGTCCCGCCGGGAAATGGCGGGCTCCAGTTGATGTGCGAAATCAGCTTCGGTCTCGTCGGGTCGCTGAGATCGTGGACGGTGAAGCCGCCGTCACGCCACGCTCCGTAGCCACGATTGCCGGCCGTGATCATGTGATGCAGAGCCACGCGGCGGCCCGGCGCCAGCGTCGGCGGTTCGCCCGCCGCGCGATTCATTCCGGGCATCCACCAGCGCCCCACGATTTCGGGCTTGGTGATGTTCTGCAAATCGACCATGAGGAGGAAGTGGTCGGTGAAGCCGTCCAGGTGCGCCGAGACCGCGGCGTAGCGCCCTCCCGCCCACCACAGGCGGTTTACGCCCAGGCCCGGCATCTGGAGAAACGCGATTTCCCGCATTTCGCCAGGCCGGGAAATATCGTGAATGCTGAGGCCGGAGCGGAATTTCTTGCGGTTGGTGATGCTATCGGCCAGCGAGTTTTCGAAATAGCCGCGGATGTCATTGTAGGACTGCATGGCCACGATATTCGCGCCGTTGGCGAGCAGGAGCAGGTCGTCTGAAACCTGAAGATGATGCGTGCGCGTGAAATCGCCGCCCGTGAAGAAGCCGACGGGCTTGATCTTACGCGGATCCGCCGCGTCCAGAATCGTGACCCCGTTGGCGAACATGTGGCCGACATAAAGATGCCGGCGGTTGAGCATGACTTGCACGCTGTCGGGCCGTCCGCCGATGTCGCTGTAAGAGAGATGACGGAAGCGGTGCGCGGCGCCTTGGGGCGGAATCACAGTGGGTTGGGCGGAACTCACGTGCCCGGGCCCCAGCGATAAGGCTCCGAGACCAAGCAGGCCTTTTGCGCAATCGCGCCGTGTGATCGCCGTCATGCTGTGCTCCTATGCGAAATCCGACAACCAGCTTACTCTACTCAGGTTCGCTGGATTCCGCGGCCAGGATGCGCGCGACCTGCTCGCGCAGGGATGGACATTCGCTTTTGGCCGCTACCCATACGATGTCCCATTCGATCCCGAAATATGCATGGATGAGAATGTTGCGGAAACCCACCACCTGCCCCACGGTATTTGTGGGTTTTGGCCCTTTATGTCGTCAGACAAACGTGCCGCGGCCTCTCCGATCACAGAGAGCTTGTGGACCACCGCGCTGCGCACCAAGTCGGAGGATTGGAACGCCTCGTCATCAATTCCAGCGATGAAGCGGGCGATAGCGTCCGCTGCCTCAACGATGTCGTTGAGATACAGGCTCTCATGCCGCATATACGAGGCGGGCTTCCTTAAGTACCGAGGCGCGGATCAGCGGCTTCAGTCCCTTTTTCGACACCAAGTCCACTTTTCGCCCGATGAGCTTGGTTAGTTCCGACATCAATCCCGCATAAGCGAAGAGACCGACCTTGGCTTCCGGGATGAATTCGACCAGCAGGTCGATATCGCTTTCGGGGCGCATCTCGCCGCGGGCAGCCGAGCCGAAGACAGAGAGCTCCTTGACGTGATACTGCCGGCACAACTCGGCCAGCTTGCCCTCATTGACCTGTACGATCCCGAGTTGAATGGTTTGGCTCATAGGGAACCTATTCCCCATTATCCGCCAATCTTCTTCAAATTCTCAGGATTCAACGCCAGCAGCTCCGGCACGACGAAAATGCCGTCCTTGCGGATCAGGCGGTCATCGAGATACAGTTCGCCGCCGCCGTAGTCCGGGCGCTGGATGTGTACCATGTCCCAGTGCACCGAGGACTTGTTGCCGTTGGGCGCTTCCTCGTAGCAGTTGCCCATGGCCATGTGGATGCCGCCGTCGATCTTCTCGTCGAACAAAATGCTGCCGGTGGGGTGGCGAATGAACGGGTTGAAGTTGATGGAGAACTCGCCCACGTAGCGCGCACCGGGGTCGGTGTCGAGCATATTATTCAACATCGCCGTCCGCTCGGGACTTTCGGCTTGGGCGTGCTCGATGTGGCCGTCTTTGAACGTGAGTCGAATGAACTTGAACCTCTGGCCGTCGTAAGCGGAAGGGCCGAAGCGGATGGTGCCGTGGATGGAATCGCGGACGGGCGCGGTGAAACATTCGCCGTCCGGGATGTTCAGCGTGCCTGTGCAGGGGATGGCGGGGATGCCCTCAATGCTGAAGCGCAGGTCAGTTTCCTGCGCCGGGCTGTAAATGCGCACGGTCTTCGCTTGCGTCATCAGTTTCTGCAGCGGCTTCACGGCCTCGGTCATCTTGCCGTAGTCGAGGAGACACACATCACGGTAGAACGCTTCGAAGTCGGGATGGCTCATGCCGCAGGCCGCGGCGAACTCCTCGGTGGGAGCCGCCGTCACCAGCCAGCGCGTGTGATTGACGCGGTACTCGGTCATGGCCTGCAGGGCTTTCTTGTAAAGCGACATCTGCGCGGGAGGCAGGTTGATCTTGGACTGGTCGGCGTCGTCGTCCACGCGGATGTAGCCCTGCATGGTCTTCATCAGCGCGAGCTTTTCCTCGCCCAGGGCCGCAATTCCGGCGGCCGCGATCGGCCCGATAGTTCGGTTGATCGCGTCGGCTCCCGTGTCGATCAGGTGCGGATGCCCGCCGATGGCGGTCACCTTGGCCGCGCACGCGTCGGCCAACACTTTGGCTTTGGGTCCCCGGTACTCCACCCAGATGTTCTCGCCCGGCGCGACGCGGACGGCGTTCACCATGAACTGGTGGGCAAGCTTTTCGAGGGTTGACGAATCCATGCTTTATCGTATGAGACTTACGTTACCCGCCTAGCTGTTGTCCAGCGCCCGTTACACCCTATCTAAATTCTTGTAGATCGCCTCAATGTTCTGCGTGAGGCGGTCTTCGAGCGCGGTCCGCGCGCCGATGTAGACGCCGTATTTCTTGAGGTTGTCGTCCACCCAGGCTCCATAGCCGTTGGACTTAAATGTTGGGAGCGACGCCACCGTGATGGTTTTCTTGACCTCATCCAGCGGCTTACCGGCCTTCTTGGCGGCTTCGACGCGGCCCGTCAGATCTTCGATGTAGTTGCGCAGCTGGCCCATGCGCGACTTGTCGGTGTGCACGGGTCCGTGCCCCGGAATGACGCGGTTGAAATCCAGGCCGCCGATGGAATCGATGGTCTTGGGCCAGGGCCGAGGGTAGCCGTCGCCCAGATTGGGCAGGAAGCCGATGACGACGTCGCCCGACGCGACCACCTTCTTTTGTGGGCAGTAGACGGCGATGTCGCCCGCAGTGTGAGCCTTGCCGTGAAAGGCGAGATGCAGATCGCCGGCCGGATCCTTGATCTCGTACTCCTTGGCGAAGGTGATGGTGGGCAGCTCGAGCGGGTAGTCCTTCATCTCCGCCTGGTAGGCCTGAAGTTTGCGGATGTTGTCCTCGCAGAAGGCCTTTTCGGCCGGGTTCTTGGCCATGCGCGCGCGCAGCGTGTCAATCTGACCGGGTACGGCTTCGAGCGACTCCTTCATGCGGTTGCGCCCCTGCGCTACTAACCATTCTTTCGTCGTCTGGCTGGCGATGATGTCGAACTTGCCGCCATTCGCCGCGGCTTTGTATGCGCGGTCGCCTTGCGAGTGATCCCAGTGGAAGTGGGTGTTGATCAGGTAGCGGACTGGTTTAGTGGTGATGTCCTTCCTGATCTGCGCGATGAGCGCGGAGGCGGCTGAGGGTTTGGAGTGCGCGTCCACGATGACCACCTCGCGCGCGCCGACGAAGATGGCCGCGTTGCAATTGGTCAGAATCTGCGGCTTAGCGATGGCGGCATAGACGCCGTCTGCGATTTTCTGGATGTCGAACAGATTCGTGTCGGCCGTGTTCGACTGCGCCCGCGCCCAGCCGGCGCGCAAGAACGCTTCTTCCAGCACGGTCGCGCCCGCCAGGACTCCGCCGAAGGTCAGGCCGAAAAAGTCGCGCCGCGAGTGGTGATGTGTGCGGTCGCGAACCGGGGCATGGTCGTGACCGTGATCATGATGGTGGTCGCCATGATGATGGTGATGATCATGACCGTGTGCGTGACCGTGGTCGTGGCCGTGCCCGTGCGTATGAGGGTGATGATGGTCGTGCGCGTCGTGGTGGTGCATAGCTGCTCCCTTCGCCTTGTGAAAACGGAACTGGGGACGATCTTAACATTCCTGGGGGCTGCGTGCGTGCCTGAGGGCTGCGTGCGCGGATCGTCGCGACTCGGCCGTGCCGAACTGGAAGTGATTCCGTTTCGAGACAGTTACGAACTCCGATGGAATCGCCTAACCCTCCGTGTTTCCCCTAACTCCCGCTGAGACGAATCCGCCAGGCCAGGCACAAATTGACGTAGGAACAGCGCCGCACGGAAGCATCTGCTGGCGATGGGGACACTCCCCGATGGGACTCACAATGCGCGAGCTATGCCCGTGGTACGCCGTTACGGTGAAACATCAGCACGAGCAGCCGGTGCGATCGTTGCTGGAGTCGAAAGGATTGGAGGCTCTGGCTCCCACCTATCGAGGCTGCCGGCGCTGGTCGGACCGGCTCAAGGAACTGGATCTTCCGCTTTTCAGCGGGTACGTATTCTGCAGGTTTCCTTACCAGGAGCGGATACAGGTACTGGATACGCCCGGCGTGGTCAAGGTGGTGAGTTTTGGCGGCAAACCAGCGGAAATTCCGGATACCGAGATTGCCGCGATGCAAGCGGTCATCGTGTCGCGGCTGCCCGCGCGTCCTTGGCCCTATCTAAAGCCCGGTGACCGCGTGCGCATCGAACGCGGTCCGTTGCGCGGCGTGGAAGGAACGCTGTTGCGGGAGAAAGACCGGTTGCACCTTGTGGTCGGCGTTGAGTTGCTGCAGCGGGCGATGGCGGTGGAGTTGGAAATCGATATGGTGGAACCCGTGCGGGTTCTGCGGGCAGCGGTTGGCGGAGGTCAAATATGCGCAGGAAAATCTTAGGTCCCTGGTGGTGGTTGTTGGCCGCGTTGCCGCTGCTCGGGCAAGGCCAACCGGCGGGAGCCAATCTGCCGGTGCAGCGGATCGGTTCGAGTGACCTCCTAGCGATTTCGATTTACGGAGCGCCGGAAATGACGCGGACCGTGCGTGTCGGTGAAGACGGATCGATCCGGCTCCCCCTGCTGCGGGAAAAGATTGATGCACGCGGTTTGTTGCCAACCGAACTCGAAGGCCGTATTGCCGCGAGCCTGGTCGGCGAGCAAATTCTGGTGGACCCGGCGGTCACCGTCAATATCGCCGAATATTATAGCCGTCCGATCAGCGTGGCAGGCGCGGTGAAGAACCCCGTGACATTCCAAGCCGTCGGAAAGACGACCTTACTCGAAGCGCTAACCAGAGCGCAGGGACTTACCGAGGATGCCGGAGCGGAAATCCTGGTCACCCGTCCCGCCAAGCAGGGCCAACCGGCACTGGCCGCGCGGATTCCGAGGGCCAAGCTGATTGACTCCGCCGATCCGGAGTCGAACCTGCCGCTGGAGGGGGGAGAAGAGGTGCGCGTCCCGCGGGCGGGGAGGGTGTTTGTGGTTGGCAATGTGAGAAGGCCGGGAGCGTTCCGCGTGGAAGACAGCGGAAAGACCACGCTACTGAAAGCGGTGGCCTTGGCCGAAGGTCTAGCTCCCTACGCCAACAAGATGGCCTACGTGTACAGGCCCGTGGACGGAGCCGCTCGCAGTGAGATCCCGGTCGAGTTGCGCAAAATCATGGATCGAAAAGCGGACGATTTGGAGCTTCATCCGAATGATGTACTGTACATTCCCGACAACCGGTCGCGGCGCGTTACCACGACCGCGATTGAAAGGGCCATTGCTTTTGCCACCGGTACCGTATCCGGGATCTTGATTTTGGGAATGAACCGCTGAAGAACCCACGGGACGGAAAACAAATGAAGCGAAATCAGTATGGGCGGGACGAGGCGGAAGGATTGCCCACCGTCATCGAATGGGGGCGAATGCCTCCTCAATATCCGGGATCGATGTATCCTCCGGCGGAGGAAGAGGCGCCGGAAGCCAGGCTGCCATTCTCGCAGTACTTCTGGGTCCTGAAGCGATACCGCTGGCGAATCGCCGGGTTGGTGGCTGCCGCCGTGCTGGCGACCATGACGATCACGTCCCGGCTCACGCCGATCTACGAGGCGACGGCCACGGTGGATATTGACCGCCAATCGCCCGCCGGAGTAGTCGGCGAGGAGGCGGCGCGCAGCGCGGTCAACGACGCGGATCAATTTCTGGCCACACAGATCAAGCTGGTGGAATCGGATTCGGTCTTGCGGCCGGTCGATCAGCGATTTCAACTGCGCAAGCACGAAGGCCAGGCCGCGGCCCAGACTCCGCGCGGGGAGGATGCGCCGGTGGTGTTGAAACATCTGAGGGTCACGCGGCCTCCGAATACCTACCTGATGCAGATTGCCTACCAGTCAGCGGATCCGCAATTGGCCGCCGACGCCGCCAACGCGATTGCGCAATCGTATCTTGAACGCTCTTATGAGATCCGGCTGCGGAGTTCGGCGAGCGTAGCGGCCTTCATGGAACGGCAAATGGACGAATTAAAGGCCAAGATGGAGCGTTCCGGGCATGCCTTAGCCGCTTTTGAGCGGGAACTCAATGTGATCAATCCCGAGGAAAAGACCAATATTCTTTCCGCCCGCTTGCTGCAGTTGAATGCCGAGTACACCAACGTGCAATCCGACCGCTTGCGGCAGGAAGCGGCGTTTCAATCGGTCCAGGCGGGGTCGCTCGAAGCCGCGCTCGCGGCGCCACAGGGGGAAACACTGCGCAAACTGGTGGAGCACCTTAACGAAACGCGCGAGCATTTCGCGGAGGTGAAAGCGCACTTTGGCCTGAATCATCCGGAATATCGCAAGGCACAGGCGCAAGCGGACGATGTGGAGGCGGCCATTGGCACCACGCGGGAGCAAATCGCACAGCGCGTCGAAATCGGCTATCGAGAGAGCCAGCGCCGGGAGGCCATGGTCAAGGACGCCGTCAGCGCGGCGAAGGCGGAATTCGATCAGATGAACGCCCGCTCGTTTGAATATCAGGCTCTGAAACGCGAGGCCGACGCGGACAAGAACCTATACGAAGTACTGGTCCGCAAGATAAAAGAAGCAGGAATCAACGCCGGTTTTCTCAATAGCTCGGTTCGCATTGCGGATCCCGCCCGGCCTGGACTCAAGCCGGTGTATCCCAACATGGTTCTGAATCTTCTTCTGGCGCTGCTGCTTTCCGGGCTGGCGGGCACTGGGGCGGCCATATTGACGGACCTGCTGGATAAGACCGTCCGCGATCCCGAACAAGTGTCGCGCACATTGCGCACCGAGGTGATCGGCAGCCTGCCCCTAATGAAAGACAGCCGGGCCGGTCTGCTATCCGCCGTCAAGCGCGGCGACGGCCCAGGGGAGGAAGGCGATCTCTCCGGGTTCGGTGAATCGGTTCGCACCCTGCGTAATTCGATTTTCCTGGGCAACTTTGATCAGCACTACCGGTCTCTGTTAGTCACCAGCGCCGCACCTGGGGAAGGGAAGACAACCACCGCGACCAATCTGGCTGTAGTTCACGCTGAACAGGGGAAACGGACCCTGCTGATCGACGGCGACTTGCGGCGCCCCAGTATCCATCGCAGCTTCCACTTGCCAAGCGTCGTAGGTTTGTCTAACGTCCTATTGGGGGAAATACCGTGGCGCGAGGCGGTGATTGAGGTGGAAGCGCTCCGGCATCTCCATATCTTGCCGGCTGGACCTCCCACGCGCCGCGCCTCGGATCTGGTGGGCCGGGGACTTGCCGAGGTACTCGAAGAGGCCGCGTCAGAATACGATCTGGTGATTCTCGATGCCCCGCCCATATTGGGTTTTGCCGAGCCGCTGCAAATGGCGACGGTCGTCGACGGCGTGATTGTGGTGGCGCGGGCGGGGCAGACGACGCGCAAGGCGGTCGCAAGCGTGCTCGCAACACTGAACCGTGTGCGCGCCAAGCTGGTCGGCATCGTCCTGAATGAAGTGCACAAGGAACTGAGTGACAGTTATTACTACTACGGTTATTACCGGTCCTATTATCGAGCCCAGCAAGACGCCCACGCGGAGAATGCGGAGGTGGGGTCGTGAATTCCACGCCATCTAACGTCGTCATCGGCGTGCACGATGGCCACAACGCCTCGGTCGCGATGGTCCGCGATGGCCGTCTGGAACTGGCCTTGCAGGAAGAGCGCGTCACCCGCATCAAGAACCAAGGCGACGCCCCGGAAAATGGCTTGGCCCTGGCTTTGCGGATGGCCAATGGCAGCGGCGCCACGGCCCGCGTCGCGCTGAACGGCCTCTACATGAACTACGGCCAGTGGCAGAGGGAGAAAATTCTCGCTGAATACCGGCAGTGTTCTGCTTTTCGCGGCCGGTTGCGGCAGTCGCTTAAGAACACATTTGTCGACAGGATGTACCGGAGTCGAAAGGAAAGTATTCGCGAGGAACATTTTGAAGCCCTGGGCATCGAGCGGCGGCGGCTAGAGCCGGTGGAGCATCACCTCGCGCATGCTTCGGCGGCCTATTACACGTGTCCGTGGCCGGAGGAACGTGTACTCGTGCTGACCTGTGACGGTTCAGGGGACCGGGTGTCGGCCACCGTGAATATCGGCGAGGGTGGCCGATTGACCCGTATTGCCGAAGTTTCCGAACACGACTCCATTGGCCGGTTGTACGCGCTGGTGACCCAACGCCTGGGCATGGTTCCGCTGGAACACGAATACAAAGTCATGGGCTTGGCTCCGTATCTGGCAAACGCCGGGAGTACCGCCAAAGCGGCGGAGTGTTTCGCAAGTCTTTTTGAGTTTCGCGGAGATTCGATGGCGTGGCGCCGGCGGCGCGGAGTTCCTTCGATGTACGCGGCGGCCAGTTTCCTGGATCGTATCTTGGATGGCCGGCGCTTTGACCATATCGCGGCGGGCGTGCAGAAATTCACCGAGGGAATTCTGTCTGAGTGGGCCATCCGCGCCATCCGCGAGACCGGCATTCGCAAGATCGCGTGCGCGGGCGGCGTGTTCATGAACGTGAAAGCCAACCTGGCCGTGCTGGAGATTCCGGAACTCGAGGACATGTACGTGTTCCCCTCCTGTGGAGACGAATCCAACAGCATCGGCGCGGCGCTACACGTAGCCCGGCAAGGCGGACAGAAGATTCTTCCGTTGGGGCCGCTGTACTACGGCGAAGCCATCACCGACGCCGAGGCGGAGCTGGCGCTGGAGGCGGCGGCGCGGACGAAGCGGCTCGGGATTCGTTATGCCGCCGACATCGAGCGTACGGCCGCCGAAAAGCTGGCCGAAGGCAAGATTGTCGCCCGCGCCAAGGGAGCGCTGGAGTTCGGCGCGCGGGCGCTGGGAAACCGGTCGATCCTCGCCCGCGCCGATTCGCCCGGCGCGGTGCGCATGATCAACGAGATGGTCAAGAACCGGGATTTCTGGATGCCCTTTGCGCCGTCCGTACTGGCTGAAAAGGCGGACCAATACTACAGCAAGCCCAAACCCGTTGCATCGCCCCACATGATGTTTGCTTTCCGCTCCCGTCCCGGGAAGCGCGCGGCGTTCCCTGCCGCGCAGCATCCCTATGACTTCACCACCCGTCCGCAGGAAGTGTCGGCAGCTTCCAATCCCGACTATTACCGCCTGTTGCGGGAATACGAGGTGTGCGCGGGCGAAGGCATTGTCCTGAACACATCGTTCAATCTCCACGGCGAACCCATCGTATATCGGGCACGCGATGCCGTCGATGTGTTTCTGCGCAGCGGGCTGCAATATATGGCGCTGGGGAATTGGTGGGTGGAAAAACAGTAACGCCATGAGCACCGCTTCTGCCGCCCAGCCGCAGTTTTTCGCGCATCCGGAGAGCCGCGTGGAGTCGAGCGACATCGGCGCCCGCACCCGGGTCTGGGCTTTCGCGCACATTCTGAAGGGCGCCCGCATCGGGTCCGACTGTAACGTCTGTGACCACACTTTTGTCGAAGGTGGGGCCGTGGTCGGGGATCGCGTCACTCTCAAATGCGGCGTCCAGCTCTGGGACGGCGTCACTCTTGAGGACGACGTTTTCGTGGGCCCCAATGCCACTTTCACCAACGATCCTTTCCCGCGCAGCCGGCGCAAACCCGTGCAGTTTACCCGCACGGTAGTCCGCCGCGGCGCCTCGATCGGAGCCAACGCGACCATTCTTCCCGGAATCACAATAGGCGCAGGCGCCATGGTGGGCGCGGGCGCCGTGGTTACGCGGGATGTGCCGGCGGGAGCCATTGTCGTCGGTAACCCCGCCGCCGTCAGCGGCTACGTGGATGAGCGCGCGTCGGGCCGCGGGCGGTTGCGCACGCGGGAGATCCGGCCGGGGCAAACCGTGGAAGAAACGCCCCTGATTGGGGGCGCGCGGTTGTACGAATTACCGCGCATCACCGACCCGCGCGGACATCTATCGTTTGCCGAGATTCACCAGTCGCTGCCGTTTCCCGTGGTGCGCTACTTCCTGGTGTACGGCGTCCCCAGCCGCGAAGTCCGCGGGGAACATGCCCACCGGACACTCGACCAGTTCCTGGTATGTGTTCATGGCAGCTGTTCGGTGCGGTTGTTCGACGGCGATGCCAGCGAGGAGATTTTACTGAACCGGCCGGATCTCGGATTGCATGTGCCGCCGCTGGTGTGGACCACGGAATACCGGTATTCGGCCGACGCCGTGCTGCTGGTCCTTGCCTCCGACATCTACAAGGAAGACGATTATGTCCGCGATCTGGATGAATATCTGGCGCTGGCCGGAGAGGCTGATGGTCCCATTTCTTGATCTGGGCCGGGCCACCGCGGAGTTGCGCGGAGAACTGGACCAGGCCGTGGCCCGAGTCCTGGACTCCGGCCGCTACATCCTGGGGCAGGAAGTCGAAGCGTTCGAGGAAGAATTTGCCCGTAAGTGCGGAGCCCGCCACTGCGTGGGAGTGGCCAGCGGATTGGATGCCTTAATCCTGCTATTGCGGGCGCTGGGCGTCGGAGAAGGCGATCAGGTGATCGTGCCCTCCAATACTTATATCGCGACCTGGCTTGCCGTGTCCGCGGTGGGGGCGGAAGTCGCGCCAGTGGACCCGGACCCGCGGACGTGCAACCTCGATCCGGAAAAAACGGCGGCGGCAGTCAACTCCCGCACGCGGGCCATCATGGCCGTGCACCTTTACGGGCGCATCGCGCCGCTTGACCCATTGCGAGAGATTGCCGCGCGGCACGGCATACCTTTGCTCGCCGATGCCGCGCAGGCCCACGGCGCCAATCTGGGAGGATGCACTTCAGCGATCAGCTTTTACCCCAGCAAGAACCTGGGCGCCCTGGGCGACGGCGGGGCCGTGTTGACTGACGACGCGGCGCTCGCCGGTAAGATCCGAGTCCTGGGTAATTACGGGTCGCGGAAGAAGTACTTCCACGAGCTTCGCGGAGTAAATTCGCGGCTCGATCCGCTGCAGGCAGCGGTGTTGCGCGTGAAGCTGCGCTACCTGGACTGCTGGAATCAGCGCCGCCGTGCGATTGCCGGCCACTACCTGGAGGCATTCGAAGGGATTCCCGGTCTGACATTGCCTTGCGATGCAAAGTCCAGTGAATCCGTTTGGCACATTTTTGCCGTGCGTCATCCGGAACGCGACTGGCTGGCGCGGCAACTCGCTGTGGAGGGAGTGGAAACATTGATTCACTATCCAGTCCCTCCTCATCTTTCCGCGGCCTATCGTGACCATGGCTTTGAGAAGGGGGCTTTTCCCATTGCTGAAAGCATTGCCGCGACGGTATTGAGCCTGCCGCTGCATCCTCATCTGACCGGGGAACAGGTGGAGGAAGTGGTCAGCTCGGTATGTCTGGCGGCATGCCTGCCGGCGGGAGCGGTCCAGTGACTACCATATTGGGAATTTCCGCCTATTATCACGATTCGGCGGCGTGCCTTCTCGCCGATGGCGAAATTGTGGCCGCGGCACAGGAGGAGCGTTTCACGCGCCAGAAGCACGATGCGGGTTTTCCAACGCATGCCGTTGCCTTTTGCCTGCGCAGGGCCGGTATCACCGGGCACGAATTGGATCACGTCGTCTACTACGACAAGCCGCTGCGTAAATTTGAACGCCTGATGGAAACTTACATGGACTACGCCCCGCGCGGGTTCGCGAGTTTCGCCAAGGCCATGCCCGCCTGGCTGCGGGAGAAGCTGTGGATGCGCGAAGAGATTGCGCGCCGCTGTGAGTTTCGGGGGCGGGTGCTCTTCACCGGCCATCATGAAGCGCACGCCGCCAGCGCCTATTTCCCCAGTCCTTTTGATCGCGCCGCTGTGTTGACCGTGGACGGCGTCGGCGAGTGGGCCACGGCCAGTTATGGCTATGGACGCGCGAATCAGATGTATCTATTGGCCGAGATGAATTTCCCGCACTCGCTGGGATTGTTGTATTCCGCCTTCACGTACTACACGGGATTCCGCGTGAATTCCGGTGAATACAAGTTGATGGGATTGGCGCCTTACGGGGAGCCGCGCTATGTCCAGACCATTCTCGATCATCTAGTTGACATGCGCGAGGACGGTTCGCTCCGTTTGCATTTGCAGTATTTCAACTTCTGCGAAGGCCTGACGATGACCAGCGGCCGGTTTGACGAGCTGTTCGGTGGTCCGCCCAGGCAACCCGAGTCCCCGCTCACGCAGCGCGACATGGATCTGGCCCGCTCGATTCAAGAGGTCACGGAAACCGCCATGCTGCGGATGGCCCGGCATGTCCGCCGGGAAACTGGCGAGTCGAATTTGTGCCTGGCGGGAGGGGTGGCTCTCAACTGCGTGGCGAACGGGCGCATGGCCCGGGAAGCCGGTTTCGACCACGTCTGGATTCAACCGGCGGCGGGCGATGCGGGAGGCGCATTGGGGGCGGCCTTCTCGGTCTGGCACCAATATCTTGGCCAACCCAGGCCCTCGTCTGACGGAGGGCGCGACCGCATGCAGGGTGCCCTCCTGGGTCCTGAATTTACGGCGGAAGAAATCGCCGCCGCGGCAGCGGGCAGCGGCGTCTCGCTCCGGCGTCTGGAGCGCGCCGATCTGATCGCCGCCACGGCGCGCCTCCTTGCGGACGGGAAAGTAGTGGCGTGGTTTCAGGGGCGGATGGAATTCGGTCCCAGGGCGCTGGGGGCGCGCAGTATTCTGGGCGACCCACGTTCGCCGGACATGCAGTCGCGCATGAATCTGAAGATCAAGTTTCGCGAAAGTTTCCGGCCGTTTGCGCCTTCCGTGATTCTGGAGGATGCCAGCCGCTACTTCGATCTCTCTGGCGAGTCTCCCTACATGCTGCTGGTGGCGCCGGTGGCGGAACGCTTGCGGATTCCCATGACCGCGGAGGAAACCTCGCGGTTCGGTATTGAGAAACTGCAGGTGCCGCGTTCGGCGATTCCCGCGGTGACGCACGTGGACTATTCCGCGCGCGTGCAGACCGTCCGGCGCGAAGACAATCCTCTCTACCATGACTTGCTCGCCGAGTTCGGGAGGCTGACCGGCTGCCCGGTGTTGATCAACACTTCTTTCAACGTGCGGGGGGAGCCCATCGTTTGCACACCGGAGGACGCGGTGCGCTGCTTCCTGCGGACGAATATGGACGCTCTCGTCATGGGCGGTTTCCTGCTTGAAAGAGCAAACGCGGACGAAGTGGATGCGGATTCCTGGCAGGAGGAATTTCAACTCGACTGATGCGCCCGGCGACAGAACAAAAAACGGTAGTCGTGCTTTCCTTTGCGCTGACGGGGTTCGCCGGACTCAGCTATTGGCGCGGTCATGAAGCCCGCGCCGAGGCTATGTGGGGATGTGCGCTGGTTCTGGTGGCAGCCGCATTCGTGTCGCGCAAGTTTGCTGCTTGGTTTCACCGGGCCTGGTGGCGCGCGGCTCGCGTGGTGGGGGCCGCCCACACGATGGCGGTCCTGGCTTTGCTGTACTTCCTGGGGTTCACGGCGTACCGTCTGTGGGGACGGCTGGTGGGCAAGGATTCGCTCGGCAGGCGGGCTCCGCCGCAGGCCAGCTATTGGATTCCACGGGTGCGCACACATCCCAGCCGGTGGGAATTTGAGAGGCTCTACTAAACATGCGGGAAAAACTTACTGTGGTGACGGAGTTATGGGAATTACTGGCTTCCGGCGGCAAGCTGTGGCTGCTTCCTTTGATGCTGGCGATGCTCTTGCTTGGCGGATTGCTGGTGTTCGCACAGACCTCGGCGCTGGCGCCTCTCATTTACACGTTGTTCTGACCCGTTTTTTAACCCAAATGAATCGCGCCGCCCAGATGATTGCACAAACGCTGCTGCTGCTGCTGCTGACCGAAGGCGGCGCGCGCCTGGCCGAATGGATCCATCCGGGCGGCGAGGATATCGTGTTCGACTATGCTCCTTACCGGATGCAGCGCATGGTCCGCGCGCCGTGGCCCTTGAATCGCGAGGGATTCCGCGCCGGCGCGCTGGAGTCGTATAAGGGCTCGTTTTTGGTGGAATTCCTGGGCGGCTCGGTGTGTCTAGGGGAAGGTATGAATCCCGGTAGGCCGGTGCCGGAGCGTCTGGAAGAGATGCTGCACGCGGCCGGTCTGGCGCAGGCCCGTGTACTCAACTTGTGCCAGGGAGGCGCGAGTTCGGCGCAGGAGCTGGCCATCTTCACGCAATTTGGATTACCGCTGGAACCGCAAGTGGTGGTGTCGTTTGATGGCGCCAATGACCTGATGCATCCGCGGCCCATTGGCGATGACGAGGAGGCGAATCTGCCGTACCGAGACGCCCAAATGCGCGCCCAGTTCTATGGCCATCATTCCTGGGTTGCTCATCTGGCCCTGGCCCGTGTGGCGAGCCGGCTCGCGCGCTACGCGCCGGTTACCAGGGTCGGTCGAGTTACCAGGGCCGGTGGAGGGGTCGCGCGGGAGGAAATTCTAGGTTCCTATTTGTATACGTTGGGTCTCACGCGGACGTTGGCGGAGTCCCGTGGCGCCCTCTATACGGTCATGTTGCAGCCGACGCTTCATTTTGCCAAGCCCTGGAGCCCGGAAGAAACCATAATGTGGACTCGTTTACGGCCCGGCAACGGGGAAGAGATTTCACGCCGCGCGGCGGCGCTCTACTCGGCGGCGATTCCGGCGCTGGGCCTTTGGGCTCGTGGCGGGGACACGCAAGTTCTGGATTTAACGCGTGTGTTTGAGAACACGCCGGAGATGATTTATTCCGACAGCGTCCATTTCTCGGGCGAACGTGGATACGCCATGTTGAGCGCGGAAATCCAGAAGCAAGGTCTATTCCGAGAGATTACGCGCCGGTATCAAGAATGGGAGCGCCGGACTGGCAAGGTGGGGCAAATGATGCCGCGGGAAGTGTCGTGGGCGCCGCAACCCTGACTGCCGGCCATCCGGATGCGGCCCGCTGGCGTCCGTTGCTCGGAGCCATGAGCAAGACGGGCGGCGCAGCGCTGGTCAGCGGCCTGTTGGGTGCCTTGGCCGTCAAGACGATCGCGGTGGTTGCCGGTCCCGCCCATGTCGCCTTGTTTGCCACACTGCAACAAATCCGGCAGGCGGGTCTGGCGGCTGCCACCGGCAACGGCCTAACCGCCGTGGTGCGCGGGACAAGCGCGCTGGATGGCGTAGCGCGGCGCGAGTATCTGCGAACATCCTCATGGATTTTTGCCGGGGCAACCGCACTCGTCGCACTGATCCTGATTCTGGCTCCGCAGTGGGTGGCGCGGTTGGCGGGCTTACCGCCGCCGGCGAGCCGCGCGCTGCCTTGGTTAACCGTTGCCGTGATCGGCTCGAGTTCATTTGTGTTTGCCAGCGCGCTTCTCAACGGACTGGGCAGAATCGGAACTCTAGCAAATCTGCAAGTATGGGCGGCCGTTGCGATGGCGGCAGGAGCTTGCTACCTGTCGCGGAGCCTTTACGTGAATTCTCCGGAGGCTCTTTCCTGGCTTCTTGGTTTTTCGGCGGCGATGAGCGCCCTGGCGGCTGTGGGCGCCCTATCGGGTTGCCGCGGTGAATGGCGAACCTATTTTTGCGGACCGGGCCGCATGTGGTCCGCGAGCGCGGCGCGGGGCTTTCTCACGATGTCGGCGGGAATGCTGGTGAGCGGGCTGCTCGCCTCGTGCGTCCTGCTTCTGGTTCGCGCCAGAATCACGTCCACCCAAGGCGTGGAGGTTACCGGTCATTTCGACGCCGCCTGGGGGATCAGCATGAACCATGCCGCGCTGGTTCTATCCTCCCTGCAGGCCTATTATTTGCCGGCATTGGCGCGGGCGCGTGAACCCGTCGCAAGAAGCCATCACATTTCAAATGTGTTGGCCGTGACCGCCGGGGCCGCCGCGATTCTCATTACCGGAATCGCCTACTTGAAGCCGCAACTGATTTTCTGGTTCTATGCACAGTCCTTCCGCCCAGGGGCGCTGTACTTACGTTGGACTTTGATCGGGGATTACCTCAAAGTCACGAGCTGGGTTCTGTCGATCCCGCTCCTGGCCGCCGCGAACATGAGAGTTTTCGTGGCCGCTGACGTAGCTGCCTATGGGACCTTCTGGGTCGCGGCAATGGTCCTGGCCCATTGGTTCACGGCGGCGGCGAGCGCCGCGATGGCTTTTGTCCTGATGTACTTGACCCACCTACTGATCTGCGGGATTTATTTGTTCGGCTACCAGCATGTAAGAATCACGCGCGCGGCCTGCGCCGCCTGGTTGGCTGGTTTGGCTTTGGTGGCCTCCGCGTCAGCGCTGTTCTGGAGCCGGGTATGAAGATCTCCGTCGCCATAGCCACGTACAACCGCGCAGCCATGGTGCGCGAGGCCATCGCAGCCGCGCTGGCGCAGTCCCGGATGCCGGACGAGATTGTGGTGGCCGATGACGCGTCGACGGATGGGACCGCCGAGCTGCTTCTGCCGCTGGCGGCCGGCGACCCACGGGTCCGCCTCATCCGGCGGGAGAAGAACTCGGGTGGAGTTGAAAACTGGAACACGGCGATGAGGGCCACGCGAGGTGATTTCATCGCCTGGTGCTCCGATGACGACCGGTTTCTTCCGGGGCACTTGGAAGCCGCTCACGAGTATCTCGCGGCTCATCCGGAAGTGGGTTTGGTGCATTCCGGATTCATGGATGCCCTGGAGTTCGCCGGGGGGCGCTCGCGGATCGAACCGCGGCCGCTCCGGTCGCCGGTGCCGCTGAGGGTCGGCCGCGGCAACTTGTTTCGCTATTTGATCCGCTATTACGACTGGCCATTCCATCCTTCGACCCTGGTCATGCGCCGGGAAGTGTGGGAGCAGGTGGGGCCTTTCGATTCCGCTTATGCGTTAGCCGACACGGACTGGTTCGTGCGCGCGGCGGAGCAGTTTCCGGTCGCTCTGCTTCCGCGTTACGGAGTTCTCAACCGGCGTCACGGGGGCAATTGGAGCAATCGCGTGGGCAGTGCGCAAATGCAGATGGAAATCTTCGCGATCGTGGAGCGGGCCATGCTCCGGCGCTGGCCCAAGTTCTCGTTACCAGGAATGCTTTGGCGGGCGGCCTGGCGAGCCAACGTCTGCCTGCGTCTCGCGCTTACATTGCGCGCGCGCCTGCGCAGCGGCCAGAGCGATGCCGCTTGTGCCGCGTGGCAATCTCTGCTGCGGGTGGCTGGCCGGCATTGGGCATGGATCCTGGAGCGGCCGGGCCGGCTCATCATCCGGCGCTGGGCCACTGGAGTTCTGGCTGGCGAGAGATCCCGGCAAAGCCTGAGCCCTTTATAAAGCGCAACAACATCATGTGTGGAATTGCAGGTTTATTGGGATTGGATGTGGCTCCCGGGCCGGAGCCCGAAGATCTGGTGCGTCAAATGATCGACCTACAGAGCCATCGCGGGCCGGACGGACGGGGGCTCTTTCGCGACCGCCAAGTAGTGTTGGGACACTGCCGGCTGGCGATTGTCGGTCTGGGTGAAGCGGGACGCCAGCCCATGACCTCGCGCGACGGCCGCTGGACCATTGTGTTCAACGGCGAAGTCTTTAACTATCCAGAATTGCGCGAACAATTAGGTGGGCCATTTGCCAGCTCGACCGACACGGAGGTGTTACTCGCGGCCTGCGCGGCTTGGGGTGTGGAAGGCGCTCTCGGCCGCGTGGCGGGCATGTTCGCGTTTGCGCTGTGGGATGCGCGGGAGCGCGTGTTGACCCTCGCGCGCGACCGGTATGGCGAAAAGCCGCTCGTACATTTTTGGGATGGCAGGACGCTGGGCTTTGCCAGTGAGATGAAGGCGTTGGCCCCGCTGCACGACGCAACGCTCGATCCAGTGGCCGTAGACGCCTACCTGGCGCTGGGCTATGTGCCGGCTCCGCTGGCCATTTTCCAGAGATGCGCTAAGCTCCCGGCGGGCCACCTATTGCGCCTCGCTCCGGGTGAAGCGCCCCGGCCGGTGCGCTGGTGGTGTCCCCCGCGAGCCAGCGCGACCGTGAACGATGGCGCCGGGCGGCAGGAAGCTCTCCGCGAGCAGGTCGCCCGCGCCGTCGGCCAGCGCATGCGCGCGGACGTTCCCATCGCTCTGTGTCTGAGCGGAGGAGTGGATTCCTCCGTGATCGCGGCGGAGTGCCGCCGCCAAGGTCACCGGCCGGAAGCCTTCACGATTGCCTTTGCCAAGCAAGACCCCGGCGCGCTCTTTGCCAGCAAGGTCGCGGAAGGGCTGGATCTGCGGCACGAGGTCATTGAAATTCCGGAGATCCGCATCGCGGATGAACTGGTTCCTTTAGCGGGCCTCTATGACGAGCCCTTTGCCGATAGCTCGGCCGTGCCTTCCTACGTGCTGGCGAGAGCGCTGGCGGGACGCTACAAGGTCGTGTTGAACGGGGATGGAGGCGATGAAACCTTCGGCGGCTACCGGCACTACGAATGGATCGCCGCCAAGCAGGCGATTAAGGCCATGGCAGCGGCCGCCGGATTGTGCGATGGCGCCGGATCGGGGCCGGCCGGTGTCTACCTACAGTCGAAAGTGACCTTCCGCGCCGCCGAGCGGCAACAGATACTCGCCGAGCGCGCGGCAGGCAACGTGTTTGCGGCGGAGCGGTCCGCGCTGTGGTTGGAGACCACCGAAGAAAACGCATTGCGGAGGGCGCTCCGGACCGATCGCCATCTTGGGCTCGCCAACGGGTTGACTTACAAGATGGACATCGCGCTGGGAGCATTTGGTATAGAGGGCCGAGCCCCTTTTCTGGATCATCGGCTCATTGAATGGACCCAGGGGCTTGCCGATGGCGACCTGGTTTGCGGCAGTGAAAAAAAAGTTCTTCTGCGCGCGGCCTACGCGCGGGAGTTACCGGCGGAAGTATTGGCCCGGCCCAAGCAGGGGTTTGGCGCTCCGATCGACCGCTGGCTGACCGGTCCTCTGCGGGAGCTCAGGCAGGCGTTGTTGCCGTGTCCCTTGCTGGCTCCCGGCGGGCAGAGGGGCTGGTCAGGTCAAAAACTGTGGACGTTGCTGCTTTTCGCGGCATGGGCCCGCCAGTGGAGGGCCAAATGGTAACGGTGCTGATGCCGGTGAGAGATACGCCGCCCGCGATGCTGCGGCAGGCCGCGGAATCGATTCTTGGCCAGAGCTTTGGCGCCTTTGAGTTTCTGATTTTGGATGACGGAAGCCGGAACGGAGACACGGTCCGCGAGTTGGAACGGCAGGCCGCCGCCGATGCGCGGGTTCGTCTCCTTGCCACGGGAGGCGTGGGCGTGACCAAGGCCCTAAACCGGGGACTCGAACTAGCGTCTGGTGAATTCATCGCCCGCCAGGACGCCGACGATTGGAGCGATCCGGGGCGGCTCGAGATCCAATGCGGCTTCCTGCAAGCGCACCCGGAACTGGCACTATGTGGAAGCAACGCCTGGATGCATCGCGGCGACGGACGCCCGTTGTGGCCCACCCGGCTGCCCGAAGATACCGCCGGGATTCGCGATGCGTTCTGGCGGCGGAACCCTTTCGTGCACGGCGCGGCCATGTTCCGGACCAATGCGGCGCGCGCCGCCGGCGGATACCGGGAGGAGTTTCCGTGCGCGCAGGATTACGACTTTTTCTGGCGGCTCTCCGATACCTATGGCGCGGCCAATCTCCGGCGGGCGCTGTATCACTACCGCTATAGCTCCGGCTCGGTCAGCGTCAGGAGGGCGGAGGATCAGGCCCGCGCGCACCGCGCCGCGCAGATTCTCGCGCGCGAGCGGCGGGCGAGGTCATCCCGCGAAGACTCGCATCAGGATACGCAGAGGGAAGTCCGCCGCGCTCTTGCCGCCGCCGCCGCGGAACTGGAGAGCAGCGGGGGGGCGCTGCGCGCCGCGCTGAAACAAGCGGATCACCGTATGCTTGCCGGCGATTTGCGGGGAGCGGGCGGCGTCTTCCTCGGTCTGTTAAAAGCCCATCCGGGCAGTGGCTTGGCGTGGGGGAAGCTGGCGCGCTGGGCCGTGTTTTCAGCCCTCCCTCCGGTGCGGGAGACGTGTTTCCGGTGAATCGCCTGCGGGTGCTTTTCGTCATCCCGGGAGTGGCGCGGGGCAACTCCATGATTTTCGCCCGCCGGCAAGCGGAGAGTTTGCGCCGTGCCGGAGTGAACGTGGCGGTATTCCACTTGCGATCCCGGACTTCGCTGGCGCTGGTGACCCGCGAGTGGGTGCGCTTCCGGAGATGCCTGCGCCGCTTCGCTCCTCACGTTGTCCACGCCCATTTCGGTACGGTGACGGCCATGTTCGCCGCATTGGCGGCGCCCGGCGTGCCGCTGGTGATCACATTTCGTGGTGGTGATTTGAACCCGCCTTCGCCGCAAGCCTCCGTAGGCGAAAAATTGCGCGCGGCTTTGGGCAGGATGCTATCCCAGATGGCGGCTCTGCGGGCGGCGCGGATGATCTGCGTGAGCGGGCCATTGCGGGCCCGGCTCTGGTGGCGCCGGAACCGTGCCGTGGTCTTGCCCAGCGGAGTGGACCCGGAAATGTTTGCTCCCGAGCCGCGGCTGCGGGCGCGCCAGCGTCTGGGCTGGAAAGAGGCCGACCGAGTCGTCTTGTTTAATGCCGGCGGCGACCCGCTGATTAAACGCTTGGATCTGGCACGCCAGGCTGTCGAGCAAGCCAAGCTCCACGTTGGTGGCTTGCGCATGCAGATTTTGGATGGGAGTACGCCCCCCGCGCAAATGCCGGCGCTGATGAACGCGGCCGATTGTCTGCTTCTCACCAGCGATGCGGAGGGTTCGCCGACCGTAATCCAGGAGGCTCTGGCGTGCAACCTTCCGGTGGTCAGCGTGGATGTCGGCGACACGGCCGAGCGCCTGCGCGGCGTGGCTGCTTCGCATATTGTGGCGCGTCATCCGGAAGCGATTGCCAGGGCGCTGGCCGGCATATTGTCGCCGCCCACGCGCAGTGACGGCCGCCGCAAGATGCCGGAGTTTTCTTCCAACCGCATCGCCGCCGAGCTGCAACGCATTTACCTGGGTCTTGCGCGCTCTCCACGATTAGCCATGACGGAGGACCCCACCTAAGTGGAATACTTCACGCTGCTGGGCGTGGTGACGGCCATTATCGCGGTGCTGGCTTGGATTTTGTTCTGGCGCCAACGCGACCCAGGTTTGCTAGTGGGAATCACCGCGCTGTATTACTGGTCGCTTTACGGAGCCTGGTCCGTCGTGATCGACAAGACCGGTGGATTTAGCGGCCAGCATTATCACTACCTGGAACGGAAGATGTTTCCCGTTCAACTGGACGGCTGGTACTTGATCACATTGGCCCTTTACGCCGGATTCATCATTCTGATCGAACTCACGCTGCTCGCCACGCTCACGCCCCGGCGTCTGCGTCCCGCGCCCCGGCTCGCGTTGCGGCACGACGCGATTTTGCTGCTCGGCTTCGCGGCTGGAATCGGCAGTTATCTGCTGATGCGCGGCAAATTGGACGCGGCCTGGGCCATGAATACTTCGGCGTACTGGTATACGAGATCGCAGACCGACGAGTGGTCTACGCTGCCCCAGGTGTTGAACCGGGTGGCTCTGATTCCTCCCGCCATCGGGCTTGCCACTTTGGCGGCGGGCACGCGCTCACGCTATTTTATGAACGTGGTCCGGCCTTACACCTGGCCGGGTTACATCATTCTGCTGGGCGGGATGGCGGCGTTTACCTTCGTCCTGGGCAACAAGAATGAAGTGTTTACGGCGCTGTTGGCCGGAGGCCTTACCTATGCGGGTTCGCTACGCAGGCCCGGTTGGAAGAAGCTGGGATTAGTCCTCGGCTGCGGATTGTGGTTCTTGGCGGCGATTGATTTTTTCCGGGCGACGCCGCTTTCAGGTATGCAGGAAGCACTGTCGCAAAGGGCCACGCAACCCATGGAAACTGGCCGCTTCGTGGCTTCCAGCAACGAGGCCTTCGCCGCGCATTTCTCAATGTATGGAGTGCTGGCCAGCCGGACCGCGCTTCGCTTTGGGTACAGCCTGTATAGCTTGGCTTGTTCGGTGATTCCCAGAGTCGTGTGGCGGGACCGCCCACGCGACATCTATCTCTACTACGCCGAAAGCGTCGGCGCGATCTCCAATCAAGGTTACTCGTTGCACCATGCGACCGGCTGGTATTTGAATTTCGGTTACGCGGGTGTTGCGATCGGGGGCATTGTGCTGGGGCTGGTCTGGGCCGGTTGTCTCAACGCTCACCGCAGAGTTCGCCGCCGGTCCGGGCTGCTCCTCCGGTTGTTCTCGATCGTGGCGCCTTGGATCCTTGTCGCCGGCATTCCTCCCTTGATCCGGGCCGGCCCGGAGGGTTACAAGGGCCTGCTGCTGGAGTGCATCCTGCTGCCGGTGGGCGCGCTGGCGATTGCCTGCCGTCCGTCCGCGGCGCGGAAGAAGAAGTTGGTGTGGCATGCGGAGAGCGGATGGAGATGGGAGGGCGCCCATTGATGCCGTTGCCCTTTCTCTCCGTGGTGATCCCGTGCCGCAATGAGGTGAGATTCCTGGCGCGCTGCCTGGATTCGATCTTGGCGGGTGGCTATCCCGCCGGGCGCATGGAAGTCCTGGTTGTGGACGGCGGAAGCTCGGATGGGACCCGTGAACTGATTGAAGAGCGCGCACAGGCAGACCTGCGGGTGCGGTTGATCGACAATCCGCAAGGCACGACGCCGTGGGCGCTGAACCACGGGATCGCCGCCGCGCGCGGCGATATAGTCGCCCGCGTTGACGCCCATGCGGCCGTTGCCGCGGATTACTTCACTCTATGCGTCGCGCATCTGGAGTCCTCCGGAGCCGACAACGTCGGCGGCACTATGCGCACCTTGCCGCGGGACATGGGTTTGTTTGCCGGGCCGATTGTGGCGGCTCTGGGTCATCGATTTGGAGTGGGAAATTCCTACTTTCGGATCGGGTCACGCGAGCCGCGTTGGGTGGATACGGTGTTTGGCGGGTGCTGGCGCCGCGACGTATTCCAGCGCGTGGGCAAGTTCAATACGGACCTGCGGCGCAGCCAGGATATGGAGTTCAGTCTTCGACTCAAAGCCGCCGGCGGGCGGACACTTCTGGTTCCCGAGGTTTGCAGCGACTACTATGCGCGTTCGCGCCTGGGTTCCTTTGTGCGGCACAACTTCTCCAATGGCGAATGGGCCGTGCTCCCGTTCATATATAGCGATGTCATCCCCGTGTCGCTGCGCCACCTGATTCCGTTGTTGTTCGCACTCTCACTGCTGGCCGGCGCCACGCTGTTTGCCTGGACGCCCTGGCTCCTGGCGGCGGTCTGCATCCCTTACACGCTCGCGAACTTGGCTGCTTCCATGGACGTGGCCAGAAAGCTGAACGTGCCCGGCTACGTACTGTCGATGCCGCCGGTATTCTTCCTGCTGCACGCGAGCTACGGCCTGGGAAGCATTGTGGGAGTGCTCCGCGCGGCGAGTGCGAGCTGGCAACGAAAGCGCACCGTTCTGAAGGAGGGTCCATGCATACCGCGGCACTAGCGCGTTCCATTCCATTCTTCCCATACCCACGGGTGTTTCTGTCGGAGGAAGACAGCCTCACCAGGATTTTCCGCGACGTGGGCCGCCGCGGAGCTTTCATTTTGCAGGAAGACGTACGCCGGTTCGAGGAAAATCTGGCGCGCTTCCTGGGCGTCCGCCATGCCATTGGCGTGGCCAACGCCACCGACGGTTTGCTGATTGCCCTGCGCGCCGCCGGCATTGAGCCCGGCGCGGAGGTAATTTTCAGTTCGCACACCATGGTGGCGACAGCGGCGGCGATCCACTTCGCGGGAGGTGTTCCGGTGCCCGTCGAATGCGGCGCGGACCACTTGATCGATGCGGGCGCGGTCGAGGCCGCCATCACTCCGCGCACCCGTGCGATACTGCCCACGCAGTTGAACGGGCGGACCGCGAACATGGACGCGCTGGGCTCGCTTGCCAACCGCCACGGGCTCGCGATCATCGAAGACGCGGCGCAGGCGCTGGGCTCGCGTTTCCGCGGCCACTGCGCGGGAACCTTCGGCACCGCCGCGGCCATCAGCTTTTTCCCCGCCAAACTCCTGGGTTGCCTGGGGGACGGCGGAGCGGTGATCACCAATGACAGCGCCGTGGCCGCCCGGATCGCCGCGTTGCACGATCATGGCCGGGACGAATCCGGAAACGTCACGGGATGGGGATTGAATTCGCGGCTCGACAATCTGCAGGCGGCGATTCTGGACTTTCGCCTCTGCAAATATGCAGGGGTTATGGAGCGCAGACGGGCGTTGGCGCAGGCCTACCGTGAGGGGCTTGCGGATGTGCCGGAGATTGTCCTGCCGCCTGGACCGGCGGGGGACGCGGATCACTTCGATGTCTACCAAAACTATGAAATTGAAGCCGGCCGGCGCGACGCGCTGCGCGAGTTTCTGAAACAACTCGGCATCGGCACTCTGCTGCCCTGGGGCGGTAAAGCCGTGCACCAGTGGGAAGCCTTGGGACTCCGCGCCCATCTGCCGCGCACCGAAACGCTCTTTGCGCGGGTGCTGCTGCTGCCCATGCATGCCTGGCTTACCGGCGAAGAAGTGGAAATCATCACGGAAGCGATACGAGCCTTCTACGGGAGAGGAAGATGCGCATGAACACCGAGTGGCGGATCGCCTGCTGGGAGAAGATGATCCTGATCCGGCGGGCCGAGGAGACCATTGCCGGAATGGTGGAAACGGGGGAAGTCCGCTGCCCGTGTCATCTGTGCATCGGCCAGGAGGCCGTTGCGGTGGGCGTCTGCGCGGCGCTCGAGGCGACGGACACGATTTGGGGCGGCCACCGCTCGCACGGCCACTATCTGGCCAAGGGCGGGTCCCTGGAAGGTTTGTTCGCCGAGGTTCTGCTCAAAGTCACCGGATGTTCGAGCGGACGCGGTGGGTCGATGCACTTGTTCGCGCCCGAGGTGGGAATCTTGGGTACGGTTCCGATTGTGGCCGGCACCGTGCCTCTGGCCGTGGGGGCGGCCTTCGCTTATAAGACGCGCGAGGAGAAGAACGTGGCGGTGGCATTCCTGGGCGATGGAAGCATGGAGGAAGGGCACGTGCACGAAGCCATGAATCTGGCCTCGTTGTACCAGCTTCCCGTACTGTTTGTCTGCGAGAACAACTTGTATTCGAGCCACCTGCATTGGAGCGAACGGCGGGTTGCCGACAATCTGTTTTGCGCCGGCGAACTGCATTCGATTCCGGGTGAACGAGTGGACGGCAACGATGTGGCGGCGGTCTACCATTCCGTCCGCTGGGCCGTCGCGAGGGCTCGCCGCGGAGGCGGGCCGAGTCTGCTTGAATGCCGTACCTTCCGCTGGCGCGGGCACGTGGGAGCCAGCTATGACCAGGATGTCGGCGTCCAGCGCCGCGGCGAACTCGTCGACTGGATGCGCAGGGATCCCATCCAAGCCTTGACCGAACGGTTGGGGGAAGAGGGCGTCAACGATCTGGCCGAGCGCGAGCGCGCGATTGCGGATCGCATCGGCCAGGCACTGGCGGAAGCACGGCGCGCCGCACACCCTCTGCCGGACCGCGTGACGAAGTTTGTTTGGCGGGAGGCAGTATGCGCGCGTTGAGCTACGTGCAAGCCATTCGCGAAGCGCATGCACAGTTGCTGGCGCGGGACTCTCGCGTGTTCGTAATCGGGCAGGGCCTGTGGAGCCCCTGGTATGCCGGATCGAGTCTGGAGGGGCTTGAGCGTGAATTTGGGCGCTCGCGCATGGTGGACAGTCCCGTGTCGGAAAACGCGGTCACCGGGTTGGCCATCGGAGCGGCACTGGCGGGCATGCGGCCCATTGTGTTTCACCCGCGCATGGATTTCATGCTGCTCGCGGTGGACCCTATTATGAACCAAGCCGCCAACTGGTCCTACCTTTTTGGCGGCGCCCAGGGAGTTCCCCTGGTCATCCGCGCGGTCATCAATCGCGGCGGCCAGCAAGGCGCTCAACATTCACAGGCCCTGCATGC
This sequence comes from Candidatus Sulfopaludibacter sp. SbA3, assembly GCA_945861625.1. Taxonomy (GTDB): domain Bacteria; phylum Acidobacteriota; class Terriglobia; order Bryobacterales; family Bryobacteraceae; genus Palsa-187. The sequence goes on from CAMAVI010000001.1 coordinate 130,240, forward strand.
GATGTTCATGCACGTGCCGGGACTGAAAGTCGTGATGCCGGCCACCGCCTATGATGCCAAAGGCTTACTGATCGCGGCGATGGAAGATCCGAACCCGGTTCTCTATATCGACGACCGCTGGCTCTACGGTGAGACGGGCGTGGTGCCGGAGGAGCCCTACACGGTGCCCATCGGGAAAGCGGCTGTGCGGCGGAGCGGTTCCGATGTCACCCTCATCGGAATCTCATGGATGGCGGCAGAGAGTCTGCGCGCCGCGGCGCTGCTGGAACGGGAGGGAATCGACGCCGAGGTGATCGACCTGCGCAGCCTCAAACCCTGGGACCGCGACACCGTGGCGGCAAGCGTGGCGAGGACGGGCAGGGCAGTGATCGCGGACTCGGGCTGGCGCACGGCGGGAGCGGCGGCCGAGATCGCCGCGGAGGTCGGCGAGAGGGTGTTTCGCGAGTTGCTCGCCCCCATCGCGCGCGTGGCCTTGCCGGATGTCCCGGCCCCCTGCAGCGGTATCGAGGAGCAGGCCTATTATCCGGGAGCAGAGCAGATCGCCGCCGCCGCCAGGCAGTTATTGACCAAGAGTAAAGCGGTGCGCATGGCGCGCACGGCACGGGGCGCGGCATGAAGCGGGCATTCGACTTCGTGATGGCGTTCGCGGCTTTGGTCATTCTGACGCCGCTTTTCGCGGCGATCGCGCTGGCGGTGTGGCTCGCAGACCGCCATACTCCTTGGTTCCGCGGAGTTCGCGTGGCGCGGGGGGGCGGCGAATTCGGCATGCTGAAGTTCCGCAGCATGCTGCCGGACGCCTGGAAAACCGGAGTCAACTCCACCGCCGCCGGCGACTTGCGCATCACCCGCGTGGGCCGCTTTCTGCGGCGGAGTAAATTCGATGAGCTGCCGCAACTCTGGAACGTGTTGACGGGCGACATGAGTCTGGTGGGCCCGCGGCCGCAGGTGCCGGCCGATGTTTCTCTCTATACCGCCGAGGAGCGCCGGATACTGGCTATGCGCCCGGGCATCACGGATCTGGCATCGATTGTGTTCGCCGACGAGGGCGAGATCCTGCGGGGGAGCGCCAACCCCGATCTGCTTTATAACCAGGTGATCCGTCCGTGGAAGAGCCGGCTGGCACTGCTGTATGTTGAGCGCGCGTCGTTTGCTCTGGACCTGAAAATTCTACGGTGGACGGCGGGAACCCTGTTGTCGCGGCAGCGGGCACTGCGTTGCGTGGGCGAACTGCTCGACACCTGGGGCGTTGGAGATCCGTTGCGGGAGACGGTCCGGCGGAGAGGACCTCTTCTTGCTTATCCACCTCCGGGAAGCCGGGAAATTGTGTCGCGTTATCTTTCCACCACGGCAGGAGGACGATGATTCGCAAGCACCGGCGGGAGGCCTCTGAAATCATGCACGCTGGATTGGCGGCGGCGGCGCTCGCGGGAGCCTTCCTTCTGCGCTTTGAATTCAGTCTGGAGAGCGAGTACCGCCGGATGCTCTGGCTGGCGTTGCCTTTTGTGCTGGCCGCAAAGACCGCGGTCTTCCGGGCTTTTTCACTACGCGACCTGTCTTGGCGCTTTATCGGTTTCGCGGATCTTTCGCGGATTGCCGCCGCCAATGTCATTGCATCGGGGGCCTGTGTGGCCCTGCTGCGCATGGGGATCGGAAGTGCCTTCCCGCGGTCGATTTACGTTTTGGACCTGATCCTGTGTTGCGGCCTGTTGATGGCGGTACGCGCCGCTGCCCGCTATGGGTCGGAACGGCGAGCCTCCCGCGGACCGCGCGGCGCGCGAAGGATACTCATTTATGGCGCGGGGCAGGCCGGGCGCATGCTGCTGAGCGAGATCCGCGCCAATTCCGGGTGGAGCGGGCACGTCGTGGGTATCGTGGACGACGACCCGGCTAAATTTGGGCAGTGGCTGAATGGAGCCCGCGTATGGGGACCGGGAACTCAACTCGCCGAGATTGCGCGGCGCAAACGTGTGGACGAAGTCCTGCTTGCCATCCCTTCGGCTCCCGTGGCGACGATCGCCGCGATCTTGGAGCGTTGTCACGCTGTACCGTTGGCCACCAAAATTATTCCGCCGCTTACCGAGCTGGTGAAAACTCGCGTACTGGCCGAACAGATTCGCGAAGTTCGCGCGGAGGACCTCTTGGGCCGGCCGCCCGTGCGCTTGGAAGAAGCTGCGCTTCGCGGTGCGTTGACCGGAAAAATCGTACTGGTGACCGGCGCCGCCGGATCGATTGGCAGTGAGTTGTGCCGGCAGATTGCGCACTTTGATCCGCGTGCCATCATTGGCTTCGATCAGGCCGAAACGGCTCTCTTTCATTTGGAGCAGGAACTGCGCGCCCGTTTCCCGCGCCTGGTTTTTCACGCCGAGGTCGGCAGTATCCAGAACCCGCGGCGGGTCGCGGGCTTGTTCCGCGACTACCGGCCGCAGTCGGTTTATCACGCCGCGGCCTACAAGCACGTTCCGGTGATGGAGACGCATCTGTTCGAGGCCATCGAGAACAATGTCTTTGGGACCCACCATGTGGCGCGGTCCGCCGCGAATTTCGGGGCGGAAACGTTCGTGCTGGTCAGTTCGGATAAAGCCGTGCGGCCGGCCAATATCATGGGCGCCAGCAAGCGCATGGCGGAGTTAGTCTCACTTGCCATGGCCGCGGAAAGCCCGGGCACCAGGTTCTTGGCGGTTCGCTTCGGCAATGTGTTGGGCTCCAGCGGCAGTGTGATTCCCCGCTTCAAACAGCAGATCGCCGAGGGCGGGCCGCTGACCGTCACCCATCCCGAGATGCAGCGCTTCTTCATGACCATTCCCGAGGCAGCGCAGCTGGTGCTGCAAGCGGCGGCTTCAAGTTTCAGCGGGGGCCCCAGCGGGGGCGCGAGCGGGGAGATTTTTGTGCTCGAGATGGGCGAACCGGTGCGCATTGTAGACCTGGCGCGGAAAATGGTGTTGTTGAGCGGGCTGGTGCCGGGCCGGGATATTCACATTGAGTTTACGGGAATCCGGCCGGGTGAGAAGTTGTATGAAGAATTGAGCGCGTATGAGGAAGATACCGTCCCAACTCCCCATGAGCAGATCCGCGCCTACCGGGGGAGAGCAGTTTCCGGCGCGGCGATGAGGCTGTGCCTGGCGGATCTGCGCCGGTTTATCGAGACGCGCGATGCAGCCGGCATCCTGCTGTGTCTCAAGGAATGGATTCCCGAGTATAACCCCAGCAGGACGGTTCTGCAGCGCGTTCTTGGACGGCCTGCCTCAATGGAGGCCGGGTCGCGGCTGGCTGTTGCCGCGGCCCGCTAGTTTCTGGGTAATTGGAAGTTATGTACCGCCAAGGCACTGGTAGCCCCGGCAGCCGTCCAATTCACGATGGTAAAGAATTTCGCTGACCTCGGATACTTCTTGACAAGAATGTATTCAACTCCCGCCAGCACCCCGGTGACGCCAAACTTAATGCCGGCGGCCTTCATCCCGAAACCGCCATTGGGGCTGGCCAGCAGCGGATTCAGTTCCCGCCGTCCAAAGGAACTAACCGTATCGAGCGACTGGCTGGCGGCGAGAGGCGCAAGGCTGACGATCCACTGCTTTTTCCATTTGGACTCGACTGACTCGATGAACCGGTTGGGCGGGTTGCCGGAGTCTTGTGCCGGAGTCAGCAGATTTTCGGCGGCTGGGAGCGCAGTTGCGGACAACATCAGCGCGGCGGTGTATAAGGCCAAATTGTTTCTCATGAGTGGTTTCCTTTATCCCATAGCGGGGTGGTCTTAAGTCATGAGAGTAATCCGAGTGGAGAAACCCTTCCACCGGCTTGGTTGCAGTACCGGCTGGATCGAAGGTACCCCCCGGGCTCGTGTCAAAGCACAACGGATTGCCGCTGCGGGACTTTTTGGATTGGCGGTCACGGCGACCGTAACCATTTCCGCGCGTAACCCACTGCTCGCGTGGGGCTATTGCCTAGGGATATTCCTGCCCTGCCTATATGGTCTAGTCATAAGTCTTCGGGAATCGCACACCCGTAGGAACTGGAGTCGCAACGGGATTCGATATTCCACTCCGGCCGGCGCGCTGGTCCTTCTGTCACTCTGGGGATTTGGGCAACTAGCGCTGGGTGTCACGGAATATCGTCAAGGAACCTGGAACGAGTCGTTGCGTATGGCGGCACTCGGCGGGACAGCATATGCCGCCGCGTTCTCGCTTGCGAGCGCCGACTTGCGGCTGCGCTTTCTACGGGGATTTGCCTGGTTCGGATTCGTGTTGAGTGCGATCTCGTTTGTCGCGTACTTTACTTCGCCGGGTCAGGTTTTATGGCTATTCCCGAGTCCCTATCCCGACGTTTGGGGACCGTTCCTAAGCCGGAATGACTTTGCGGGGTTTCTGGAGCTCAGTTTCCCGGTGGCGCTGTGGATGAGTCTGGATGTTTCCGTTCAGCGTGCTCGCATGCCCTTGTGGGTTCCCGCGTGGATGCTCGCCGCGGGTGTGGCTTCGGGCTCGCGTGCCGGCGCCGCGTTGCTGCTTGTGGAGGCTGCCGTCATCCTTGTCACCGCCGCGCGCCAGAGGATCAGGTTCCGCTTCGTGCTCTTAGCCGTGTTGCTCGTAGCCTTGACCGGGGCGGGCGCGCTGCTTGGCCGACTGAACGATCGTGACCCTCTGCGCTATCGCCGCGAGATGGCTTCTTCCACTCTGCAAATGATTGCTGAGCGGCCCTGGCGCGGATTTGGGATCGGAACCTATGCCCTAGTCTATCCGGCCTACGCGCAATTCGATTCCGGCGCGGTTGTGGAGCACGCGCACAATCATTGGCTGGAGTGGGCGGCGGAAGGAGGGATACCGTTTGCCTTGGTGTGGGGAGCATTGGCGTGCGGAATCTTTTTACCTGCCGTGCGGTCGATATGGGGCCTGGGGACGAGTGTGGCGTTCCTGCACGCGTTGGTGGATTATCCCTACGCGCGGTTTGGTTTAACGGCGTGGAATTTCGCGCTCATCGGGGCTCTGCTTGCGATCGAAATGAGAGAAGTCGGAGTCCCGTTGCACTTACACAGTAGTAGAAACCTTGAGGAGAATGACTCGTGAGAGAAGCAAGATTCCAATCTGTGATCGCCGTTGCCATGGCACTGAATTTAGGGTTAGTATCCGGCACGGCCGGCGCCGCCTCCCCCGTAATCGGGACTGTGGTGGCGCGCGGGGCATTCCGCATGGATAACGCGACGGTCACCGGTAACGCCACGCTGTTTGAAGGCGCGACGATTGAGACCGCCACAACGGGATCCGCGCTCGAACTGACCAGTGGCGCCCGCGTGACCCTGGGTACGACCACAAAGGGAAGAGTATTCGGCGACCGGATTGTACTGGAGCGAGGAAAGAGCCGGCTTGACAAAGCCGAGGGCTTCCGCGTGGAGGCAAGGGGCCTGCTGATTCAGCCGGAGACCGGGAATTCCACGGGGCGGGTTGAGCTGGCCGGTGCGACCCGGGTGGAGGTAGCCGCGCTGACCGGGACATTTCGCGTTCTCAATTCCCGCGGCATGGTAGTGGCAAGGATCGCTACAGGCAGCACCCTGGCCTTCGAGCCGCAGTCCATCAACCGCCCGACGCACCTCACCGGACGCGTGGTGAATCGTGGGGGGCATTATCTGCTGACGGACGAAACCACGAATGTGACAGTGGAGGTAGCTGGGCCCAATCTGGACAAGGTTGCCGGGAAACGGGTGGAGCTGACGGGAACCTTGGATCCCACCGCAACTCCGGTGAGCGACGCATCGCAATTCATCCGCGTGGCCAGCGTAAAGCCATTGCCCGGCGCAGCTACGGCGGCGGGTGCCGGCGGGACCGCGGGCGGAACGGCGGGCGGCGCCGTAGGTGGACTCGCGGTTTCCGGGACCGCGATCGCCGTGATTGGCGGTGTAGCGGCAGCGGCGGTTGTGGGTGGATTGGCGGCCGCGGGCAGTCTTGGGAACGAGACACCCGCCACGGTGAGCCGTTAGATGGGCACTTTCAGGCGAGCGGCGCGTCATAAATGGTGGGAGCGGACCGCCGCGCTGGCGCTGCTTTGCTTTTTCGTGTTCGCGGCGGCGATGACGCTGGATCTGGCCGCCGCCGAACTGCGCCATGGAATGGTAGAAAGCGAACACGTGGAAACCATTCCAACGCAGGAATTATTGCGCGCGGCCGTGGTGGCAAATCCGCGCGACAGCATGTCGTGGATCGCGCTTGGCCTCGCTGCCGAGCGGAGACATGAGTTAGAACGAGCCGCGCAGTACTTTGCCGAAGCCGAGAGGGTAGATCGCAGGTATTTGCCTGCGTGGAGCTCCGCCAACTATCATTTCCGCCACGGGGATGCCGCAAACTTTTGGAGCGCGGCGGCGCGCGCCTCGGCTATGATCTACGACGATCCGCGGCCTTTGATCGATCTCGCCGATCGCACGGAAGCTAATCCCGGCATTGCCCTGGAGCGTCTGCATGCCACGCCCTTCCTGGAGCGGGCATATCTTGATTTTCTGATCGGAAAGCGCCGATGGGACGCCGCGAGCGTAGTTGCGCTGAAGTTGTTGGCGCGCCACGATGCGGCGGATGCCAGCCGGTTGCGCGATTTTGCCGATCGCTTGCGGAGCGCCGGGCGGAGCGATTTGGCGCCCCGTTCCGCGGCGATATGAGGAATTCCCATGACTGTTTCTAAAGGCAAGGGCCGCGAGCGCACCTCGAATATAGTGCGGCATTGTCCTAAGTGCGGATCCATCCGCGTTCACCCTTCCCGCCGGCAGGGTCCTGTCGAGAATCTACTGGCCACCCTGGGCGGAACCATTTGCCGTTGCCATGATTGCTGCGCGCGCAGGGTTTGGTTTGGCCTCGCGGCTCTCCCGATCGGGAACCGTGATCCCGAAACTCCGCCGTGGACCGGAATTGCGATGTTCGGTTCCAGCTGTGCCGCCTTGGCGCTGGTATGGTGGGTGGTCACTCGGATCGCGGGAAGTTCGTTCTGAGTGAGACCGTGGTTCTTAAGCATCGGAATTCACGCGGCTCTGGCTGTGCTTCTCCTTACCGTAGACCCTCCTGAGCCTTCATCACGTGCCGCGCCGCGCGTGAGGCGCTTGGTTGCGCTAACCGTTGCTCCTCCCTCTCGGCCCGCGATTCCACGCATTATCACCCGCCGCCCTCAACCGCGCCTCTTCCCGATATCCGCGGCCAAGGCTCTATCCCTTCCGGCCCCGGCCGCTGTGCCAATTCTGAATCTTGACGTGTCTCCAACTGCCGCCGTTCTGCCGGCCTTGCCGGAAGGCTCGCCGTTGCCGCCGCCTCCGCTGAAGACCGATAACCTGTCCTCCGTGACGGCTGCTCCCGCGCTCGCTCGAACAGCAAGCCTGCAAGCGGCGGGTTTTTCCACTGTTACCTCGGACAACATACCCAAAGTCCCGGTCCAGGCCGTAAGCGCCGGTTTCGGTGATGTGGCGGTAGCGGAACCTGCACCAAGCCAGCGGTCCATACGAACGGAGCCGCCGCGCGACGTAACTAGGCCGGTTGAGATCCTATCCAAACCGCGGCCAGTCTACACGGCGGAAGCCCGCCGCCTGCGACTGGAGGGAGAAGTGCTGCTGGAGGTCCTGTTTTCAGCCTCCGGCAGCGCGCGCGTGACTCGTCTGCTGCGCGGGCTCGGACACGGCTTGGACGAAAGTGCGGCCGCGGCGGCCACCGCCATTCGTTACCGGCCCGCGGAAAAGGCCGGCGCGCCGGCGGATGTGGCCGCAATCGTGCACATTGTTTTTCAACTGGCCTACTAAGGAAAAGTCATGTCACGCATTTTCATTTTCCTGACCCTGCTGCTGGCCTCCCCACTGAACGCGGCAGACACGCCGGAGGCGGCGGTCGACAAGCTGCTCGACCGCATTGTGGAAATCGAAAAGACGTTTCTGGAATCGATTCGAAGCCGCACGCCGCTGATTGAAACGTACATTCAAGAGACTCCGGATTCCGCCGAGGCGGCCGCGCGGCCGGGCAAGGATCACTATTTTCTGGGCCGCCTTCGCCTTGCCGGCACGGTGTATTATCAACCCTTGGTGGAGCGTACCGAAGCCGAGCCCGCCCATGCTCCGCCGAAGATGGCTTCCCGGTTGCGGCTTCGCCCGGCGGTTCCCCGGAGCCGTCCGCTCTCGTTTCTGCCGCGCGGCTTTGCGCAGATGGCGGTCATTGATCTGCACGATTTTAGTCGCGCGACATATAGCTTCGAATTCGTTCGTAGAGAGTTTTTGGGGGAAGTACGATGCCTGGTTTTCGACGTAGCTCCTCTGAACCGGCAGCAGCCCGGCAAGTTTCTGGGACGAATGTGGGTGGAGGATCGGGGCAACGCCATCGTCCGCTTCAATGGCACTTACGTGCCTCTGCCTGTGCCCAAAGGAGCCATTCCGGAACTCTATTTCCATTTCGATAGTTGGCGCGTCAATACGAACGGCGCGGAATGGTTGCCGGCGCAAATCTACATCGAGGAAGAAGGCGGAAGCCCGCAAGTGAGTGCCGTCACGCCGCGCTTCAAGGCTCAGTCGCGGATCTGGGGCTACGTCGCCGCGCGGCCGAACCGTCTCGACGAGCTGACCAGCATCCTGATCGAAAGCGCCACGCCCGTAAACGATCAGGAAGCGCCCAAAGACATCTCTCCACTGGAGAGCCAGCGTTCGTGGGAACGGCAGGCCGAGGAAAATGTCCTGGCGCGTTTGGAGAAAGGCGGCTTTCTCGCGCCAGCGGGGCCGGTGGACGAGGTTCTCAATACCGTCGTCAACAACCTGCTTGTGTCGGCGAAGCTAGCGGTGGAGGCCCGTTGCCGGGTGCTGCTGACAACCCCCATGGAAACGTTTGTAGTGGGAAACACGATCGTCATCAGCCGCGGTCTCATCGACGTCTTGCCGGATGAGGCCAGTCTGGCGCTCGCGCTGGCGGGCGAACTGTCCCACATTGCACTGGGGCACCGGGCGCAAACCCAATTCGCGTTTACCAATCAGACCATGTTGAGCGATCCCGAATTGCTCCAGCGCTTCCGTTTCCGGCGCTCGACGGAAGAAATGCTCGCCGCTTCGAAGAAGACCATCGAGATCATGCGCGCGTCCCCGTATCAGAAAACCGCGAACGCCGGGCTGTTTTTGAAGGCGCTGGAAGCCCACCGCGCGGCGCTGCCCCGGCTATTGCAGGCCAATTTGGGCGATCAGGTGGCCGACCCCGACGCGTTGCGCCAGTTGGAGGAGTTCGCGGCTTCCGCGCCGGCTCTCGAAGAAGACAAGCTGGAGCAGATTGCCGCGCTGCCCCTTGGCTCGCGGGTGAAGCTGAATCCGTGGACCAATGCCATCGAACTGGTGAAGACGCGCCCGCTGGCGCTGCTCTCGCCGCGCGAGAAAATGCCCTTTGCCGTGACGCCGTTCGTGCTCTACCTGACACGCGCGGCCCCGGCTATGAAGTAACTTTCAGTTCCTCCAGGTGCTTGCCGGTTTCGGCTTCGATGCCGGCATGCAGGCTATTGCCGTGTGCGTCCATGGTCACGATGCCCACGAAGTCGTGTACGCGCAGCTTCCACATGGCTTCCGGAATGCCGAACTCAAGGAAGTTGACGCCGAGGACTTTGTCGATCGACCGGGCGTAGTACTGCGCCGCTCCGCCGATGCCGTTGACGTAAACTGCTCCGTGCTCTTGGAGCGCGGCCAGCGTCTTCTTGCCCATGCCGCCTTTACCCACCACGATTCGCACGCCGAAATTCTTGATGATGTCGGCCTGGTAGGGCTCTTCGCGGCTGCTGGTGGTGGGGCCGGCGGCCTTCACGGTCCAGTTCTCGCCGCTCTTGAGCATGACCGGGCCGCAGTGATACAACATCGCGCCGCGCCAGTCCACTCCTGGAGGCAGAGGATTATTCATCAGGTGTGCGTGCACCGCATCGCGGCCGGTGTAACACTCGCCCGTGATTAACACGACGTCACCAACCTTAAGCGCCCGTATCTGTTCCTCGCTCACCGGCGGACGCAGAATGATCTCGCGCCCACTGAGCGGGAAGCCCTCGCCCTGGGTCATCTTCTCGACCGGCCGCTGCGGATCGCGGTACAGCCACCCGGTGATGGCGCCGCTCGACGCATCGAGCTTCACGCCCAAGCGGCGGAAGGCCCAGCATTCGTAGGCAACCGACACAAAGAAACTTGCCGGAAGACGGTTGGCCGCCATGATCTTACATCCGATTAGGGAAAGCTTGCCGCCGAAACCCATCGCTCCGATACCCAGGCGGTTGGCTTCCTCCATGATCTGGTTTTCCAGCGCCGCCAGTTCGGGAACCGGATTGACGTCATCCAGCGTGCGGAACAATTCTCCTTTGGCCAGATCATAGCCGTGCGCGCGGTCGCTGCCGATGCAGACACCCACCGCTCCCGGCGCGCAGCCTTGCCCCTGCGCCTGCCAGATGGCGTGCAGGATGCACTTGCGCACGCCTTCCAGGTTCCGGTTCACTGTGCCGACGTGCTCGAGCTCGCAGGGAACCGTGTACTGAATATTCTTGTTCTCGCAGCCGCCACCCTTGAGGATCAGCTTCACCTCGATCTCATCCTGCTCCCATTGTTCGAAGTGGATCACGGGGGTCTCGATACCGAGATTGTTGCCGCTGTTCTTGCCGGTCAGCGAGTCCACGGAATTCGGCCGTAGTTTGCCGCGCTTGGTGGCTTCGGCGACGGCCTCGCGGATGGCTTTCTTCACAACAATCTGATTGACGCCCAGCGGAGTGTGCACCACGAAGGTGGGCATGCCGGTGTCCTGGCAGATGGGCTGCTCGTCGTCCGCCGCCATATCGATATTGGAGGCGATAATGTTCAACGCCTGCGACGCCTGGGTGTTCGGCGTTTCCACCAGCAGCGCGCCTTTCATGGCCGCGCGGACATCCGGCGGAAGATTGGTGGCGGTCTGGGTGATCAGTTCAATGAGGCTTTCAACGAGAAATTGCATGGAGATTCAATTTTAGCGCGCCGGTGGTGCACGGCGCGATTTGAATCTAATCTTGGTTGCGGCGCAGTTCGCAGTCGCAGCAGTCACTGCAACGCTTACATTTGTCGCAGCGGTGATTGGGGCAAGCATCCTTGGTGCAGTAGACGCAAATCCCGGTGGCGGCTTCGTTGCAAATACTGCACGGGTAGGTAAGGATTTCCTGCATCATGTTCACTTGGCCGGCGCCGGCTTGGGAGCCGCGGGGCGGGCTGGTGCCTGCACCAGAGATCCTCGGCAGCGTTGCGCTTCCTGATCGACAATCCGGAATTCCTGCTCCTTGGTCTGTGCCAGGTCGCTCACATACTGGCGAAGCTGATCGCGATTGTTGGCGTTGGCTCCTACTACGCTCACGAGCAACTCGCCCACGGCCGGATTTTGGTAGCGGCGCACGCCATCCACGAGCGAATTCACCTGCGACTCCAACGACTGCAGGCGGAACAAAGTTTCCAGTGCGAGGGTCAGTTTTTCCGGTTGCTTGCGCAGTGCCTGTGCCGCGCCAATGAGATAGCCTACTTCGTTACGCGCCAGTTGCCACTGCGTTGTGTAGGTGGCGGGTGCGCCCTTCGCTTCCCACTGCTGGGGCGTCAATTGCTCCAGCAGCGGATTCAGCCGCTCGGCTTGTTCAATCAGCGCGGCGATATCCTTCGATGTGTCCCAAGGGGCGGAGACGCCTTGCGCGCATACCAAGCCGGGGAGAAGCAGAAGCGCAAAGGCTGCGACGGCGCGGCGCCATATGAAACAGGAACATGCAGTCTGGGGGCGCTGGAGCGAGTCCGTTTTGCGTGTGTTCCTTAACAGAAGCGTGAGGAGAGTGAGGGCGTACTTCATAACTACCTGCTAGTTTCTCACGGTTAGCGGAGGAGGACGCCGCCTAAAAAACCGGAGGACCAGGAGGAGGCGGCGGAGGAGGTGGTGGCGGAGGATTCTTCTGTGTGTCGCCGACTGGACCGCCGGCGCCTCCTCCGATGCCGCCGATTCCACCGGAACCCGAGCGAGGCATCCGCGTGGCGACTGTGATCACCGCGTCGGCCATGGAACGCAACACCTGGCGGGCGAGACTTCCCTTATCGAAATTCTTGGCGATGGGCTCGTTGCGGTATACGCGTAACGATTCGCCCGTGTTCAGGATCTTAGAATTACCCCGTGGCAGCAGAGCATGCTGAACTTCCACTGTGCCTTCTTCCACTTCGACCAGCGTGGTTTCATCGTCGTCGTCGACGGAGATGTCGAAGGTTGTCCCGCGCACCGAGATTACCGCCGTGGGCGTCAGCACACGGTTCGGATTGGGGATGTTTCCCAAGTGCTCAATGTGCACGCGGACGCGGCCCACCAGTACGTCGATGAAATCCTTCCAGTTCGGCGGATTCTTGCGGAAGACCACTCGCGAGTTAGGGAATACTTCAAATGTACTGCCGTCGGAAACCTGGAGGATCGCGTGCCCGTCATTTCCCGTGAGGATCAAATCCTTCACCTGCACGGAATCCCCGATGGAGAGAGCCCACGGTTGGGCGTCCTTGAAGACGGAGACCTGGCCGCTCTGGGTGATGACCTTTGCCGCGTAATTGCTTGCATTAAAAGGAGAAAATTGGGCTGAACACACGACCGCCATGGCTGTCAAAAGAACTGACAACCGCAGTGCCCGGCTCCGATGCAACCCTCGCAGCATAAATGTTACCCGCTCAGTGTACCATCAAAGTGCATTGCAAGGGACTGGTCTCAGTAATTTTTCCCTTAGATCACCTGTTGAATCATGAGTTTCACGGTTAAAATGCCGATAGATACACATGCCAGGGAGCGGTCGCGTGTATAGTTCGTCCACGGTGCTGGGGCTTTATGCCACGCTTCTGTTCGCCGGATTGGCCTACGCCCAGGCGCCGGCCGCACAATCTATTTTTGCCGACTGGCGCCAGACCGGCAATACTGTAGCCGATGCAGGATTGGCCGGGAACGCGTCGGGTCCCGCAACCCGGGTATGGTACGCCGATGGAAGCGTTCTGGTGCGGACACGGTCCGGACGGATTTTCGAGACCAGCGACTTCGAACATTGGCAGCGATCTGCGATGCGGGTTCCCGCGATCCCGCAAAGTGCTCCCGTTTCCACTCTCCCCGAATTCGGTGCGCGCGCGATTCCGGCTGGCGGCGGACGCCTTTACGCATTCGGCGTTTTTGTCTACCTCTCCGATGATGGCGGAAAGAGTTGGGAAAACTTGACGGAGTTTCACGGCACCTCGATTGTGGGCGCCGGTCTACGTGACCTGAGTGTTGCGCCAGGAGACAAGGACGAACTAGTGGTTGCGGGAGACGCGGGTCTGTTCCGCTCCGTGGACGGGGGAAAGTCGTGGTCGGGGATCAATGACGGTTTGCCGAACTTCCCGGTAGCCCGGATATTGGATCTTCCTTCCGGTGACCAAGGTCTGCGCGTGGCGCTGTGGAACCCAACTCCTTTGCGCAACGATGCCGCGGCTTGGCCACCGGGAAACAAGTTGGCCTGGCTGCCCGCATCCAGCCGTGATGTGGATACTGAATCCCAGTTGCGCGCGGCGCTTTCCGAGCGGTTTGGCATCACAGTGACCGCCATTGCCATGGTGGGGGACTCCATATATGCGGGCCTGGGGACGGGCGAGATTCGCGTTTCAACGGATCGCGGACTGGACTGGCGTGGTTCCGCGTTCCATGCCGGCGCGGTCGAGCGCTTTTGGATCGATCCTCAGGATTCACGCACCGCCTTGGCGGTATTGGGAGCCGCTCCGGCAGACTTGTTCCGTAGCGGCCCAAGCGCGCATGTCCTCCACACCGCCAACAGCGGCGCTTTTTGGGATGATTTCACGGCGAATCTTCCGGACGCGGGCGCACACGGCATCACGGCCGATCGCGCCAGCGGCGCGATCTATGTTGCCGCCGATCACGGCGTCTTTTTGTCGTACGCGGATTTGGGCGGCTTAGGAGCCGTACAACCTTGGACGCCTCTACCCGGCCTTCCCGATGCGGCCGCGATGGACGTCAAACTCGATGCGCAAGGCAATCAACTGTGGGCCGCGGTGGATGGCTATGGGATGTATTCGACGCTGGCGCCGCACCGGTTGCGCGATCCCAGCGTTGTGAGCGCCGCCGATCTGATCACGCGCGCGGTGGCGCCGGGGTCCTTGGTAACGATCCTGGGTGCGAAGGTGGCTGCTGTCCAAGCCAATGGCTTGCCGGCTCCCGTGCTCGCCGCGACCGCGACTGAAACTCAGGTGCAGATTCCGTTTGATGCGCGCGGTATTTCGCTCTCGCTGGATGCCGGCCTCCATCTGCCGTCCTTGCCGCTGGCTGATGCCGCTCCGGTAATCTTCGTCTCGCGCGACGGCTCGCCTATGCTTGTGGACGCGGAAAAAGGGGTGCTGCTGGACGCCATGACGCCCGCGCATTCGGGAACGCGTGTGCAAATTCTGGCGGCCGGATTAGGGCAAGTTGTACCCAGTTGGCCCGCGGGCGTCCCTGCTCCGCGGGATAATCCGCCGCGCGTCGCGGGAACGGTGCATGCTTTCCTCGACCGTATGCCGGTGGAAGTGATCCGCGCCGAATTGGCCGCCGGCTACATCGGGTTTTATCTGGTGGAAATCAACATCCCTCGCATCTCCAACTACGGTCCGGCCGAACTGTATCTGGATGTGGACGGCGCGCCAAGCAACCGCGTACGGGTGTATATTGAGCCGTGATGATACTGCGCCGCATTTTGTTTCTTCCCGTCTTGTTGCTGGCTCTTCTGACCACGGCCCTCTTGCTGATTGCCCAACAGAAAAATGACGATGCCAAGATCGCGCCGTATTATCCGACGCCCCAGACCATCGTCGACAAGATGCTGCAATTCGGTGAACTGAAGCCCGGCGAGAAAATGTGGGATCTGGGTTCCGGAGACGGCCGCATTGTGATCGCCGCCGCGCGGAAGTTTAAGGCCGATGCAACCGGCGTCGAACTTGACGAGACTCTCTACAAACAGAGCGTGGCACGCATCAAGACCCTGGGTCTGGCGCCCACGGCCCGCATTATCCTGGGCGACTTGCTGCGGCAGGACTACTCTTCGGCTGATTTATTGACGATCTATCTTTTGCCCGTGGCCATCGAAAAAGTAACTCCGATTTTCGACAAGCAACTGAAGAAAGGAACCCGCATCGTAGCGCACGATTTTGAGTTCCGCCAGTGGGCGCCCGCCAAGACCCTGGATATCGATGATGACGGCGAGGGCCGCAGTCATCGCCTGTTCCTGTACCGGCGGTAAGGACGGGCAGCGGACGAGGTTGGCGGCGGAAGTTTGACCCATGGTTCCCTTTCACGGACGTTTCGCATTGCGGGTGGCCCGCGTGGTCCTGGCGCTGGCCTGCCTGGCCTGGTATCCCTTCACCGGGGCGCGGATTTCCTCGGCGCTGGTGTTCCTCATCGCCTATGCGATCTTCGCCGTGGGCACGCTGTTTGAAACCCGCTTCGATGCCAGTCCGCGGGCGCTCATCGCGTTGGTGATCGACTTTGTCTTTTTCGCTGTCTGCCGCTGGCTGATTCCAGCGAACTGGGCTCCGGAACTCGCCTTCGGATATGTATTGATCTCCGCCGCCTCGGTGCATGCCTTGCGCTGGGTTCTGCTGGCCAGCGGGCTGGGCCTGCCGCTGACTTTGTTGGCGGCGCCCGGGAGCGGATTGATCTGGGCCAACCTGGGTACGGTCGCGACGGCCGTGGCCTTTTCGTTCTATAAACGTTATCTGGAAGGGCGCATGTCCAACACCCTACGGCATAACGTCATCATTCGCTCGCAGGCGGAAGGCGCCCGCGACGCCGAGCGCGAACGCATCGCCGCCGATTTCCACGATGGCCCGCTGCAAAGCTTCATCAGCTTCCAGATGCGCCTGGAAATTGTGCGTAAGCTGCTGACGCGCGACGTGGACGCGGCTACCGAGGAATTGCGCCAACTGCGGGAGCTGTGCCGAAATCAGGTGACCGAGTTGCGCAGCTTTGTCCGCAGCATGCGTCCGCTGGAGGAGGGCGTGAGCCTCAGCGCGTCCTTGAGCCGCATGATGGAGCAATTCCAGCGCGATACCGGCATCGTGGCGCGGTTCTCCAGTGGAGAGTTCAACGACCCGCCGCAGACCGAAGTTTCTCTGGAACTGCTCCAGATTGTGCGCGAAACATTGAACAATATCCATAAACATTCCGGAGCTTCGCGTGTGGCTGTCACCCTGGCCAAGAACGGCCAGAAACTGGAAGTCGTGGCGGAGGATAATGGGGGAGGTTTCCCCTTTGGCGGCTCTTTCACCCTGGAGGAAATGGAGCTGATGCGCATGGGACCGGTGAGTATTAAACGGCGCGTGCGCATGCTCAGCGGGGAAATGACGCTGGATTCGCGGCCCGGCCAAGGCTCCACGCTTGAGATCCGAGTTCCGTTGTAAACAGCGCGTGGAGAAGTTGAGCGTGAATTTCCGGCAGGCCCTAGTCCTCCTCGCATGCTGCTGCCTCTGGGCCGCGCCGGGATTTTCGCAAGCCGCCGCTCCAGATCCGGCATTCCAGCGCGTCCCGTTTGACCAGTGGCTGCAGGAAGGCGCGCAGGGCCCGTTCCATTGGAGCGCTCGCGTGGGCCGGAGCGTGCTCAGCAATCAGCAACGTTTACGCACTCGCGTGGAGGTCACGGTTGACGGCAGCGATCTGGCGAGCCGTCTTGGCGGCGGCTACCTGGTGATGATGGTGCAATTCGAGGACGCCGATCACCGGATCTACCAAACGCACCGGGGGCTCGATTTGCAGCAGCTTTCCAAGGAAGCCGTGAAATCCGAAATTGTCTACACGCAGGACGTCTTCGTGCGTCCGGGCGACTACCGGGTGGGCATCGCCATTTTCGATTCCAAGACCATGGAACATGGCGCGACCGTGAAGACCCTCCACGTGAGTCCGCCCCGGAACGATGCTCTGCCCGATGCCTGGCTGGATCTCCCTGCTGTCGAGTTCGTCCCCGCGATGGATGTGCCGGAGAGCCTCTACCTGCCTACCTCCGGCGCGCGCTTGCGGCTGCCCGTGGAAAGCCGCCGTCCCCTGCATATTGAATTGATGATGAACGCTTCGCCGGTACGCTCGCAGGAGGGGCTGCATAGCGGGCCCGCCAACAACCGTTACTTGATCGAACTCCTGCCTGCACTGAAAGTCATGTCGCAGTTGCGCGCGCGGAACGGCGGGATGCGCGTTTCTCTTTTTGATCTGACGCGCCGGCAGGTCGTTTTTGAACAGACCTTGCTGGGACGGGACCGGCCGGGAGAGTTGAGCCGGCCGGGAGAGTTGAGCCGGCCGGGAGAGTTGAGGTGGATGCGCCTGCGCAGAGGACTGGGCGCAGCCAATCCCGGCAGTATCGATGTCCGTGCCCTGGCAAACCGCGCACAGAACGCCCAGTTTTTCGTGGAGCAGATCCGCGAGCGGATCTTGA
Source organism: Candidatus Sulfopaludibacter sp. SbA3 (assembly GCA_945861625.1). Classification (GTDB taxonomy): domain Bacteria; phylum Acidobacteriota; class Terriglobia; order Bryobacterales; family Bryobacteraceae; genus Palsa-187. Next base: position 147,652 of record CAMAVI010000001.1, read on the forward strand.
AACCAGCGGAAGCGGAAGCGGAAGCGGAATCAGGAAAGCCCTTGCGCATCGGGATCGTCCTGAGCGGGCCGATGGGTTTCGAGTCCGGAGAGGATCAGAGCCCGATCGTATTCGACCAACCGTCTGAATACAAACTTTACGTTTTCCGCCATCACATGCTTCCGCCGCCCCAGCCTGTCATCCTGCGCGGGCGCCGCGTTGTACCTCTCTCGCCGCGTTTCCAGGAGCCGCTGGATTCCTTGGTATCTCTGATCAAGCCGCTGCGGCCTCGCGTGTTTGATATTTACAATCCGGCGCAGTTCCGCAAGGCGCTGGCCGCCATGCTGGACGAGATCTCCCGCTTGTAGTGCAAACTGTAAGAAGATGAACTCGCCCTTGCATTCCGGCCTCGCGGGCCGTGTCGAGGAACTGGCGCGGGAATTTGCTTCCGCTCAGCCGTTCCCTCACGTGGTCATTGAACCGTTCCTCGATCCCGCCTTTTGCGATCAACTAATTTCGGAGTTCCCTTTGTTCGACACCGAAAAGGCGCGCAACGAAATGGGGGAAGTTGCCGGCAAAGCCGTGGTTTCGAACCTGGCCGCCGTCGGCCCGGCTTACGGGCTCTTCGACCGCCTCATGCAGGACCCGGAGTTTCTCGCGCTCACCGGCCGCATCACCGGCATTCCCGACTTGCTCTACGATCCCGAATACGTCGGTGGGGGGGGGCACATGAGAACCGGGCAGGCCAGGAGCTCGACACGCACGTTGACTTCAACTATCATCCGCGCACGCAAACGCACCGGCGCCTGAATCTGATTCTGTTCCTGAATCCCGTGTGGGATGAATCCTGGGGCGGCTGCCTGGAACTGTTGCGCGATCCCTTCGAGGCCGACTGCAAATCGGTCGTCCCCTTGGCCAACCGCGCGGTGATTTTTGAAACCTCGGAAGTATCCTGGCACGGCTTCCGCGAGATTCAGCCGCCGGATGCGGATGTGTCGCGCCGCTCGCTGGCCGTGTACTTCTATACCAGGGAAGCGCCACCGCGAGGCGCGATTCCCTCGCATGCGACGTTTTATTGCCAGCGCCCGCTGCCGAGTCACATGCAGGCGGGTTATACGGTCGGGGAAGGCGACGTCCGCGAGTTGCAGATGCTCTTCGCCCGCCGCGATCAGTACATCAAGTTCCTGTACCACCGCGAGATGGAATTCTCTGAAACGCTGTCCAATATTCTTCACTCGCGGTCGTGCCGCTGGGGAAGCCGGTTTGCGAAGCTGGTGAAAGTTCTGCTGCCGGGAAGAAAGTATATAGGGGACCCGGTTTTCTTGGACACAGATTAGGGAATCTGAGCAAGATCCAAGGAGACTGAAAGTAATGGCAGATGAAACAAGAGAGACGAACGGTTCCGGGGCAGCAGAGGG
>CAMAVI010000002.1 GCA_945861625.1 Candidatus Sulfopaludibacter sp. SbA3
GTCAAAAACACTGCCTCAATTTCCCGTTACGTCCCCCTCATGCCCCGCGCCACTGCCTTCCTTGACCGTCAAGCCAGCCCTTACCGACGGATTAGGGCCATCGGTTTTCGCTTGACAATAAAATAAAACAATCGTACGATTGAAACGAACGTATGATCTCTGCGCCACAGGGAACCCAATCCGGCACAAAAACCCGTATTCTCAATGCCGCGGAGAAGTTTTTCGGAGAAAAGGGCTTTGACGGCACCTCCCTGCGTGACATTACAACAGAAGCTCAGGTGAACCTTGCGGCGGTGAATTACCATTTCCAATCTAAAGAAACCCTGATGGACGCGGTCATCGAGCGCCGGATTGCACCCGTCAACCAGCGCCGCATGGAGATGTTGGATGCCGCGGGACCATCGCCCACCGTGGAGCAAGTGGTGGAAGCTTTCGTCTCACCGCTCTTTGTGATGGACGTTCTGCCGGCGGTGCCTCTGATTGGCCGCGTGTTGTCGAACCCCAGCCAGTTTTTCGAGCGCGTTTACAAGAAGCACCTGATCCAAGTGGTACTGCGCTTTTCGGATGCAATTGCGGCCTCGCTTCCTGGGTTGCCGCGCGAAGAGCGCTTCTGGAGGCTGCACTTCATGGCCGGATCCATGACGCATGTGCTCGCGCTATCCGGTGTTTTGCCTTTGATGAGCGGGCAGCCCGTGCAGCGTGGCGCAGTGCTGCGCCAACTGGTCACGTTCCTGTCGGCAGGACTGCGCGCGCCAGTGCTATCTCCTTTCAGTGAGGACAAGAAATAGATGCGCGTCGTGTTGCTGTCATTCCTTGTTTCCGCGTTGACGTGGGCGCAGAGCCCGCTGCCGCTCAGCATGAAGCGCGCGGTGGAAATCGCCTTGGCTCCCGATGGTTCCACGCGCGTGGCGCTGGCGCTGGAATCCATCCAGCAGGCCGAACAGAAGGTTCAGCAGGCCAAGGCCGCGTTCCTACCCAACTTGGACGCATCCGTGCAAGATCGGCGTCAGACAACGAATTTGCAAGCCTTTGGCTTCCGTTTCGATCTGCCGGTGCCGGGGTTTTCGCTTCCGACGATCGTCGGTCCCTTCAGTGTCCTTGACACGCGCGCGAGCGCGCAATATTCGGTGCTCAACTTTAGCGACATTAACAGGTACAAGGCTTCCAAGGCCGCTCTCGCCGCCGTGAAGCTGGACAACGACACCACCCGTAATCAAGTGAGCGACGACACCGCGCATTCCTACCTGGCTTGTCTGCGGGCCGATGCCGTGCGCGACACGGCGCGCGCCAACGTGGAGCTTTCCGAGGCGTTGCTCGCCTTGGCCCGCCGCGCGGTGGCGGCCGGCACCGGCACCGGCATTGAGGTGACACGCGCGGAAGTGCAGCTCGCCAACAACCGGCAGTTGCTGATTCGCGCCGGCAATGATCGTACGCGCACGATCCTACAACTCCTCAAGGTGATGGGCTTGCGCCTGGATGCCCCAGTCGAATTTACGGACAAACTGATCTACAAGCCGTCCGATCCGGCTCCGCCGGAAGCCCTGCTGGAGCAAGCGCGCAAAGTGCGTCCTGAATTGAAGACGCAAGCCCAGCGCGAAGAAGCGGCCCGCCTCAGCCATGTCGCGGTCAAATCGGAGCGCCTACCCACCGTCGGTGCGTTCGCCGATTACGGAGCCATCGGCTCCAACGTGATTGCGTCGCGCGCGACCTACATGTACGGAGCTTCGCTCAAGGTGCCCATCTTCGATGGAGGCCGCCGCGAGGCCCGCCGCGAGGAAAGTTACTCGCAATACAAACAGGAACAGCTTCGCACGCGTGACGTGGGCCAGCAGGTCGAATTACAGGTTCGCGTTGCGTTAGAGGCTCTGCGTTCGGCGGGTGCCGAGGTGGACGCCGCGCGCGAAGGCCAGATGCTGGCGGAGAACGAACTGGGGCAGGCTCGCCGCCGTTACGAAGCCGGAGTTGCGATATCTCTGGAAGTCACGGACGCGCAGACCCGCCTGCAGCGCGCCCGCGACAATCAGGTGGTCGCGCTCTATAACTACAACGTTGCACGGCTGGATCTGGCCACGGCTACGGGAACCATCGGAGACTACATCAACCAATGAAAAGGCGGCAATGAAAAGGCGGCAGTGAAAAGGCGGCAATGAAAAAACTCCCCATTCTCATTTTGTTGGCGGCGATTGGCGCCGGAGTGTATCTGTGGCGCACGAACTATTTCGCCGGCCCCCGGACGGCCATTCAGGTGTCCGGAAACCTGGAATTGACGCTGGTGGATATCTCCTTCAAGACAGCCGGACGCATGGTGGAACTGACGGTGCGCGAAGGGGACGCCGTCAAAAAAGGCCAGGTAATCGCGCGGCTGGACGCCACGCAGCTCGAACAGCAAAAGGCGCGGGATCTCGCCGCGATCGCCGGCGCGCAATCGGCGTATGACCAGTTGAAAACCGCGATTGAATACCAAGAGGCGACTATCGACAGCGACATCGCGGCACGGCAGGCGGATCAGGCGCAGGTGCAGGCCCATCTGGATGAGTTACTGGCGGGAAGCCGCGCGCAGGAAATTCAACAGACCGATGCAGCGGTGAACGAGGCCCGCACGCAAGTGGAATGGTCTCGTGCCGAGTGGGATCGCGCACAGACGCTTTATCGGAATCAGGACATTTCCACCTCGCAATTCGATCAGGCGCGGACGAAATTCAACGCGGCGAACGCGGTTCTGGCACAAGCGGAGCAGAGGTTCGCGCTGGTGAAGGAAGGGCCACGCAAGGAGCAAATCGCCTCCGTGCGGGCGCAATTGGCCCGCGCCCAGGCCGCGATTCGCACGGCGGAGGCGGTTCGGATTGAACTGCGGCGGAAGCAGCAGGAACTGGGAGCGCGCCGCGCCGAAATCGACCGCGCGCGAGCGCAATACGGCATTACCGTCGCGCAGTGGGCTGACACCACCATCGCCAGCCCCATCGATGGCGTGGTACTCACCAAATCCGCCGAGCCAGGCGAGGTGATCGCGGCGGGAACGACCATCGTCAGCATTGGCGATATCGATCATCCCTGGTTGCGCGCCTACGTGAACGAAACCGACCTGGGGCGCGTGAAGCTGGGTACGCAAGTGAAGCTGATGACCGATTCCTACCCTGGCAAGTCGTATATAGGCACGGTATCTTTCATCGCCTCGGAAGCCGAGTTCACCCCCAAGCAAATTCAGACCAAGGAAGAGCGCGTGAAGATGGTGTACCGCATCAAAGTGAATGTCGAAAACACCGCTCATGAACTCAAGAGCAACATGCCGGTGGACGCGGAGATTCCGCTATGAGCGCAAGCCGAATGATCATCGCGGAAAACCTGACTCGTACGTTCGGCGGCGGCAAGACCGCGGCTATCACGGCGGTGGATCATCTGAATATCGAAGTTGCCGAGGGCGAGATTTTCTGTCTGGTCGGTCCGGATGGCGCGGGCAAAACCACCACGATGCGTCTGCTCACCGGTTTGATGGATCCCACTGGAGGGAAAGCGGTCGTGGCCGGTTACGACGTATCAAGAAACCACGATGCCGTGAAAGATCAGATCGGCTACATGGCGCAGCGCTTCGGTCTCTACACAGACTTGACGGTCGCCGAGAACATGGCATTTTACGCGGACCTGTTCGGGATTGTGGGTGTGGAGCGCCAGGAACTCAGCGCGCGCCTGCTGCGCATGACCCGCATGGAGCCGTTCCAGACACGCCCGGCGGGCAAGCTCTCCGGCGGCATGAAGCAGAAGCTGGCGCTGATGTGTACGCTGCTGCATAAGCCTCGCGTGCTGTTTCTGGACGAACCTACCAATGGCGTCGACCCGGTCTCGCGCCGGGATTTCTGGGCCATCCTGTATCAGTTAGTTCGTGACGGCCTGACTGTCTTCGTGACCACGGCGTATCTGGATGAGGCCGAGCGCGCCAATAGGGTTGGTTTTCTGCACCAGGGGCGCTTGATCCAAGTGGACACGCCCACAGGTTTAAAGCGTAACTTGCCGGAGGCGCTTTACGCGGTGACTTCAGTGGACCATCGACAAACACGCAGCGCCCTGCAGCGGGAGCCTGGTGTGCTGACGGTGCAACCCATGGGGCGGGACTTGCATTTGTTTCTGGACCCCGCGGTCACGACGCCGGAACGGCTCGCCCAAATCACACCCTTCCAATATCAGAAAATCCGACCTTCGCTCGAAGACGTGTTCATTGCCTTGGTCCGCAGGCAGGAGGTGGCGCGTGCTGCCTGAAGGGAACGGTACCGCGGTCCACATCGAGAATTTGGTGAAGCGCTTCGGTGACTTTACAGCGGTCGATAAGGTTACGCTTGACGTGAAGCGCGGCGAAATTTTTGGCTTCCTGGGCCCCAATGGCGCCGGAAAATCCACCACCATCCGCATTCTGTGCGGATTGCTGGCGCCGACATCCGGGCGGGCTGTGGTCGGCGGCTTCGATGTAAGCGCGCGTCCGGAAGATGTCAAACGCAGCATCGGCTACATGTCGCAAAAGTTCTCGCTGTATGACGATCTCTCCGTTAAGGAAAACATTGAGTTCTTTGCCGGCGTCTACGGTGTGCCGCCGGAGAAATTCCCCGAGCGCCTGGCCTTCGTACTAAAAATGGGGGATCTGGAAGATAAGCAGGACGTGTTGACCCGGCTGCTTTCCGGCGGCTGGAAGCAGCGGCTGGCCCTGGGCTGCGCGATCCTGCATGAGCCGCCGATTCTTTTTCTCGATGAGCCGACCAGCGGTGTCGATCCCATCGCGCGCCGGAGTTTCTGGGAGCTGATCTATCAGCTTTCCGCGGCGGGCCACACCATTTTTGTCACCACTCATTACATGGATGAAGCCGAATACTGCCACCGTCTGGCGCTGATGCATGGTGGGCGCACGATCGCGCTCGGTTCGCCGGCGGAATTGAAGAACTCCCTGGGCGACGGACATCTGTTGAATCTGGAAACCTCGGATCTACTGGAAAGTCTGACACTGATCCTGCATGGAGACGGCATTCAGGATGTCGCGGTTTTCGGCGGCGGACTGCACATCAAAGTAGATGACGCGGAATCCGCCACGCGCTGGATCCGCGCGACTCTCGAACGCCAGGGCGTGGCGATACACACCCTGGAAGCCATCACTCCTTCTATGGAGGATGTGTTTGTCAGCCTGATCGAGCAGGAAGAAAGGGCGGCCGCGGCATGAGTTTCCGGCGGCTGCGCGCCATCGCGCGCAAGGAATTGCTGCACGTGGTTCGCGATCCGCAGAGCCTTGCCGCTGCCGTCGCCATTCCCTTGTCCATGCTGTTGATCTTCGGGTATGCGCTCAGCCTGGATGTGGACCGCATCCCGACAATCGTCTTCAATCTCGATGGCAGTCCGCAAAGTCTGGAATTGATCCGCGATCTTCGCGGCTCGCGTTATTTCGAGATCGTCGAGGAAGCGCGCAGCTATCGCCCGATGGAGGAAGCCATGGATGCGCGGCGCGCCTTACTCGGCGTGGTGATCGCGCCGGAATACTCGCGCAATCTGCTGGCCGGGCAATCGGAAGCGCACGTGCAGTTGTTGTTGGATGGCAGCGATTCGAACACCGCCGCCATTGCCCAGGGTTATGCGGAAGGCATCGTAGCCATGCACGGCGCCCGCGTCCGCGGCGAGGCGCAGAGCCGGCGCGCCGGCAAGCTGCCGCCGGCGGGAGTTCGCGCGGAATCCCGGGTCTGGTACAACCCCGACATGCTGTCGCGCAACTTCATTGTGCCCGGGCTGATCGCGGTGATCATGATGATCATCGCCGGGAATCTCAGCTCGCTCACCATTGCGCGCGAGTGGGAGAACGGAACCATGGAGCAGCTCTTGTCCACGCCCGTGCGGCCCGCGGAACTGGCCTTAGGAAAGCTGGCCGCCTATTTCCTGGTCGGATTGGCGGACATGGTGATTTGCATGTTGCTGGGCATCTTTCTTTTCGGCGTTCCGTTTCGCGGTAGTCTCGTGCTGCTTACGGTGGCCAGCCTCGTCTTCCTGTTCGGCTCGCTATGCACGGGAATCTTGATTTCGGCGGCCACGCGCTCGCAACTCACGGCTTACCAACTGGGAACCCTGGTTTCATTCTTGCCCGGCTTTCTGCTTTCTGGATTCATCTATTCCATCAGCAGCATGCCGCGGATCATCCAGTTGATTTCCCTGTTTGTCCCGGCGCGCTACTTTATCAACATCACCAAGGGCGTGTTTCTGAAGGGAACCGGCCTGGCGGTTTTGTGGCCGGACCTGCTCATGCTTACCGGCTACGGAGCCCTGATGTTTTATTTCACGACCCGCAGATTGCGCCAGAAGGTAGCCTGAAAATGCGGCAACGGCTTCGTTCCATCATCCGGAAAGAATTCATTCAGGCGCTGCGCGATCCGCGTATGCGCGGCTTGTTGTTCCTGCCGCCGCTGATTCAGTTGTTAGTGTTCGGTTACGCGGTGAATCTGGACGTGGATACGGCCACCATCGCCTGGATGGACCAGGACCACACTCCACAGAGCCGGGAACTGAGGGCCGCGTTCGAAGATTCGGGCCATTTCACGATCGGCGCGCTTCCGGAAGACGAGCGCGCGATGCAGCTTACGCTGGATCGCGGCCAGGTGGATGGAGTGATCCGCGTCCTTCCCGGATTTGGACGGGATATCGGCCGTGGCCGCGCCACCAGCGTGCAAGTGCTGCTGGACGGCACCAATTCCAATACCGCGTCGCTGGTTTCCGGATACGCGGGGCAAGTCATCGCACGCTATTCCCAGGTAGCCAGCGGCGATGCGCAACGCGCGCGCCTGGTCGGCGGGACGACGAACGCGGGAGGGCCGGTCTCGCTTCCCATGCCGCAATTGGTCGCGCGCACACGCGTCTGGTATAACCCGGATCTCAAGAGCCGCAACTACTTCATCCCGGGCGTTGTGGTGAACATCATCGCGCTGGTGACGCTGTCGCTTACCGCCATGGCCATCGTTCGCGAGAAAGAAATCGGCACGATGGAGCAGTTGATGGTGACGCCGATCCGGCCCCTGGAATTGATCCTCGGCAAGACGCTGCCGTTTGTCGTGGTGGGCTACTGGGATCTGGTTCTGGTGACGGGCGCCGCGCTACTCATCTTTCACGTGCCCTTCAACGGGAGCTTTGCGCTGCTCTTGTTCGCCGCGTTGATGTTTCTGCTGACTACGCTTGCCGCCGGATTGTTTATCTCCACCATCGCCCGCACGCAGCAGCAGGCCATGCTGGCGACGACTCTGTTCTTTCAGCCGTTCTTCATGCTGAGCGGATTTTCATTCCCCATCCGCAACATGCCCGAGCCCGTGCAGTGGCTCACCTACTTAAATCCGGTGCGCTACTTCATGGAAATCGTACGGGGCATTTTCCTGCAGGGCGCCGGCTTGGCTACACTGTGGCCGCAGATTCTCTCATTGGCGGTCTACGGAGTGATCGTGCTGGGGCTCAGCGTGAACCGGTTCCACAAGCAGATCGAGTAAGGTAATCGGCAGTCGTGGGCACCTCAATCCATTTGGATTGCTACACTTGAAGGAGAGATGGACTCACGGCGTCATTTTTTGGGCAAAGTCGCGTCCGGCTTGGCAGGGACGCTTGCCTCCGTACCCGCGCGCGCCATGGGCGCCAATGACCGGATACGCTTCGGCATCATCGGGGCGGGCGACCGCGGCCTGGAACTGTTGAACCAGATCCGCGTATGTGACAATGCCGAAGTCGTGGCGTTCGCCGACATTTACACCAAGCGGATCGAGAAAGCCGCCGGCTTCGCTCCGGAGGCAGTGACTCACTCCGACTACCGGCGCCTGCTCGAAGACGATTCCCTCGACGCCGTCGTGATCGCCACTCCGCCGCATCTTCACGCCGATCCTTTCCGCGACGCGCTCGACGCCGGCAAGCACGTCTATGTCGAGAAAACGCTGGCGCACACTTTAGATGACGTCAAACAGATGCGCGCGGCGTTTGCCAAGCACCGCGGTCGCCAGGTTGTTCAGGTGGGGCATCAGGCCTGCTCGTTCGGCCACATGGCGGATGTCGCGCAGTTCCTGACGCCAGCCGATCGTGTGGGAAACATCAGCGCGTTGGTGATGCGCAACTACCGCAACACACCGCGCCACAAGCCGCAGTGGGCGCGCCCGGCGTTGCTGACCGCGGACGTGACTCCGCAGAACGTGGCCTGGAACCATTTCGATCGTGACGGCCGCGCCTTTGATGCGAACCGGCTCATCCACTGGCGTTACTTCTGGGAGTACGCGGGCGGCGGTGTATCGGAAAACATGAGCCAGCAGCTCGCGTTCTGGTACAGGGCGCTGGGCTTGCAGATACCGCGTTCCGCGACGATGAGCGGTGGAATCTACTTGTGGAACGATGGCCGCGAAACACCCGACACGATGGACGTCGCCCTCGATCAACCCGAGCAGATGCTGGTGAGCTGGTCTTCCGGATTTGGCAATAATCAACTGGGCGTGGCTGAGGATCTGCTGGGTTCCCATGGGACCATTTCGCGCGGCAACCACGTGCGCTATACGCCCCAAAAAGTGAACCGGCCCGAAGACGCCGACCGGATGGGCCGCGCGTCGCATCCGCCGCAGGCGCACATGCAGAACTTTTTGGATGCCATCCGCGATCGTCGCGAACCGAACTGCCCGTTCGAACTCGGATGGCGCGTTACCGTCGCGTGCCTCATGGCCGTGGAAAGCTACCGTGCTGGACGCACGGTTCGCTGGAATCCGGAGACCGAAGAGATCGTTTAGTTCGGGGTAACCCATGGACTTCGGATTCACAGAGGAACAGCAGCAACTTCGCAAAACCATCCGCCAGTTCTGTGAAACCGAAATCAAGCCCCACGTGATGGAGTGGGATGAATCGCAGGAATTCCCCGTCGAGGTGTTCCGGCGTTTGGGACGGATGGGCGTGCTGGGCGCCGTATTTCCCGAAGAGTTGGGCGGCGCCGGGTACAACTACATTGAGTATTCGCTCATCGTCGAAGAGCTGGCGCGCGTGGACCCGTCCGTTGCGCTCAGTGTTGCGGCGCACATTTCACTGTGCACGAATCATATTTACCTCGCTGGAAATGACGAGCAGAAGCGGCGCTACATTCCGAAGCTCGCATCCGGGGAATGGATCGGCTCCTGGGCGCTGACCGAGCCCGAATCTGGCTCTGACGCGGGCGGCACCCGCACCCGCGCCGTGCAGGATGGCGATTGCTGGGTGATCAACGGCAGCAAGACCTTCACCACCAACGGCCAGGTTGCGGATCTCTGCGTCGTGATGGCGGTGACAGATCGAGCGGCATCGGCGCACGGGATCTCGGCCTTCCTGGTGGAGAAAGGCACGCCCGGATTTCGCCCGGGCAGGAAAGAAAATAAGCTGGGCATGCGCTGCTCGCCCACCAATGAGATGATCCTGACCGATTGCCGCGTGCCCGCTTCCCAGTTGTGCGGAAAGCAAGGGGAAGGATTCGTGGACGCGCTGCGGATTCTGGACGGCGGCCGCATTTCGATCGCCGCGCTGGCTGTGGGCATCGCGCAGGGCGCTTACGAAGCCGCGCTGCGCTATTCGAAGCAGCGCAAACAATTCGGACGGTTTATCTCCGAGTTCCAGGCAATTCAGCATAAGCTGGCCGATATGGCCACGGATATCGATGCGGCGCGCCTGCTGACGCTGCGCGCGGCTTCCATGAAAGATCACGGCCAAAGCGTGAACAAGGAATCCGCCATGGCCAAGCTGTTCGCGTCCGAAACCGCGGTTCGCGTGGCCGATGAGGCGCTACAGATTCACGGCGGCTATGGGTTCCTGAAAGATTATCCGGTCGAAAAGTTTTATCGCGACGTGAAGCTGTGTACCATCGGTGAAGGCACCAGCGAGATTCAACGGCTGGTGATCGCACGGCAACTGCTGAACTCCGAGCGGCATCATGGGTGACAGTAGCGGACTGATTGCGGAACTTTTGCGCGGTGATCGGCGCGCGCTGGCTCGCGCGGCAACTCTCATCGAGAACAGCGGGCCCGGAAGCGCGACCCTCGCCAGTGAACTCAAGCCCCTCACTGGCCGGGCTCTCATTCTGGGGATCACGGGGGCGCCCGGCGCGGGCAAAAGTACCTTATGCGACCGGCTCGTTGCGCTGCATCGTTCCGAGGGTAAGACCGTCGGAGTTATCGCTGTCGATCCCTCCAGTCCAGTCTCGGGCGGAGCGATTCTCGGTGACCGCATCCGCATGCAGCAGCATCACGACGATCCGGGTGTGTTCATCCGCTCCATGGCAGCGCGGGGAACACCCGGCGGTCTGGCGCGGGCGACCGGAGATTTGGTCACGCTGTTCGATGCCGCGGGCTTCGATGTCGTGATCATTGAAACTGTGGGCGTCGGGCAGAGCGAAGTCGACGTCGTACGACTCGCCCAGATCACCATGCTCGTGATGGCGCCCGGCTCCGGCGACGACATCCAGGCCATGAAAGCCGGAGTCATGGAAGTCGCCGATGTCTTCGTCATCAACAAAGCGGACTACCCCGGCACCGATAAGCTGGAACAAGAACTCCACGGAGTCGCCGGTGAGCGGCCCATTGTGCGAACTGTCGCCAGTGAAGGCCAAGGCATTCGCGAATTGACGCAGGTCGTGGGCCGGTGCCCCCGCAAGGAGAGACAGTTCGCTGCCGCCAGCGCGGTGCGCATCGATCATTTGGGGATCGCAGTAAAGTCCGTGGATCAGGCGCTGCAGTTTTACGAGGAGCAACTGGGTTTGACGGTTTCTCTACGTGAAGTGGTTGATCAAGAAAAAGTCAATGTCGCGATGCTGCCGCTGGGCGGGCCCCGCATCGAGTTATTGGAAGCGTCAGCGCCGGATTCCGTCATCGCAAAGTTCATCGACAAGCGCGGGGAAGGGCTGCATCATGTGGCCCTGAAGGTTCCGGACTTGCGCGCCGCGGTAGCGCGGCTGCAAGCGGCGGGAGCGCGCATCCTCAACGAGCCCCGCGCGGGAGCCGGCGGCCATCTCTACGTATTTGTACACCCGTCGTCCACCGGCGGAGTCCTCCTAGAATTGATACAGGCATGATGATACTGGCATAACGACACAAGCATAACGACACAAGCATAACGACACAAACATAACGACACAAGCATGAATCCAACCATTGGAATTATCGGGGGCAGCGGGTTGTACTCGATGCCCGGTTTTGAAGTGCAGGAAGAGCGCATGATGGAAACGCCTTGGGGCGCGCCATCAGACGCGTTCGTCATCGGCAAACTGGCCGGAAGGGAAGTCGCCTTTCTGGCGAGACACGGGCGCGGGCATCGCATCTCGCCCTCGGAGTTGAACTTCCGGGCCAACATCTACGGCATGAAGATGCTCGGCGTCGAGCGGATTCTGTCGCTCAGCGCCGTGGGATCGCTCAAGGAAGAGCACCAGCCGCTGGATTTCGTGATCCCGGACCAGTTTGTGGATCGCACCCGCGGACGGGTGTCCACGTTCTTCGGCGAAGGCATGGTTGCGCACATCAGCTTCGCGCATCCCATTTGTTCGCAACTCGCGCACGTGGCGCATCGGGCAGCGAGGACGCAGAATATCACGGCGAAGCTGGGCGGTACCTATTTGTGCATGGAAGGTCCGGCGTTCTCGACACTGGCGGAGTCGAACCTGTACCGTAGCTGGGGCATGGACGTGATTGGCATGACCAACCTACAGGAAGCCAAACTCGCGCGCGAAGCCGAGCTTTGCTACACGACCATCGCCATGGTCACCGATTACGATTGCTGGCATCCGGATCATGACGCGGTCACGGTGAATGACATCATCGCCAACCTCACGCAGAACGCGGCCAATGCGGCGAAGTTAGTGTCCGAGGCCGTGCGCACCATGCCCGCGACGCGTGACTGCAAGTGCGGTTCGGCGCTCTCCCATGCTCTGATCACGGACCGCACGAAGATTCCCGAGGCCACGCGCAAGAAGCTGGAGCTGCTGGTTGGAAAATACCTGTAGCGAGCTGCTTGAATACTGCTTGCGCGGCCAGCGCTGGCCGGATGTCCTCCTGGACCAAGCGCTTGCCGTGGATGACGGCAAGGCGCTGTTGTCCGTTGTGGTTGAGGGCCTGGGCGACTTATTCGAACCCGGGCTCGTCGCGACATACAACCGGCTTTTCGCGGAGGTCATCCGGCGCGCATGCCCCGAACTCGCCGCGCGCGTCCGCGGGGTTGGAGCTGCGCCGCCCGCGCCCGTGGATGCAAAACGCGTTTATGTGCTGTCGCGCGTGACGCTAGGGGCGGACATTGCGGTCACCAGCGTCTTGCTGGACGCGGCGAAGCAGCGCTACCCTGATGCGGAAATCGTCTTTGCCGGCTCCCGGAAATCTTACGAATTATTTGAGTCTGACTCACGTGTCCGCCATCTTCAGGTCCCGTATGCGCGCGGTGGCGGCTTGCGCGAGCGCCTCCTTGCATCGGGCGGCTTGTGGATCGACGACGGCATCGTGCTCGATCCTGATTCGCGTCTGACGCAGCTCGGCTTGCTTGCGGTCTGCGAGGACCGCAACTACTTCCACTTCCCCAGTCGCAGCTTTGGCGGCGATGGCGGCGATCGTCTCCCCGCGCTTGCCGCCCGGTGGGTGCGTGAAGTCTTCGGAGTGGAGCATGCCCGGCCCTATATCGCCCCGCTGGCGAACGCATCCGAACCTGCCGGGATCACAGTCAGTCTTGGCGTCGGTGAGAATCTGGGAAAGCGCGTAGGCGGCGAATTTGAGAAGGAACTCCTGCGCGTGTTGGCTGAAACCGGCGAGACCGTGTTAGTTGACAAGGGCGGCAGTGCCGAAGAGCGCGCCCGCGTGGAGCGCGCACTACTGCCGGGTATGCTCACACACGAAGGCGAATTTGCGCCCTTCGCGGCGCGAGTCGCAAAGTCAAAGTTGTTCGTGGGCTACGATTCCGCCGGCGGGCACGTTGCCTCGGCGTGCGGCGTCCCGCTGATCAGCATCGCGAAAGGCTTCGTAAGCGAGCGCATGGCCGCCCGTTGGCGGCCTCTGGGAACCGTCATCTCCGGGGACGCTCCGGATCTGCTGGAGCAGGTGAAGGCAGCCGTCCAGCGTTTGTGCCACAGCCGGCGGTGAGAAGAATTACGGCCGCAGGCGTCCCGTGCCCGCCCAAACTGACAGTGTCACTTGGTGCCTTTGTAATTCCAGCGCACGACGCGCATGCCGCCGGCCACTTCGCCCATATAGGCGTTGCCTTTGGAATCCGTCGCGATATTGTGCAGGTGGAAGAAGTCCGCCGGGCCATGGCCGCCATGTCCGCCGAAAAAACCGACTTCCGCGAGCGATTCGCGGTTGAATATGTGCACCTTGCTGTTGCTGCCATCGGGGACCAGGAAGAACTGTTGCTGTTTGTCGGGCGAAAATCCTATATCGAACGCCGTGCCTTCGTTGGCGTGAGTGCCGCGGTTGACGTAGGTTTCCTTGACGAAAGTCCCATCGAGCTTGAAAACCTGGACGCGATTGTTCACGCGGTCACCCACGTAAACCAGGCCGTCATTGGAAATCCGCAGGCCGTGCACGAGATTGAATTGCGGTGAGCCTTCACCTTCGAACGCGCGCGCGCGCGGAGCGGCATCGTCGGGCTGCTTGCCATAGGCGCCCCAGTGGCGCTTGTAAGCTCCGGTTTCGGCGTCATACACAACGATACGGCGGTTGCGGTAGCCGTCCGCCACGAAGACCTCATTCGTCTTTGCGTAAACCACGACGCCGGCGGGCCGGCCCATGTTGTCCTGTGCGTTGCTGCTCTGGGCCTTGCCATTGGAGCCGATCTGCATGATGAATTTGCCGGCCTTGGTGAACTTCAGAATCTGTCCGTCTTTGTCGCCATTGCCGGTGATCCAGACGTTGTCTTTGTGATCGACGAAGATGCCGTGTTCGTTGTCCGGCCACTGGTAGGACTCGCCCGCCTTTGGAGGCCCTCCCCAAGTCTGCACTACGTTGCCGGCCTGATCGAATTCGAGCACGGGAGGCGCCGGGAAGCAGCAGTCCGCCATTTTTCGTTCGCCATAGCGGTCGTGCTGGTCCAGCGTCTTCGGGCGATGAATCACCCAGACGTGATCGTGCGAATCGACCGCGGTGCCGGAGACCTGCCCGAACATCCAGTTGTTGGGCAGGGGCTTGGGCCACGATGGATCCGGCTCGTAGCGGGGGATGGCGGTTCCGGAGACGGCCAGCGCTCCCGTCACCCAAATCAACAGGGCGGCCAGGGCCGCGATTACGATCACCTTCTTCATAACTGCCTCCTCGGCAAATTCTACTCTAGCAGCCGGTTGAGCACGGGCAAAGGCACGGCGCTTTCCCTTAAGGCCCGCTCGTGGAATTCGCGCAGGGAGAACCCCGCGCCTTGTTTCTTCTGAACACGCTCGCGCGCTTCGAGCCAGCCCTTCCAGCCCGCAAAGTACATGGGCAACTGGCAGGAGGAAAGCTGCGCGCGTTGCAGCTTCGCGGTGGCTTCTTCCTTTTCCTGATACGTGTCTTTGATCATTAGGTCGAGCGCCTGCTGCTCGGTCATGTTCATCGTTTGTAGACGGATATCGAGAATCGTATTGGCGAGCACGCGCAGGAGCTGCTTGTAGAAGGTCAGCTTGAATCCCGGTTCGTCGCCCATGTAGCCCTGCTCCGACATCATCTGCTGCGTGTAGACGGCCCAGCCTTCGATGTACGGGCCGTTGCCGAAGATGGCGCGCAGGACTGCCCGCGCGCGCGGCTGCACGTCATTGGCGTACTCAAGCTGCACATAGTGTCCGGGCATGGCTTCGTGAACGGTCAGGTGTTCCATGCCATAGCGGTTGTACTCGCGGAGTTTGGATTCGACACGCTCTTTGGTCCAGGTCTTGGGGATTGGAGTGACCCAATAAAATGCGCCAAGCTTCGGCTCCAACGCCGGAGCCGGACTGAATCCGCCCACGGCGTAGATGCCGCGGATGAACTCGGGCGTTTCAGTGACCTTCAAATTGCCGCGCGTGGGCAGCGTGAGCAAGTTCTTATCGCGCACGAATACCGTGGCTTGTTCCAACGTCTTGTTGGCTTCCGCCAAATAGGTATCCGGCGTGGCATGCTGTTTAGCGATCTCATCCAGGGCCCGCCGCACGGTCTTGGGGGCGGCCAGTTTTGCCATGGCATCCCGCGTTGTCATCAGTTCGGCCTCGGCTTCGGCAAGAAGCTGCTCCGGAGTCTTGCCCGTGGTGAGTACGTATTGAAATTTCCTGGCGTACTTATCCTTGCCGAGGCGCCAGTCGCTGGTCTTCTTAGAGAGCGTGTCTTTCAGAAATGTGCTGAAGTCGCGCAAAGCGGCGATGGCCGGTTCCGCGGCGCGCGCATACTCTTCTTTAAGCGCGGCGGGCGCGGCCTGGCGCAGAGTTTTGTCGATGAGGTCGATGTTCCCTTGATTCTCCTCTTGCGCGACGCGATTCCACACCTCCGGAGCATCCACCAGGTTCGTCTTGGCCTGCGCGAATAGCACCGGCAATCTCTGCATGCGTTTGATGATGTGGCCGAAGCGCTTTTCGATGGGCGCGTAGTCCAGCATGTAGCACTCGAATAAGGCGTTGCCGGCCAATTCCACATACACCGTGGGATTGTGCTTATAGTTCTGGATGGAATCAAGCTCGAGCAGGCTAATGCCGATATTGTTCCGCATGATTTCCAGATCCGCGGCCTCCTCCTTAGAGAGCGAAGCTTCGTCCAGTAGCGCAATGCGGGATTGCATTCCGGTCAAAAAGTGCCGTGAAGCCGCGATTCCGGCAGGGCCGTAGTCATCCAGCAACTCATCCAAGACGATGCCGTTGTGGGTGTGATAGCCGGACTGCGTGGCGCCGGCCGGTGAAAGAGCCAGATTGAGATAGACAAAGTCTTCTGTCAATTTGTTGAACTCGCCGCTAGCGGGCTTAGTCCCGCATCCGGCAACCAGCATGAGCACGGCGAAACAACCGACCAAAGGTTTCCTGGAAGGCATGTAAGATCGTCCTCCAGTTAAGCAATGTGAATGGTCAAGTCTCCAGCTCCCGCGATATGACCGGTGATCGTGTCGCCGGAAACCACGGGGCCCACTCCCTCCGGCGTGCCTGTGTAAATCAGGTCTCCGGGGGCGAGCGTGACTTGCTGCGATAGATGGTGGATGATGTGCGCGACGTCCCAGATCAGCAGATTGATGTTGGATTGCTGGCGCACCTGGCCGTTCACCGAGAGCTTAATTTCACCTTCCGTGATATGCCCCACCTGTGACACCGGGTAAATGGTTCCACACGGCGCGGCATAATCGAAGGACTTGCCGATTTCCCATGGGCGGCCGCTTTTCAAGGCGATCTGTTGCAGGTCGCGGCGCGTCATGTCAAAGCCGGTTGCGTAACCGTAAACGTGGTCGAGCGCCGATTCGGCCGGGATAGAAGCGCCCGTCTTCCCGATCGCCGCCACCAATTCCACCTCATGCTGAAAGTTCTGAGTAAGGGGTGGGTACGGTATGGTAGTGCCATTCTCGACGATCATGTCCGGAGCTTTCGCAAAGAAGAAGGGCAAAGCCTTTTCGTCATTGCCGAATTCGCGTATGTGGGCCAGGTAGTTACGCCCGACGCAGTACACGCGCCGTACCGGGTAACGGGCTTTCGTGCCAGCCACGGGCAAGGATGTTTGCGGCGGGGCCGCTACGACATACTCCATAGCTTACAAAGTACCATTACAATCGCGCTCTGAATGGGACTCCAAAGCATTGACCTGCCGGTCGTACGCCGATACACTCAATAGACTTGTGATGGAACCAGCGATGGAACAACGAAAAAATCAACGTTTTGATTTGCGGCTGCCGTTCGAAGTGATCGGTGGCTCCGCGCCCGTGTCCAGGGGCGAGACCAAGAATGTAAGTTCCTGTGGAGTGTTGTTCGCGGCGGATAAGCCAGTCGCGGTGGGTGACCCGATCGAATACCTGATTACTTTGCCGAAGGCCAAAGGAGCCCGCATCAGCGTGCGGTTGCGTTGCATCGGGAAGGTAGTGCGTGGAGAGGATGAGGGTCCCCAGTTCGCCGCAACACTGGAGCGCTATGAGTTTGTCCGGGAGCGTGTGTAGCGCGGCTGTCTCGCGTGTGAGTGCAGGTAGGTTTTCTTCGTTGAAAGTTGGCTCACCTGTGATATAGTGAGCGCAGATTTGGAGGTCCGCGTTATGAAAGACGGACTGGTATTGTTTGTTCTTGGCCTGATCGGCATCGGTGGATTTTTACTTTGGCAGACGCATGGGGATCTGTTCCGGACCGCGTCCGTGAGCGCGCCTGTGGAATCGAACGTTCAGCCGGCGCCAGCTGCTCCAGCTCCTAAACCCGCTCCCCGGGTGAAGCCCGCGCCCCGGCCGGTTGTGGAAACCCCGGCGGTTGTGGTGGAAGCGGTGGCTGCGCCTGAACCCCCACCCGCGCCCCCGGTGGTTCCGCAGGAACCTCCGCCGTTCCCCGCCGTCGAAGAGATTGCCAACGGCGCTCTTAGCGAAGCGGTGACCACGAAGTTCGGGGATCCTACCCTTTCCATGTTGACTTCCAACGGAGGACGTATGCGTGGGACTTACGTTTATGCCCGCGACAAAGGCCGTGAAGCTACGGTAGTCCAGATGGAAGACGGAAGGGTTGCTACGGCGTATTCCAAGAACGCGCCCGTACCTGCTTCCGGCCTCTCCATTCCCCGCCAGAAACACAGCGAACAGCCGCACATCGAATAGCCTTGGCTCGTCGTGCTCTGAGACACTAACGCCTGGCTCGCTTCCCTTCGCCAAATTGGTTTACTATTAGGCGAAGGAATAGCGAACATGCAGCAACTCAGTTTGGAAGGGTCACTCGCTCAGGGCAACGATTTGGCGGAGAAGAGTGACCGTACGCTTGCCCGGCGCACGGGTCTGGCGGGAGCCATCGCTCGGTTCGAGGAGTGGATGGCGGACCCGGAGTCGCCGGTACGGGCAATCCGCAGGCAGCCGGCAAAGGCGGGTGTATTTGCGGAATTCCCGGAGACGCTCGCACCGCAACTGAAAAAGTCACTTATCTCCCGCGGCATCCAACAACTGTATTCGCACCAAGCCGAAGCCTTTGGGCACGCGGTGGCGGGGCGGAACGTGGTGGTCGTGACGCCAACCGCGAGCGGCAAGACGCTGTGCTACAACCTGCCGGTGCTCGAGCGGCTGATTGGCGATCCCGGCGCGCGGGCCATGTATCTGTTCCCGACGAAGGCTCTTGCCGAAGATCAGCTTGCGGAGTTCCAGGCTGTAGTGGATGCCACGGGTTCCGAACTGCGGGCGTTCACCTACGACGGAGACACGCCGCAAGACGCCCGGCGCGCGATCCGCGAGCGGGCCAACGTGGTGCTGACCAATCCGGACATGCTGCACGCGGGCATTCTGCCGCACCACACCAAGTGGGCCAAGGCGTTTGAAAATCTGCGCTACATCGTGATCGACGAGCTGCATTCCTATCGCGGCGTGTACGGGAGCCATCTGGCGAACGTGCTGCGGCGATTGAAGCGGGTGTGCGAATTCTATGGCTCCTCGCCGCAGTTCATCTGCTGCTCGGCGACCATCGCGAATCCGAAAGAGCTGGCTGAGGCATTGACCGGAATGCCGTTCGAATTGGTCGCGGAAAACGGCGCGCCCTCCGGAGAAAAGTACGTCGTGTTCTACAACCCTCCGGTGGTGAATAAGGCGCTCGGCATCCGGCGCGGATACTTGAACGAAACGCGGCGCATTGCCCGTGAACTGCTCGACCGCAATCAACAGACGCTAGTGTTTGCAAACTCCCGGCTGGCTACAGAGATCCTGCTGACGTATCTGAAAGACGACTACTCCGGTGTGCGCGGCTATCGCGGCGGATACCTTCCCAAAGAGCGGCGCGAAATCGAGCACAAACTGCGCGAGGGCGACATCCGCGCGGTGGTGGCGACCAATGCACTGGAGTTGGGAATCGATATCGGGTCTCTGGACGCCGTGGTGATGGCAGGCTATCCGGGCACGATCGCTTCGACGTGGCAGCGCGCGGGCCGCGCCGGGCGCAGGCAGACCACGGCGCTGGCAGTGCTGGTGGCGTCCAGTGCGCCGCTGGATCAGTACATCGTTGAGCACCCGGAATATTTCTTTGAGCGTCCGCCGGAACAGGCGTTCATCAATCCGGACAATCTGGAGATCTTGCTCAATCACATGAAGTGCGCGGCGTTCGAGCTGCCGGTTCGCGACGGGGAGAAGTTCGGCGCGGGCCACACTGGTCACGACACGGGGGAGATGTGCCAGTTCCTGGCCGACTTGAAGCTTCTGCATCATTCGAGCGGCTCCTGGCACTGGACCTCGGATTCCTATCCGGCCGATGCGGTGAGCTTGCGCAGCATCTCCAGCGACAACTTCGTCGTGGTAGATATCACGGGAGATCATCGCATTATCGGCGAAGTCGCATTCACCGCCGCGCTGACTACATTGCATGAGAAGGCGATTTATCTGCACGACGCGCGGCAATACCAGGTGGAACGCTTCGACTATGACGGCCGCAAGGCGTACGTCCGGCACGTGGATTCCGATTACTTCACCGATGCCATTGATTACACGCAGGTGAAGGAACTGGAAGCGTTCGAGTCGGCGGAAATCAATGGCGCGGGTGCCGCCCATGGCGACGTCCGCATGAACCGGCAGATTGTGGGCTTCAAGAAAGTGAAGTTCTACACCATGGAGAACGTGGGTTCCGGGCATCTCTCGATGCCGGAGCAGGAAATGCACACCACCGCCTTCTGGCTGCACTTCCCTGAGGTGTTTTTGGCAAAGTTCCCGGATCTGACGCCCACCGAAAAGCAGAGTGGGTTGGTGGCGCTGGGCGCGCTGCTGCGTACCGTGGGCGCGTTACGTGTCATGTGCGATCCGCGCGATCTGGGCGTGTCGATTACTGAAGCCATCGCTGGCGGACTGAAGACGTTCGAGCCGAACTTGTACCTGTACGACAACTATCCGGGGGGGATCGGACAGAGCGCGCCGTTGTTCAAGATGCGGCGAAGTCTATTGGAAGGCGCGGCGGAATTGGTGCGCGGCTGCGCCTGCGAAGCCGGCTGCCCGGGCTGCGCCGGCCCCATCGGCGAAGTCGGCGAGCGGGGCAAAGAGACGGCGGGCCGGTTCCTCGCGGAGTTACTGGCGTAGTTCAGCCTTTCACGCCGGGCAACAGCCGCAGTGCATTGCCGCGCTCGATGGCCGCCATGTCCCGCGCGGAAAATTTGTAGCCGGTGAGGCCCTGATTTTCGTCGGCTCCCGGAGAGAATGGGTAATCGGTCCCGTAGAGGACCTGGGACACCGGCGCGAACCGCATGAGAGCGTCCAGCGCGCCGGGATGCACGGCCTGCGCGGTGTCGTAATAGAACTTGTTCAGCTCGTGCATGAGTCCGTTGGGCAAGCGTTGGGCCTTCTCCTTCATCTCTCGCTCCTGGCGAGTGAAGCGGCCCAGCAGAAACGGCAGCGTGCCGCCGCCGTGCGAGAAAATCCAGCGAATTTCCGGGAAGCGCGCCGCGGTGCCGCTGAACACCAGGCTGGCGATGGTGCGCGTGGTGTCCGTGGGCCACTCGATACTGCCCGGTCCCACCTCGTCCTTGATCGCCTTACAGCAATTGGCGGTTACCGGGTGGGTGAAGATCACGGCCTTGCGGCGGTTGAGCTCTTCCCAAACCGGCGCGAAGGACGCGTCCCCCAGCCAGCGGTCTCCGTAATTGGTCATGAGCGCGATGCCGTCGGCCTTCAGCGTATCGTAGCCGTACTCGATTTCGCGCAAGCTGCCTTCGATGTCGGGCAGCGGAAGCACGGTGAACTGGCCGTAGCGGCCGGGGTGGTCGCTGCGCATCTTGGCGGCGAAATCGTTGATGCCGCGCGCCAGGCGCCGCGATTGCGTGGCGTCGCCGAACCAGATCCCGGGCGGGTTGATGGATAGCAGCGCCGTCTGGATGCCGTTGCGATCCATTTCCGCGAGCGATTGCTCCACTGTCCACGGGGGCGTGTTGCCGCCGGCCGCGGCGGAGGCGGCGCGGAACTCCGGCGTGAACAGATGGTGATGGATGTCGATGCGATGCGGCTTGGCTTGTGCGTGGAGATGAGAACCCGTCAGTGCGCCCAAACCAAGGCCGGCGATGCCGCCCATAAACGTCCGCCGTGAACAACCCTGTCGCGAGTCCATAGCAAAACTCCTTGGCCTATCAGTCTACTCTAGTGCGCGTACTCGCACGCCAGACGCGTTTCCCGTGAGCCTTTTGTGGTTAGCTAGAGGTTTGAAGAACGCAGTAAACAGTTTACCGTCCGGCTCCCATTCCTGCGAATGCAGGAAAATCCGGCATCAGCCCAAGCTGGTTGTGCTTACGGGAGGTCCCGGCGGCGGAAAGACAGCCGTACTGGAAATGGCGCGGCGCTACTTCTGCCAACACGTAGCCATTGCGCCGGAGGCAGCCAGCATTGTCTTCGGCGGCGGGTTTCCCCGGTCTGAGTTTCCGAAAGGCCGGCGGGCCGCTCAGCGGGCCATTTTTCACGTGCAGAGGGCGTTGGAAACGGTCGCGCTGGAAAATCCGAAGACCGCCGTGGTGCTGTGCGACCGGGGAACTCTCGATGGGCTCGCTTATTGGCCTGGTTCGCGCCGGAGTTTCGCGAAGGAGTTCGGCATCGATTGCGAACAGGAGTTACAGCGTTACTCGGCCGTGGTTCACGTCGAGGTGCCGGCGTTAGCCTGGGGTTACGAGAAGAATGGTGTCCGTAAGGAGAGTGTCTCCCAGGCGCAGGAAATCGATCAGCGCATCGCGAGAGCCTGGAGCGGGCATCCCCGCATCATGCGAGTGAGCGCGCAAGCCGGATTTCTCGACAAACTGGCCTACGCGATTGAACTGCTGCGCGGTGAACTCCCCTCCTGTTGCCAGACGCACCTGCATGCCTTGCCCGGCAAGACCAGCTGAGCCGCGGGATCGCGCCGGCGGCACGCGCGATCTACAGCATGGGCAATCCACGCTTGCGCGGGCCGCGCGGGAGCACGGCGTCGATACGCGCGATCTCTGGGTCGCTGAGCGGGAGCGCACCCGCTCCGGCATTTTCGGAGACATGCTCGGGAGTGGATGCCTTGGGGATGACAAATACCGATTCCTCACGCAGCAGGAACCGCAGCGCGACTTGCCGGGGCGTGGCCCCGTGCGCGGTTCCGATTTCTTCCAGTACACGCCAGCCGGGGCTTTTCGGCGTGGGGAAGTCGCCTTGTCCAAACGGGCTGTAGGCAACCACGGCGACTCCGTGTTGCCGGCACCAGGGAATGACGGCGTGCTCGATGGCGCGTTCCTTGACGTGATAGAGGACCTGGTTGCAAACCATTTCGTCACTGATCGCCGCGACCTCTTCCAGATCGCTCACGTCGAAGTTGCTCACGCCCCAGGAGAGGATTTTGCCGTCACCTTTTAGTTGCTCGAAGGCCGCGATAGTCTCCTCTAAACGGTATTGTCCGCGCCAATGCAACAGGTAGCAATCCAGGTGGCCGGTCCGTAGGCGCTTTAGCGATTTCTCGCAGGCGGAAATCGTTCCGGCGCGCGAAGCGTTAGACGGAAGGACCTTGGAAACCAGGAACACTTCGTTGCGCCGGTCCGCGATGGCCTCGCCCACGAGCTGTTCCGCCGCCCCGCTGCCGTACATCTCCGCCGTGTCGATGTGGGTGAGCCCCAGGTCGAGGCCGCGGCGCAGGGTCGCGACGGCACGGCCGCGATCGGCCGCTTCCAGGTTCCATGTGCCTTGCCCCAAAATGGAGACTTCGCGATTCGTGCAGCCGAAGGGACGCGATGGAGAGAATGTTTGCACAGTAACCTAACTGGTCTGGTAAGCGTATTATTAATGTAGCTTTTCGGGGTCCGGAGGAGGTAGTTCCGCGGTGCGATTTTCCATAGTTCTGTTTCTTGCATTCATATTTCTGACCAGTGCGGCGTTGCTCGGCCAGCCGACCAATGGGCCAGTCTACTGGTCCACATTTGTGCCGGACTGTTCGCAGCTCGGAAACACGGCCGTTGCAATCAGAAACGACGCCGGCGCGACCATCGGATATTCCTGCTACATCGCGGGAACGTTTATCTGGTTAGACGCCGGTGGGGATTGGAATTCTTTCATACGCGTGGCCGCTTCCGGCTATGGCGCGGTTGGCGCGGACTATACCTTTTACGACAATAGCGGTAACAATCTGTCGTTAGACAGCACTACGGGCGCCGCTACGGCCCGTTCCTCCGGCAATAGAGTTACATTTGCCTTGGCAGCTCATCAGCCTAAGGAACTCCATTTGCTGGGTGCAACCGCCGCGGCGCCCAACTACGGTCCGACGGCGACCGGCACGGCGTATGCGATATTCTACTGCCCTAACGCGTTTGCATGCTTGGCTCTCAAGCCGCAATTGTTCTATTCGGCGCTGCCAAGATTTTCCTGGACCATGGCGGCGCCGATTGCATGGGATAACGAAGTTTGGACGCAGTGGTCAGGCGCTGGAGTCGACGATGGCGGCAGTCAAAGAGTCTCCTTTGTCGTTTATAACCAGGGTACGGTTGCCACCAGCTTTCAGATTCGCGTCTTTGACAGGAATGGGAATCTTGCGGGCAGCGGTGTAACGCCGCAAATTCCTGGCTTTCAAGTGTTGCCGGATGGCTCTCTTGGCGAAGCAGGAACCTATGGAGCGTTACTATCGCAGGTCATCAATACGCCACTGCCGCCAGGTATCTTCAAAATCCTGATCGACGGCGGCGGTGAACCCTGCTCGGTCGAAATCCTGCAATTCACCGGCGCATCCGCGACAACTCTACAGGTTGCTGAAGACACCGCCTTCGGTTTGCCAGCTGCTTCCGCATTGGCACAGCAGTCACCGGACGCCGCCCCTGTGCGCCGCGTCCCAACGCCCAAGGGTATCTTCCAGCCGCTACCGCAAAACTAGCGCGCCCAAGTGAACCCGACGCCTGTACTGTAGAGAAAATCGTTACTCTTGCGTCCGAATACGGGGGCGCTCAAGTAGCGGTCGCTGAAGGCGATATTCCAGCTCAGCCATCTGGCGATCTGGGTGGAAGCGCCCAAGTCGAAGTTGATGCGGTAATTGCCGCCGCTGGTCAAGCCGTTGAACATGCGGAAGGACTGCGCCAGGGTCGTGCGGGTATTGAGCTTATGGTTGAAGTCATTGCCCCAATACAATTCCGCTGAGTTCCGGGTGAACGACGCGGCGTTCACCGGGCTGAACGCTTCCCGGTTCCACGCGATACCGGCCACGGCGCTGAGACGGCTGGCTTCGCGAGTCCAAATCTGGTAACCCAAGCCGGCGCCGATGACCACGCGCAAGTCGAGGGACTGGAACTTGTCGTATTCAAAATCGTTAAATATATTGCCGAAAATCTTCGGCCGTACGTTCCGGCTGTAGCCCCAGCCGCCGCGAACGGCGCGCGCGGTCTGGGCGTCGACTCCGTTAATGGTGGCGCTGGAGCGGATCGAGTTGAAATAGGCCGTGGTCCGTGTGGTATTCGACGCGCGCACGAAACTGAAGGGCGTGGTGAGCGTGGAGGTTTCCGCGTTCCCCTTAGTGCCGGCGAGGTTGAGGCTGCCCGTTACGGTCCACAGGTCCAGCAGGCCGGGATTCAGGAGCCTCTCATAAGCCTTTTGTACGTCATCGTTGCGCAAGGTTCCCACATCTTTGGGTGCGAGGGTTTGCGAGCCCACTTGAATCTGCCCGTTACGAGTCTC
Source organism: Candidatus Sulfopaludibacter sp. SbA3 (assembly GCA_945861625.1). Taxonomy (GTDB): domain Bacteria; phylum Acidobacteriota; class Terriglobia; order Bryobacterales; family Bryobacteraceae; genus Palsa-187. The sequence continues at coordinate 24,733 of CAMAVI010000002.1, forward strand.
CAGATTCTCTTTCACGATCTTGCCATCGGGAAGCACCACGTTGACGGGCCGGTCGGTCCGAATCGTCGCGATATCGTCCCAGCGCATGGTGACGGTGCCGAAATTTATGGTCTTGACGGTGAGGATGTCACCCTCTTTCTTCACAATCTCTCCGGTGACGCGGTCGCCGTCCTTCATGGTGAATTGGTCGGCGAACGCCAGAGAAGTGAACAGAATGAGGGCCAGGCCCCCCGACAGAAGTTTCATGCATCCAGTTTAGCGTTCTGGTCGGCGCAACAGGAAGTAAACCGGAACGCCGGCCAGGACAATGACCAGGCCGGGCACGGTGGTGGAAGCCCGGTAGGCGAACAGCAGGACCAGGATCACCGATGCGCCCACGATATACAGCGCGGGAACGAACGGATAGCCGAACGCCTTGTAGGGCCGCTCGTCGTGAGGGCGGCGTTTGCGCAGCACGAAGACTCCGGCGATGGTCAGGATGTAGAAGATGAGCGCGGCGGAGATGACGTAATCCAGCAAGTTGCCGTACAGGTTGCCGAACTTGCCCGTCGCCGGATCGTAGGTGCGCGGCAGAATCAGAATTGCGGTCCAGGCCGCTTGCAGGATCAACGCAACGCCGGGCACCTGTGCCTTATTGATGCTTTTCGCGGCGGGGAAAAACAGGTTGTGCTGCGCCATGGCGTAGAAGGCGCGGGCGCCGGCCAAGACCATGCCGTTGATGCAACCGAACGTCGAGATCATGATGGCGACGGCCATGATCTCGGCTCCGGCGGTGGGGAACACCGCGCCCACCATGGCGCTGGCCACGCGGTCGAGCGGCGCAGTCTGAATCTTGTCGAGCGGCAACACCACCAGGTAGGCGATATTGGCGAGGAAATACAGCCCGATGACGATGCCGGTTCCGAAAGCCAGCGAAAGCGGCACGTTGCGGCGCGGCTCGCGGACTTCGCCGGCGGTGAAGGTGATGTTGTTCCAGGCGTCGGCGGAAAACAGCGACCCCGTTTGCGCCACGCACAGGGCCACGAGGAGGCCGAAGAAAGTTTCCGGCGTGAGCCCCGGCGCGCTGGGCGTGAATCCGCGCGGGCTCCACAGGTTCCCGAAATTCGCCGCCACCGCCTCCCGGTTCCAACCGAAGAAAATGCCGAGTCCGATCAACCCCAGCAGCGAGCCGATCTTGGCCACGGTGAAAAGATTCTGCACCTGCTTGCCGTAGCGGATACCCTTCGTGTTGGTCCAAGTGAGAAATAAGACCACGAGAATTCCGACGAACTGGGCGGTAGAAAGTGAGACGGCGTAGCCGGCTGAAACGAAGACCGGCTCCACGATGTAATTGCTTTCTGAAATCGCGGGCCACAGTACGCCGAAATAACGCGCGAAAGCCACCGCTACAGCCGCGATGGTGCCGGTCTGAATCACGCCGAACAGCGTCCAGCCATAGAGAAATCCCCACATCGGGGAGAACGCCTCGCGCAGGTAGATGTACTGGCCACCGGCGCTGGGCATCATCGCCGCGAGCTCTCCGTAGGACAGTGCGGCCGTGAGGGTCAGGATGCCCGTGATGATCCAGGAAATCAGCAGCCAGCCGGGGCTGCCTACGTTGCGCGCCATCTCGGAAGAGACGATAAAGATGCCGGACCCGATCATCGACCCGGTGACGATCATGGTCGAATCAAACAGACTCAGCGTACGTGATAGTGCGTGCCGCTCGGCTGTAGCGGCGCTCGAAGAAGGCGGCATGAATCCTGGAGTATAACGCGAATCTCTTTGGATACGCGCTTTGGTAAACTGTCCCCATGGCGAACCCCTTGGCCATTGCACAGACCTATTTCGAAGCATGGAACCGGCGCGACGCCGCGGCTGTGATGGCCACATTCGCGGAGGGCGGGACGTACGCCGATCCCGCCACTCCAGGTCCGCTGAGCGGGCCGGCGATCGGCGCTTACGTCGAAGGCCTGGTGGCCGCGTTTCCGGATCTGTCCTTCGACTTCGTAAGCGCAGCCGAGCACAACTCCGGGTTAGTGGCGGCCGAGTGGGTGATGAAGGGAACCAACACAGGTCCGTTCATGGGCTTGCCTCCGACTGGGGCCGCGATCGCTCTGCCCGGTGCGGATTTCATCCGCGTGGAGGGAGACAAGATCCGCTCCGTGCAAGGTTACTTCGACGGCGCAGCGGTGCCGCGCGCTCTGGGCCTGGATGTGATTGTGCAGCCGAAGTCGATTGGGCCGTTTGAGTTCGGCATCAGCAACCGTGTTTCGAGCGGCAACAAGGCGACGCCCGGAGCGTTCAGCATCACGTGGCTGGAAGTCCGCACCGCGGAGGAACAGCAAAAGGTCCGCGAGAGCAGCCGGAAGATCGCCACTGACCTGCTGGGCATGCCGGGCTTCATCAGTTGGGTCGGCGTGACTGTCGGCGACCGCATGATGACCATCACCGCGTGGGAGACGCCAGACGCGATGCTGCCCTTGATGAAGGGTGGCGAGCACCGCTCGGCCGTGGGCCGCTTCTTCGCTCCGGAACTTTCGCGCGGCGGGGCGACGGGCGTGTGGACACCGCACCGGCTGAACCCCCGCTGGATCCGCTGCGAGGCGTGCGCGAAAATGGCCGACTCCGATAAAGCGCAAGGAAGGTGCGAGTGCGGCGCCGCGCTACCTGCTCCTTTGGCGTATTGGTAGCCGGGATTTTGGTGGGATAAGATAGACGGACATAAGAGAGGTTGATCATGACGAGAACCTGCCTGAGTGTGACGCTATTCACTGCCCTGGGGTTCGCCCAAACCACGGACGAACTTCTCAACGCGGGCAAGAACCCGGAAAACGTGCCGATGCACAGCATGGGCTATGACCGCAAGAGCTATAGCCCGCTCAACCAGATCAACAAATCCAACGTCAAGCGCCTGGTGCCCATCTGGAACGCCAGCCTGATGAACGATCAGGGCGAGCTGTCGTCGCCCACCATCTACAACGGCGTCATGTACGCCATCAACGGCAAGTGGACCATCGCCATCGACATCGAAACCGGCAACCAGCTCTGGCGCACGCAGGTGGAGCTCGAGCCGGGCATCCGCCGCGTGGCGTTCCACCGCGGCGGCGCGACCATCTTCAACGGCAAGTTGTTCCGCGTGACCATCGACAATCATCTGGTCGCGCTCGACATGAAGACCGGCAAGCAGCTCTGGAACCAAAAATTCGCCGACGCCAAGGAGGGCTTCTACTCCACCGGCGGGCCGATTGTCGCTAACGGCGTGCTGATTTCCGGCATGGCGGGCGGCGAGTCCACCACGCGCGGGTTCCTCGATGGCTGGGATCCGGAGACCGGAAATAAATTGTGGCGCAGGTACACGATTCCCGCGCCGGGCGAGCCCGGTTCGGAAACGTGGCCGCAAGGCAGCGAGGCCTGGAAGGTGGGCGGCGGGCCAACGTGGCGCTCCGGTTCGTATGATCCGCAACTGGATCTGGTGTATTGGGGCACGGGCAACGCTGAGCCCTACGATCCCAAACCGCGCGGCAGCCTGGATAGCCTCTACACCAACAGCGTGCTGGCCATTAAGCCGAAGACCGGCGAGATCGCCTGCTATTACCAGTACACGCCCAACGACGTTTACGACGTGGATGCCGTCGACGAGCAGGTCTTGGCGGACATTCAGGTCAACGGCCAGCCGCGCAAGGTCATGATCCAGGCCAACAAGAACGGGTTCCTGTATACGCTGGACCGCACCAACTGCAAGCTGATCGCGGCGCACCCGATCACGCGCGTCAACTGGGCCTCGAAGATCGATCTGGCGACGGGCCGCCCGGTGTTGACCGACGTGTTCAAGCGGTTCGTGGCCGGTGAAGAGGTCGAGATCCTGCCCTCGCGCGGGACCAACGCCACGCCCATCGCGTTCAATCCGAACACGGGCCTGATTTACGCAAGCACATGGGATGTGCCGCGCATTCAAAAGCTCGCTGCGCCGCGGCAGGTCGCCGTGGGCGGCGTCTCGACCGGCGTTGAGGCCAAGTTCCCGGAAATCAAACCCGGGTCCGTGCTGGGCCACTTCGTGGCTATCAATCCGCTGACGGGTGAGAAGAAGTGGGAAGTCCCCCTCACCGAGCTAGCGGGCTCAGCGGGGATGCTGGCGACTGGCGGCGGGCTGCTCTTCACGGGCAAGCTCACCGGCGAATTCATCGCGCTCGACCAGGACACCGGCCAGCAGTTGTGGCAGTTCAAGACCGGCTCCAGCGTCAATGCGACCGCGATCACTTACACGCACAAGGGCCGCCAGTACGTGACGGTCGCCTCGGGCCTCGGCGGGAGCCTGGCCACCCGCTACGCCGCGCGCAAGGTGCCAACCGGCGGCTCCATGTGGACCTTCGCGCTGATGGAGTAAACGGGGGGTGGTGCGCCACTTTGATACGAATCGAGCCAGCCTACACCAGCACCGCGGATCTATTTTTTCGTATCAGGGCACCAGGATGTGAGGTGCCAGTGAGAATTCCTTTGCAGTAGGGATTGCGCAGTTGCCGCCCATCGTGCCAGTATAATCGCTTGCCTCTCTCTCGCCCCACATCGCCGCAAGTGGAAAGCGGGCTTGTGTACGCGCACGGGCTAGCTGCCGTTTTGATGCTGTTCGTCGCCATGACGTTCGGCCTGCTGGCGGGTACTCAACTGCTGCTGCCGGATCTGGGCGCCGGTGTTCCTTGGATGACCTGGGGCCGTCTCCGCTATGACCACACGCAGGGGATTCTGTTCGGCTGGCTGACCAACGCGTTCCTGGCGTTTCTGTACCACGCGGTGCCGGTGCTGACCGGCCGGCCCGTCACCAGCGTCCGCTTGGGACAGTGGTTGTTTGGCCTGTGGAATTTCGCCGTCGTAATCCCCGGTTGGATGCTGGTGCTGGCGGGTTTCAGCCAACCCTTGGAATGGGCCGAATTCCCGCTGATTACGGATGCCTTCGTCATCCTGGCGCTGCTGTTGGCCGCCGTCCAGTTTCTGCCGGCCTTCTTCACGAAAGGCCTTGAGGATCTTTACGTATCCAGTTGGTACGTCCTCGGCGGACTTGTATTCACGCTGTTCGCCTATCCCATGGGCAACCTCGTGCCGGAGTTCCTGCCGGGCGCGCAGGGCGCGGCTTTCAGTGGATTGTGGATTCACGATGCGGTCGGCTTATTCGTGACACCTTTGGCGCTGGCCATCATCTATTTCGTGATTCCGGCGGCCTCCCGGCGGCCCATTTACAGCCACTTCCTTTCGATGCTGGGCTTCTGGCTGCTCTTCTTCTTGTATCCTCTCAACGGTACGCATCATTATGTTTACTCCGTGATTCCGATGAGTGCGCAGATCGGAGCGATCACTGCTTCGGCACTGCTGGGTCTGGACGTGATTCTCGTCGTGACTAATCTGCTGCTTTCGTTGCGCGGCAGCGGATACTTCGCGCGCGACATCCCCTTGCGCTTTGTTGCGACGGGCACTGTCTTCTATTTACTCGTCAGCATTCAGGGTTCCCTGCAGGCGCAGATGGCGATCAACCGTGCCGTGCATTTTTCCGATTGGGTGATCGGGCATTCGCATCTCGCGATGCTCGGCTTTGCGACGTTCGCGGCAGCGGGCGGCATAGGCCACGCTTGGCAACGCATCCCCTGGGCTCGTTACAACCGGCGGGCGATGACGTGGTCCTACTGGCTGCTGGTGACCGGAGTGCTGTTGATGGTTCCGCACCTGACGCTGGCGGGACTCAGCGAAGCGCGCCTGTGGCAATCTGGAGCGCCCTGGATCGAGTCCGTGCGCGCCGCCCAAATCCATTGGCTGGTGCGCGTGCTTTCGGCTATCCCGCTGTTTGCCGGTTTCATCGCTTTCCTGATCGGACTCACCACCGGACCGCCCGGCGCGGGGCTGGCGGAAATCGAAAGCTCCATCGGGCTGGAGCCGGTCGAGCAGGTTTCGCCGAAAATGATGGAAGCCGCGGAGGCCTCATGAGAGCGCTCCGCATGTCCTACATCGTCGCGTCAGTGGCGGGCGTCCTGTTCTTTGTTCTTTCCGTGGCGCTCCTCGGCGTCTGGCCCGCGCGCGTGCTGCAGGAGCAGACGAGTAACATGGCGCCCGAGAATCCGCTGGGTCTCACGCGCAGCGAACAACGCGGTCGCGCCATCTATGCCCGCGAAGGCTGCGCCTACTGCCACACCCAGCAGATCCGCTTTACAGAAGCTGACATGAAACGCTTCGGGGCGCCCACGCTCGCCTGGGAAACCCGCCTGGATTATCCGCACCTATGGGGCACCCGCCGCATCGGTCCGGATCTCTCGCGGCAATATCAGACGCACCCTGCCGACTGGCATTTCGCGCATCTCTATTCGCCCCGCAGCGTCGTGACGGATTCCGTGATGCCGAACTACAGGACGCTTTTCAACGGTGCGCCGGATCAACCCACGCAAGAAGCGCGCGACTTGGTCAACTATCTGGACTCGCTCGGCCGCGCCCGCGAACTGGCCGGTCCGGAAGGGGAAGCCCGCGCCCGCAAGGGCTGCAATTGCCCCGATGACGAGATGCAACAGATGGTGTTTCACTCGCCGGTGATCAATGCCAACGCCGGGAAGGCCCGCCGCGCCGGTCCCACGCCCACGCTTTCCAATAGCACCGACATCGCGCGCGGACGTGAGATCTACCAGCACAACTGCGCGAGCTGCCACGGACCCCAGGGCCATGGCGACGGCGCCGCCGGCTCGCTGCGTCCGGTCTCAGCGGATCTGAGCGAGCATCAATACTCGCTTTCGCGCCTCAGCTTTGTCCTCGAAAACGGTGTCGCCGGAACCGCCATGCCCGCCTGGCGGGATTTTTCGCTCGCCGACCGAGCGGCGGTTGCCGCGGCAGTGCGCGAGCTTTCCACGCGTCCGGCGGAGCCCGCGATTCCCGCGGCAACTCTCGAACTCGGCGCACGCGTGTATCGCGCCAACTGCGCGCAATGCCACGGCATGAACGGAGGCGGTGACGGCTCGGCTGTCCCTGAACTGCGCATCGTTCCCGCTAATCTGCAAGGCGTCCGCCCCACCCTTGCACAAAGTATCAGAGTGTTGCGCAATGGAATCGAGGGAACACAGATGGCCGTGTGGACGGGCCGGTTGAGCGAAGCCGAACTTTCGGCGGTGGCCTACTACGTTCGCGGCTTTTATCAGGAGGGGCAGCGGTGATCGAAGACCTCATCGTATTTTCGGCCCTCGCGTTTGCCCTCGTTTTTCTTGTCGCGTGGCTGCTGAGTCCCCGTTTGCGCGCCTGGATCGAAAAACCCAAGCATCGTTTTCAGGCAAATGTGCAAGACTATGAACGGATGCTGAAGAGAGGAGGCCGCCCGTGAGACCCAGCGAAAAAGGAAGCATGCTCGCGATTGTCGTGGCCTGCTGCGCCATCGGAGCCGTCACCGTGGCTGCCACGCTGGGGCTGTCTCCCACCGTGCTCCGCCAGGAGAAGTCAGCGCCGCCCAGCATCGCAACGGAAGAGTACGGCCGCCGCTTGATCGCGCAAACCTCGGAACTACTGGGTCCCGATGTCGCCGATCCCGGCAAGCGCTATTCGGGGAGCCGGATGGCCTGCGCCTCCTGCCACCTGGGCGCAGGAACCGAACCCGGTACGCTCACGCTCCTACTCACGACGGAACACTTTCCGCGCGTTTCTCCGCGCGTGGGTGCCAAGACCGACGTCGAGGATCGCATCAACGAATGCCTGACGCGCAGCATGAACGGCAAGCCTCTGCCTAAGGACAGTCCGGAAATAATGGCCATGGCGGCTTACCTGCGGTCGCTGGGTGACTACAATAAGGCGCTGGGCGCGGCGCAGAAGAAGGCGCATGAGCCGTCTACGTTTAAGACCCCCAATCGCGCTGCCGACCTCAACGCGGGCAAGAAGGTGTTTGGCGAGAAATGCGCCGCCTGCCATGGACTAGACGGCCTGGGACTGCGTGCCAATGCCGACCCCAAGCGCGGCTATGTGTTCCCGCCGCTCTGGGGCCCAGACAGCTTTAACGACGGCGCGGGCATGCACCGCGTGCTCACCGCCGCGCGCTTCATCAAGGCGCGCATGCCGCTGGGCAGTCCGGATCTCGATGACAATCAGGCGTTCGATGTGGCCGCCTACATCAATTCCCAGCCGCGTCCAGAGATGGCCAATCTCGACCAGGACTATCCCAAGCGCGAGGCCAAGCCGGTGGATAACTCCTACGGCCCCTTCGCCGATCCTTTCCCGATCAACCAGCACCGCTTCGGCCCCTACGCGCCTATTGAGGCATATTACAAGAAGTTGCAGAAGGGCGCGAAGTAGGGGGCTGGTCGTAGCGCCAGTCGCCGTATGATAAGATGTGGTTGTTTTTCCAGGTCCCAGATTAGAGCGAGGTGCATATGAGCAAACAAGATTCCGTGGCGCCGGTCAGGCGTTCCTTTCTGACTTCGATGAATGCCGGAATGGCGGCATTGGCGGGACTGGCGGTCAGCGGCGTCGCGCGGGCCCAGAGCAAGCCGGCGTCGGCCTCGCGTTTTGAGCCGGCCCGTCATGACAAAGACGACTGGTACGATCAGATCCCGGGCAAACACCGCATGGTGTTCGACACCACGGCGTTTGAACCGTTTGCGGATGCCGTTCGGTTCGCCAACAATTTCTTCCGCGGGAACCAGGGCGGATACGGGCTGTCGAGCAGCGATCTGGCGGTGGTGATCATCGCGCGCCATCGCTCCACACCCTTCGGCTATAACGACGCCATGTGGGCGAAGTACGGAAAGATCATGGGCCCACGCTCCAAAGCCGAAGATCCCAAGACGAAGTCGGCCCCATTGGTGAACCTGTTCAACGCTACCGAGAACATCGAGCCATTGACCGGCGGCAGCACTCTGGACGCTCTGGCCAAAGTGGGCGTGCAGTTCGCGGTCTGCGGACTGGCCACAGGCGCTTACGGCAGGTCGATTGCCGAAGCTACCGGCCAAAAGGCCGAGGACGTAGTTAAGGAATTGGGCGCGAATCTGGTGGCGAACGCGCGCATCGTGCCGGCCGGCATCGTCGCCGTCAATCGCGCCCAGGAGCGCGGGTTTACGCTGGCCAGCGTGAGCGTCTAGTCAGCCTGCAAAGGGCCTACGGGCTCCGTTTTGCGGGCTGGTACTGAGAAGAAAGGAAACGGGGAGATCAAATATGAAACGTGTACTGCTGAGTTTGGCCATGGCCGTGTTGGGAGCGTCCGTCGCGGCCGCGCAAGCCGGGGTTACCAAGGACAAGATCGAGGGGATTACCAATCTCTCCCGCGTGGGGACTACGGTTGCCTGCGCCGGTGCGATCACACCAGCCTCCATCGCGGGGATTAAGAAGATGGGCTTCGCGTCCATCATCAACCTGCGGATGGATAATGAGCCCGGCAGTGATATTGCCGCCGAGGAAGCTGCCGCCAAGGCTGCCGGGATGAAGTTCGTCCATATTCCGATGAACTCCACGATGCCCGAGGCCGCCACGGCCGACCGCTTCCTGCGGGTCATCACGGAACCCAGCAGTGAGCCGGCCTTCATTCATTGCGCGAGCGGAAACCGCGCCTCCGCCGTATGGCTGATCAAGCGCGTTGTCATCGACAAGTGGGATCTGGCCAAGGCGCAGGAGGAAGCCGCCGCGCTCGGGCTGACCAGCCCCGTGCTGAAGCAGTTCGCGGCCGATTACATCAAAGCTCATACGAAATAGGGCGCACGCGAAGTAGACCGAGAATACGAACGCAAGGTGGAGCGGCGCGGATTGCGCCGCTCCTTTTCTTTTTTAGTAAGTCTTGCTGAAGTTGTTCCGCGTGTTCGTGACCGTAAACGTGCCGTTCGACTGCGCGGACAACTTGATCCAATAGGCCTTGCCGTTGTGCGCCGGCGGGGGCGGGGCATTGGGCCCCGGCGCGGGAGCTTTGATCGCCGCCACCGGCATGGCCGCGGGCTGATCGTCGGCGGTATTCGCGATGAACATCCCCGGCATCGTGTATTCCTGCCCGCTCAGCGCCGAGAAGTGAATCTGCCACAGGTCTTCCAGGCCCGGCGAGGTGTGGATCGCCATCATCACGTCGGGATCGCCGCCCTTGCGCGTGCCGTTGTTCATGATCGCCACGCGCGGATGGAGCCCGTGAATCATCACCGGCGAATTCGAAGTCGCCACGCCATGATGCAGGCCCAGTAGTACATCCACGGGACCGATCTTGGCATTCGGGCACATGACTTCGAACTCCTTCTGCTTCGGCAAATCTCCTTCGTGATACGTGCGGAACTTGCCATAGGTCACATAGACCGAGACCGACATCGGATCTTCCAGGTTGCTCTCCGACGTCTTGAAATTCGCGCACGTGGGATTCGGCTTGCCACCGCCGGGCAGCGGCGACTTGATAATCTCGCCGGCCGAGCTCACCACGCGCACATCCACGCCGCCGAGCGCGATCTTATCGCCGGGTTTCGCCACCGTGTGCTTGGTTTTGGCGTAAAGCTTGGGATAAACGTTCTTGAGAAAGCTGTCCGGCAGCTCGCCCGGCTGCACATTCGGACCGTGGTCGATGAATTCGCCGATGGGCATGCGGGCCGCCAGTTCCTCCAGGCCGCCGAAGTGATCGCCGTGCCAGTGCGTGATGATGACGCGGTCGATCTTGGTGAGTCCGGCCGCCTTCGCCGCATCCACAATGCGCGTGGCGTCGCGAACCGCCGCCTGCGCGCCCGCGTTTCCGGTGTCGATCAGCAGTGACTCGCCCGTCGGCGCGACAAACAGTGTAGCGTTGCCGCCCTCCACATCAACGACATAGATATCTAAAGGCTTCGCAGCCTGCGCCAGCAGCAAGCATGGCGCCAGTAAAAACAGGAAAGCTTTACTCATGGCAATCTCCTTAGAAACGCTATCTTACCGCGAACCGCGCTAAAACACCGCCAGCGGATTCACTGGCGACCCCGTGCCGCCTTCCACCGGGATCGGCGCGAACGTGATCATGAACTCGTAGCGCTTGAGCCGCCGCGCCGTCGCCGCCAGCGCCTCCAGGTCGAGATTCTCCACGATGTTCACGCCCATCCAATTCAGTACGGCTTGGTGCACCGGATTGCGCGGAATCTTCTCCGCCTCGCCCCAACCGGGCCGCGGGCTCCAGTCAATATTGAAGTCGTGGCCGACGAAGGCGACGTCACGCTCCTTAATCCACGGAATGACATCAGGGTGATATCCCGCGACCACACCCGGGCTCGGGCCCGCCGCCGCGCGCCGCTTCCAGCGTCCGATGTAGAGGAAGATGATGTCGCCGGGACCGGCCTTGACGCCGGACTTCTTCTCCCACGCTTCCAGGTCCGCGCGTGTGATGGGTGTGCCGGGCTCGATCGAGTCAACGCCCTTGAGCTGCGGCATGTCATAGATCACGCCGCGCGTCACAATGCCGTCGCGCCAGGCCATGATGCTGTCCTTCTTGCAGCCGGTTTCCTTCGTGATGTTCTCACTCGCCTTGTAGCCGTTGTAGAGTGCGTCGTCCAAGAAGAAGTGGCAGAACGAATCCATGTGCGACACCATCAGGCCGTGATAGCTGACCTGGTAGTTGTCGGTGGTGTTGGTGTCGCTGATCGCGTTGGTGGTGCGGTGGAAGACTCCGGCGGCGGGAACTTCGGGGTCGACCGCCTGCGGCACCGGCCGCGCCAGTGACACGACGATGCCGGACTTGACCAGCCGCGCCGCGCTCGCGATCTTGGATGCCGTGATCAGGTTTGAGGTCCCCTTTTCGTCGTTGGCACCCCAGCGGCCCCAATTCTTCAATTCACCTTTCCAGCGGAGGTAGTCCGCCGGAGTCGCCAGCGGCCGGCTGCCGGCCTGGCTTTGCGCCAAGAGATGAGAAATTTCCAGTGAGCCCACAAGCAGCAGCCCGCCGGCAAGAAATAGTTTGAAGTAGGTTTTGTGCGCCATCGGGCGCAGTCTACCACGTTCGTGATACCATCGCGGGCATGGCAACCGCCGAATCTGCCTACCTGTCAGACGCGACGCCGGCGAACGCGGTCGAAGCTCAGCGGCACACGGCGCTGGTCCGTGTCACCCACTGGATCAACGCCCTTAGCTTTTTTGGTCTGGTGATCAGCGGATTTGCGATTCTCATCGCCCATCCCCGCTTCTATTGGGGTGAGACCGGAGGAATCGGGACGCCATACCTCTTTGAATTTCCGCTTCCCTACATGAAAGGCGGACCCTCCGGATGGGGCCGCAATCTGCACTTCTTGGTCGCCTGGATCTGTGTGGCCAACGGCCTGGTGTATGCGCTCTCCGGCTTCGTCACGCGGCACTTCCGGCGCCATCTTTTAACGGCGAATCCGACTTACGATCCGCTGCAGAGGCGCACGTACACGGCGCTGATCTTCGGCCTGCTTCCGTTCCTGATTTGGACCGGGTTTGCGATGTCGCCGGCGATCACCGCGAGTGCGCCGGCGGTTGTGACTCTGTTGGGCGGTCAACAATCCGCGCGCACGCTGCATCTCTTTGCGGCCGTCGCGATCATTGTGTTTTTTGGCGGTCACATCGTCATGGTGTATCTGGCGGGCTTCAAGAGACGCTTTCTGGCGATGGTGATCGGCCACGAAGGCACGGACAAGGAGCACGTATGAACAAGCCGTCGCGACGAATGGTCATCGGGGCCACGGCCGGAGCCGCGGGTCTGGCTGCCGCGCGCCTGATCAGTAAATACGGAATGGTTCCACCGGATCACTACGGACCCTACGGTATTGGGCAGACGCTGACCTACGCGTCGCACCGGATTCTGATGCCGAAGCAGACGCTGGCCCGCGAGTTTGACCGCAGCCAAATTTCGACAGTCGCTTCCGTGAATGGTCTGCCTCCCCCGACGGATGATTACAAGCGGATGGTCTCGAATGGTTTCGCCGATTGGCGGCTGACGGTGGACGGCATGGTGACGCGCCCGCTCACGCTTTCGCTCGCGGATCTCAAGGGCATGCCGGTGCGCAGCCACATCACGCATCAGGCTTGCGAGGAAGGCTGGTCTTTTATCGCTGAATCGACGGGCGTTCAACTCTCGCACATCTTGAACCTGGCGGGAGTTCTACCACAGGCCAAGTACGTCATGTTCTTCTCGATTCCAGAGAAAGGCGCGCCGCTCGGCAAGAAGTGGGGGAGCCTGGACATGGAAGACGCCGGGCATCCGCAGACTCTGCTTGCCTATGGGATGAATGGCCAGGATCTTCCGCTCGACCATGGCGCTCCGCTGCGCGTCCGCGTCCCGCGCCAGCTCGGCTTCAAGAGCCTGAAGTTTCTGACGCGCCTCACGGTCACTGATACCGTGAAGCCCTACGGCAAAGGGTGGGGCTCGTCGTCTCCGGAGCGGGGCTTCTCCTGGTACGGCGGAATTTAAAGCGCCACTGAGAGGAGTCCATGCCCCGCATCCTGGTATTTGATGTAAACGAAACCCTTCTCGATTTGCGCGCGCTGGAGCCCCCGTTCGCGCGCCTGTTCGGCGACAAAGCCGTATTGATCGAGTGGTTCAATCAGGTCATCCTTTATGCGGAGGCCCTCACGCTTGCCGGAAATTACAAGAATTTCGGCGAAGTGGCGCGCGCCGCGCTGGAGATGACGGCCGCCGCGCACGGTAAGATGCTAGCCCCCGATGACGCCCAGCAGATCATCGGGGGAATCCGCAATCTTCCGCCTCACCCGGAGGTTCCCGAGAGCCTCGCTCGATTGAAAAGCGCGGGGTTCCAGATGGTCACGCTGACCAATTCGCCGCCCGCCGTCGTGGATGCGCAGATGGCCAGTGCTAAGTTGCAGCAATTCTTTGCGCGAAACTTCTCGGTGGATCCGGTTCGCAAGTATAAGCCGGCGCCGGAGGCGTATCAGATGGTCGCGCGCGAGTTTGGCGTCGGGACCAGTCAACTGCGCATGATCGCCGCGCACGCCTGGGACGTGGGCGGAGCCATGCAGGCGGGCTGCGCCGCCGCGTTTATCGCGCGCCCTGGCAAAGCGCTCTTCCCCGCGTTCCCCAAGCCTGACATTGTTGGCCACGATCTTCGCGACGTGACTGAGGCGATCCTCCTCGCCGACCAGGGAAGTGGCCGCTGAGCGTTACAAGAACGCCAGTTTCGGTGTGCTGAAGTTGGCCAGATTCGGAAACACCGATGTGAGGCTCATGTCCTGGACGCCGAACCAGGACGCCATGGTCGCCGCGTATTGATCCAGTGAAGTGGTCGGCAGCCATACACCCCGGTTGCTGACATCACTTGGTCCTTGTAATTGCAGCGTCGGAAAGGTTCCGTACGCCTCGTTGCCGTGAACCGGTCCGCCAATAACGAAATGATGGCCGCCCCACGCGTGGTCGCTGCCCGCCGTGGCGCTGGCGTTGCCGGTGCGGCTGAACTCGGATTCAGTAAACGTCACGACGTTCGGCTCTATCCCGAGTTCGGCCAACGCCGTCTGGAACGCGCCCACCGCGCCATCCAACTGTTGCAGCAGAGGGTCCTGATCGGCCACCAGGCTACTGTGGTTGTCGAAGCCACCCATGCTGGCGAAAAAGATTTGCCGGTCCATGCCCAACGCGCCGCGCACCTGAATGATCTTCGCCACTTGCAGCAACTGCTGCCCTAGTCCTGTATTGGGGAAAACCGTGGCGAGTGGCGTGCCGCTGGCGAGCGCCTGGTTGATCTCCTGAGCCGCTTCTACCGCGTTGCTCAGCACGCCGTTCGCCGAGCCGATGAGTTGCACTCCGGAATCGAACGTGAGAATTTGCTGCATCGCGGCGAACCGCGCGTCTGACGCCGCCTGGCTTCCGAAGGTATCCAGCCCGAAGTTGGAGCCCGGCGAGATGTTGACGCCCGTGGTGACGGCTCCCGCGAGCAGGGACGCATTGCCCGCCACGGAGACGCCCGGCGGGAACGGCGCGTTGGGCGCAAGAATATCGTTGATGCGCCCCCCCCATCCAGTGCCTCCCGCTACTGTGGGATTGGAAGTTTGCCATTGCGATTGCTGATCGGAGTGCGAGTAGAGATTGCGCGGCAGGGAAACGCCGCTCTGGTATTCGGCCTTCGTCGTCGGCCGGACCAGCGTGCCTACATTGAAAACCATCGCGGCTTTGCCCGCGTTGTAGAGATTGCGGACGTTGAGCAGCCGCGGGTGCAGACCATAGACCGTTCCTCCCTGCGCATTCACCTGGAGCAGGGAGCCTTGCGCGAGTGACAGTGCGGGGCCCCGCACGCTGGTATAGGCGTTATATCCGGTGGTGCTGGCCGGAATCACCATGTTATTGGCATCGTTGCCTCCGAACATGAATACGCACACCAGGGCCTTGTACGTAGACGTGCTCTGCGCGTTGGCGCTCATCAAGCCGAGGCGCGTTACGTGCGCTGCCGCGCCCGCGGCGCCTAAAGCACAGCAGCGTTTCAGAAATTGTCTGCGGGTTCGCATGGAAAGTGTCTCCTGAGGAATTAGTGTTCGACCTGATACTGCATGGCTGTGACGGCGAGATAGATCGCCGTCTGGACGCGCTCTTCGTTTCGCGTGGTTGCTCCCAGCGCGGTGAGGATGGCCTGCTTCATTTCCTGGGGCATCACGCCGCCCATGATGCGGGCGTTAACCAGATCGGCCAGAGCGTCCGCGTTCCCGGCCACGCTCAGGTACGGACTGTAGTCAACCGTAACCTCCGATCCGAAGCCGCCCCTCAGTAGCGTTGCGGCGAAATTGGTGCGGGTCATCGCCGTTGCGGTCGTCCAGATCTGCATTTCGGGCGCGAAGAGCGATCCGGCCCGGAAATTCGGCGAGTAGTAGTTGAACACGCTGGGCGCGAACCAGATCCGCTGGGACAGGCTTTGCGAGAAGTCGGTGAGGAAAGGGTGATCCACGATGGACGCGCCCAAGGCACGCGTCAGGGCCGCCAGGAATAGCGCCGGTTCGGAGAATTTTCCGGACGTGGCCGTCCCGTTGGCGGCCTCCGGATGCAAGAGAATCGCCCGCACCA
Source organism: Candidatus Sulfopaludibacter sp. SbA3 (assembly GCA_945861625.1). Classification (GTDB taxonomy): domain Bacteria; phylum Acidobacteriota; class Terriglobia; order Bryobacterales; family Bryobacteraceae; genus Palsa-187. The sequence continues at coordinate 40,667 of CAMAVI010000002.1, forward strand.
CGGCGCTCAAATCCCCGCGCACGCCCTGCCCGTTGTTGTTGAATACGGCGGTGATGTCAGAGATGTAGGCCGGGCTGGGGTTGGATTTCACAAGCTTTTGGATCAACTGCCGGGACAGGAACGGACCCACGTTGTGATGGCCAAAAATCACAGTGAGCGCCTGCTCGAGATCCTGCCGCGCGGTCTGCCCGGACGGGAATGGCGTTCCCAGAAACATCTTCGCGCCCGTATCGTGATATTGCCCGACTGGTTTCATGGGACCCTCGTAGTAGCGCGGATTCAGCGAAACTGGATCGGTGGCGTTGGCATCGCCGTAGGTCCAACCGGTGAGCGCGCGGGAGAGATCGGCAATGTCGGATTGCGTATAGGTGGGTACCGGTACACCGGTGTTGAGTATGGGCGTGCCGTCATTGTTCAGCTCTTGCAATCCGATCGAGAGAAGCTGCATCCATTCCCGCGAGTAGTTCTCGTTGGGCATGGTCGTGCTGGTGGCCTTCTTGTTATTCACCATGTCGAGAAACTCGCCCATGGCGGGGCTGAGCGTAACGGCGCGCATCAGATCCTTCACGTTGCCGAATGCACCCTCTTCCAGCATGCGGAGGTAGGGAACCATGGCATGCGTGTTGTCCACTTTCACAGCCGAGACTACGAAGATCTGGCTCAGCGCCCACGCCACTCTCTGACGCAACTGATCCTGGCCTTGCACCGCGTTCTGGAAGAATTGCTCCGAGACCAGTTCCATGTTGGGCATGTCGATCAGCGTGTCGGGATAGGGAGTCGGCGCCAAAGCAAACTGCTCATCGAGGAATGCCGCCTTGCCCACTTGCACCACGTGGTTGACCAGCGTCATGTTGGGTCCGAAGGTGGATTGACGCAGGAAACGGAATGCCTCTCTTTGTTCCGGCGTGAGCGGCGTTACGGAAGCGCTGGGGGTGGCGTTGGTTTCGTTGGACGTCGGGCCAATACCCACGCTGTTTACGGCTGCCAGCTTGTAGAAATACCGGACGCCATTGGGCAATCCCGTGTCCGCGTACGTCGTGCCGGTGATCAGAGTCTTCACGGGTATCGCGGCTTCTCCGCCCGCGGTGGTTCCACGGTAGAGGTTGTAGCTGGCGGCCCCCGCCGAGGCAACCCAGGTGAGGGTAATTTTCTGATCACCCGCCGCGGCCCCGAGTTGTGTGGGCGCCGGCGGAACCGTGGGCGCCGCCACCGGCGTCGCGCTGGTTTCATTGGATGGGGTGCTTGCCCCGACGGCATTGACCGCGGCCAGCTTGTAGAAATACAGCACGCCGTTGGTCAATCCCGTATCCGCGTACGTCGTGCCGGCAATCAGAGTCTTTACGGGTGTTACTCCTTCTCCGCCCGCGGTGGTTCCACGGTACAGGTTGTAGCTGGTTGCTCCCGCGACGGCGGCCCACGTAAGGGCAATTTTCTGATCCCCTGCCGCGGCGGCCAGTTGCGTGGGCGCTGGCGGAACGGTGGGAGGCGCCACGGGTGTCGCGCTCGCTTCGTTAGAAAGGGGGCTGGTTCCAAACGAATTCACGGCGGCAATCTTGAAGTAGTACTTGGTTCCGTTAGTGAGTCCTGTTTTCGTGAACGTGATTGCCGTGATGTTGGTCGCGACCGGCGTCGGATCTTCACCATTCGTGCTTGTGCCCATGTAGACGTTGTAGGAATTGGCCCGTTTCACGCTGCCCCAGGTGAGGACAACTTGTTTGTCGCCAGCCGAGGCACCGAGGTTCGCGGAGGCGGCCGGCGGAGTCCGCCCGGCGCCACTGCCGTTAGGATTATTGGAACCGCTGTTGTTACTGTTAGCGCCCGAAGCGATGAGGGCACAGGCGAGCACTGCGGCTGCCACGACGGCGTTGGTCCTAATCTTCACGCGTTGTTCTCCTCTTTCTGACGGAAAATGCTTCCACCGGCCATGCGCCGATAAGGAAGCTTATCCCGCGAGCGGCGTGCAAGAAATTGGAAGAACAACCTGCTATAGAACCAAAAGTCGCTTAGTACTGGGCCGGGATTTGTGAGCTTACTACGCCTAAGACCGACCTACTTATGACCTGGTCTTACAATAGGGAAAGCCGCACTCGACGAGGCAGATTGATGTCTGCTGAAGCTTAGGAATGTTTCACTTCGGGCGGATGTTTGATCAGCTACACGCTGCATTCGGCTTCCAGCTCTCCGCGCCGCATCGCGCTGGCTCACTCGCTGGGGCTTGATCGCAGCTTGTGGGATCTTGTTGTTTCCGTGATCGATGATCAGGCCTCGCTGCTGGTGCCATCATCGTGGGAGACCAGGACCCCGCGACACCCGTCGTCGCATCGGAGTTCCCGCACGCGGGCATTCCCGGCTCAAAGCTCGTGGTCTTGAAAGGGCGCCATCTCACGCCTCTGGAACGCCCCGCTGAAGTGGCGGCGGCCCTGCTGGAAATTGCGGGCCGGGGCTAGTACCCCAAACGCTGCATCCCCTCTGGCTGTCCGTTGACCGTTGTCGATGTCAGCCACTCCAGTGACGCGCGGAACATCAGCATATGGTTCTTCTCCCACATCGCATTGTGCGAGGAACAAGCCAGATCAATGAACACTTTCTTCGCCGCCCCGATGTCCTGATACAGATCCCGTACGCGGTCGGGCAAAACCTGTTTATCGTGCGCGCCCGTAATCATGAGCGTCGGCACCTGCATCTTGGAGACGATCGACTGATTCCATCCCCACGTGGGCACCGTGGGCACACGGCGCACGCCGGTGCCCCAGGCGGCTCCCTGTGGATCTGACAGGACCATCTCGGTCCACACGGTCTCGCTCGTCGCGGGTTGATATTGTTCCGCGCAGCCAACCTGGCGATCCCAGTTGGCGACGAACTCCGCGCGCGACTGTGTGTTCATGGGTGCCGCGGTGAACGCGCCTGCCGGCTGCTCCAGCGGCATTGCGCGATTGTAGGCCGGGGCCAGCAGAACCAGTTTCAAGACTCTTTCCGGATGACGCGCCGCATAGCCGCCGGCGCGCGGCCCCCCTTGCGACCATCCCAGAAGACTGACCCTGTCCACATGCCGCAGCGCGCGAATGTGATTCACCACGGCGTCGATGTCATCCCAATCGGATGCGATGGTGGTAAGCGGCCGGGCATTGCGTGGGCTGCACGGGGAGGGAATCAGGCTGGGAATCAACGCCACCTGCTGCTCCTTGGAAAGATTGCAGGGATCGTTCATGGCCTCCGGCCGCGTCGAGCGTCCGTAGCCGGTCATGTCCATCGAAAAGACGTCGAAGCCGGCACGCGCCAGAAAGCCCATCCAACTGTAGTCCTGATGAGGCACGTCAAAGGCCACTTCCGCCGGCGTTCCCGCGCCGTGCACGAACAACGCGACGCGGTCGTTCGGCGTCGCGCCGCGCAAGCTCATTCCAGCTTGCACCAGCTCGCGAACGTAAATGGTGGTTGTCTGCCCGCTCGCCGCGGGCGCAGTCGAGCGCATGGATACGTAATGATCCAAGCTCAAAACGCGCTGGCCATCGTCGGCGTAAGCAATCGACATGAACATGGTGGCCATGCTGAGCAGCACGAAACTTCGCATGCAGCCATCGTACCTCAGTTAGTTGTGTTCACCGCGGGCCGATCCGGTAACCGACAACCAAAAAAACAAGGCCCCTTACGATCCGGATCAGGATCTGAGGGGCCTCGAAAAACCGCGGTGAATTTCTACTTGGGAACTTTGACCGTGTAGTACACGATCGACCCGGAAACGGCCTTGTGCCAGTGCGGAACGCCCGCCGGGACCACGACCACATCGCCCTTGCTGAGCTGACGGGTTTCGCCGCCCTCTACGCCGGTGCCCTTGATCTCGCCGGGAGCCGTCGTCTTGCCGCCCACCACCGTTCCGCCGCTCACGAACGTGGACCCGCCTTCCATCACCATGAACACGTCGGCGACGTTCTCGTGGATTTCGGATTCACCTGGCGTGTTGCGCTGATTGCCAACCACGCGGATCGGCGTCGTGGCGATCCGGCCGGCGTTGCCACCCTCCCGTTTGCCGAACGCCACGTTCACTTTGTCGTGGGGGACATAAACCGCTTCTCCGCCACCCGGCGCCGCGGCCGACTTCGGCACTTTCACCGTGTAATAGGTGATCGACTTGGCAACTTCTTTGTGCCAGTGAGCCACGCCCGCCGGAACGATCACGACGTCGCCCTTGCTCAGTTGAACTGTCTTGCCACCCTGGACGCCCGTACCTTTGATCTCGCCGGGAGCCGTGGTCTTGCCGCCGGTCACGGTTCCGCCCATCACAAACGTGGAGCCGCCTTCCATCACCATAAAAACGTCGGCGACGTTCTCGTGGATTTCAGATTCGCCGGGCTTGCTGCGCGTGTTGCCAACCGTGCGGATCGGCGAGCCGGTGATCGATCCCGTGTTGCCCGCTCCCCTGGCTCCAAAAGTCGCATTGACTTTGTTGTGGTCCACGTAAATCGCCGGCGCGGAAACGCCAGCTCCGGTCATCACGATAGCCATCGCGAGCAGCGCCGCGAGCGCGATTACAGATTTCATAAAGTATCCCCTTCCATCCAACTGCCAATCTCTTGCGGCAGCGACTCCAAAATTATACCCCAGGCGTTGTTCAGACGTGTCTCACCACGCCGGCCGTTGTCAGCATTCCGCCTAGTGCCACGAACGCCGCCGCCATTTCCTTGACGGCGGAATCGCTCAGTCCCCGCACAGCGTCCGTAACGAGTACCACGCGTTTTCCGGTCTTGAGTAGCCCCTCTGCCGCGAATTTGACGCAGACATCCGCGGCCACACCATAGACGACGTACCGTTCGGCACCCAACTGATCCAGGATCGCCTGCAAGTTCATGGCTGTGAAGCAATCCAGCGCCTGCTTTTCGAGCAATATCTGCTGTGCGCCGTCGATCGCGATTCCGCTCGGCCGGTTACCGACGACAACCCTGCGCTCGAGCAGCGTCGATGCCGGTTTCTGCTGCCCGATGGTCCCGGCGACGCAATGCGCGGGCCACGATTCAAATTCAGGATCGTTTTCGGCATGCGCGTCCATGGTGGAAATGACGGGAACTCCGCGCGCCCCGGCAAACCGGTTCAGCGACGCGATCTGCTCAACGATCCTCTCCGCGCCTGGTACATACAGCGCCCCGGCGGGATATAGGAAGTCGAGTTGCGTGTCGATATCAAAGAACACCGTGTCAAAGAACACCGTTTTCATCCGCCCAACTCCCTGCGGACCTGTTCGTCGAGGGCCTTCAACTCCGGGCTGAACTCCACGCGCCAGGCGTCCTTGGCCTCAAACAAACTGTGGCACGGAGCGGGTAGCCGGGACAGCCGCTCCATTGCGTTCTGTCGCGCTTGCGCCGCCGTGGGCAGGGGTTCCACAAGCTTACCCCCCAGAATCACGGGCCGTTGCAGCGCTTCTACGCCGTCGCTGTCGCACGAAATACACTCGGTGGAACGCCCCAGCACATCGTGATCCGCGAACCGGAAAATCTGCTTGGCTCCAGGTAGCGAATGCTTCTCATGGCTGAACTTCGCCGTGTAGCGGTGTTCGTGCGCCGTCTCCATCTCCACCATCTTGTAAATCACGCCAAGTGATGGTGCGTCGGACGACGTCGCCAGATCGGTTCCCACTCCGAATACGTCAATCGGCGCGCGCGCGGCCACCAACTCGTGAATCTTATGCTCGTTGAGGTCGCCCGTCGCCATGATCTTGGCGTCCAGTAATCCCGCGTCGTCCAGAATCTTGCGCACTGCCGGAGCCAACTCGACTAGATTGCCGCTATCCAAGCGAACGCCCCACAGCGGCTTCCCGATCGACGCGGCGAGCTTCGCGCCCTCGATCGTGTCGTAGGTGTCGATCAGGTGGACCGTTCGCTCCCGCAGCAACTTTTGCAGTTCTTCGTACGCGGTCCGTTCACTGGCGAACGACATTACCCAGGAGTGCGCGGCTGTTCCGAATACATGCACCTTGTAGCGAAAGCCCGTTTCCGCGTTGCTGGTGCCCACGCAGCCACCAATGTAGGCCGCGCGCCCGGCGAGCACGCCAGCCTCCGGAGAATGCGCGCGCCGCGTGCCGAACTCGATTACATCGCGCCCCAGGGCTGCCTTCACCACGCGCGCCGCCTTCGTCGCGATGGAGGACTGAAACCCGATGGTCGCCAGCAGATACGTCTCTGGAATCTGCGCTTCGATGATCGGCGCCCGCACCGTCAAGAACGGTTCCCCCGCGAATACCGGAGTCCCCTCCGGCACCGCAAATAGATCGCCTGTAAAGCGCAGTTCCCCCAGCATGTCGAAGAACGCGTTGCTGGCATAGCGGAATTGCGGAATGCCGCGCAGGTAGGCGATCTCCTCCGGCGTAATGCGGAAGTTGAGCAGGTAATCGACGGCTTGCGCCAGTCCGGCCGCCAAAATGAAATTGCGATTCGGCGGCAGGCGCCGCACGGAAAGTTCAAACGTGGCCCGGTCCCGCGCTTTCCCGGTCTCGAAATAGCCGGCAGCCATGGTGAGCTGATAGAGGTCCGTGACCAGGCCCAGGGGCACTATTTTTTCTTCTTTTCCGGCTGGGCTTCGCGAACGTCGCCAGCCGCCTGGCGCAATTCCTTCACAGCGTTCGCCTCCAATTCATAGAATGACGCGTCGCCGTCATGCCGTGCCAGGAAGTTGCCGCTGGAGGCCATCGGCGCGATCTCCACTTTCTCGCGGTGCTTACCCTGATTGGAAACCACCGTGATTGTGACCGCGGGCGTGCCGAAGCCGGCGTCGGCAAACTTGGATGCCGTGAGATCCCGCAGCTTGTCGGTGAACGCCTGCAAACCGGTGGAATCCATCTTCTTGCCGCCTGACATCCAGGTGCCGCCCGCTTTATCAATGACCTTATCGAAGATCACCGACTTCGCTCCATCGATCACATCGACGTGCGTAAGCTCGCTGAATCCGAAATCGAAAACCTTCTTGTTGCGGAAATCGCTTGCAGACTTGTCCAGTCCATCGGCCACGTCCTTGCCCACTTTGTAGGTGCCCTCAAGCGTGCTCGACTTGGCGTAGAAGTCTTCTTTCGCTTTGCGGACTTCAAACGTCTTGACTCCGGTGGGATCCGTTACCTTGACGGTCGCCATCAGAGCTGCACCCGTGAAAGCGGCTCCCGCCTTCTTGGCGTCATCGTCGGTAAAGTTCGCATCCATCTGCGCGTTCTTGAGCTTCGTAATCAATTCGTCGACCTGCAGGTTCTCCGCCCGCATGGCTTTCGGTTTGCTGATCTGCCAATCGCCGCCAGCCGGCTTGCTGATCTCAAAGCTCTGGTTCTTCGCGGTGATCTCGAATTTTGTGACCTTCTCCTGGTCGAAGTTCAGCAGATGGCGGTCGCGCAGATCCTTATAGTCTTTGTCGAGCGCGGTCTTATTGACGGAGCTGACGGTAAACAGCCGTGGATCGCCGTCCAGTTTCACGTATACCGCGTCGTTGGCGGGAGTGTTTTCGCCAATCAGCAGTTTGGACGTCTTGCCGTCCTTCCGCGTGATCCTAACCTCCAGCATTGCGGGCGCCAGGCCGTAGGCTGCCAGATCGGTGACATTCGGGTCCACCAATCGCTGCGAGTCGAGCTTCATCGTGGTGTTTGACAGGCCCGACACCGCGCTCGCGTCGGCGGGGAACGGCTTGGGCTGCGTCAGCGCCCACTGGCCTTTGTCGTTCAACTGGACCGTGGTCGGTCCTCCGCCACGGCGTTGGATCTGAATTTCCTTCACCGTGGCGGGCGGAATATCCAGGATCCGCACCGCATCCGCGGCGGGCTTACCTGCTTTGTCTTTTTCCTGCTTGTTGGACCACCAGACAACGATTCCCAGTGCCGCCAGCAGGACGGCGGCCGTCAACATCCGTCCTAGCTTCATATGCCTTCGTTACCTTCGCTGCCACCACACGCCCAGGCCGGCGGCCAGGACGATCAACGGAATCGCCAGCACGCTGGCATAGAACACCATGGTCATTTGCGTTCGCGACATGGTCAGGCGGCGGTCTTCCGGGTCCTTTGGGCGGATGGAAATCAGATCTTCATCCGCGGAAAGCCAGTTGATCATGTTCATGATGAGGTCGCGGTTACCGGCGAGTCCCTTCAGATAATTATTGGCTAGCCACAGCGACGAACCCACCACCACGAAGCGGCCATTAGCGCTTTCCTTGCCCAGGCTGTAGGTTCCCGCCGAGCCCAGCGTCAGCGGGCCTTTCTTGTCGGAAGGCGATTGTTGGATCTCCGCCCGCGTCAAATTGGCCGTGGCGAACGCGTCATCGGTAGTCTCAAACAGTTTCTCCACCGTGGTTTTTTCGCCATTCTTGACCGCGAGCGATCGCGCGATCGGGAATCCCGCCGAGAGCCGCTTCATCTCACTCACGATGGGATGCGTCCCGTAACGGCTCACCAGTGCGATCTCCGGGCCTAATCCATACAGTTGGCCAACGCCGCTCGTGTCGATCACCAAGTCCTTATCCAGCGTGATACCCCAGCCTTCCAGGATCTTCGTCAGCGCGGCATTCTCGTCGAAAGTCTGCTTGGCGAATTTCAAGGGCGGATCCAGCAGGAAAATCGCTTTGCCGCCGCTCTCCACAACATTTTTCAGCGCGTCGACCACCGGCTGCAAATAATCCCGCGATGGCCCAGCAGCCACCACAATCGTGCACTCCTTGGGTAGTTCGGGCTTCTGCAGCACGTTCGCGGTTTGTGTCTTGTAATTGTTGCTCTCAATTAACGTCTTGAGCTGCGCATAGCCAGTCGGGCCGCTGTCATCGAGTCCGTGCTCACCTGAGCCAGTGACAAAGCAAACCGTCTTGTCACCCGTCTTCAGCGCGCGTACCAGAGCGCCCGTGACTTCCTGCTCGGAAAGGCTCTTGGCCTCCTCGTGCTTGCTGCCCGAGTCGATGAGCACCGCGCCGCGCCGCGTGACGCCGGCCGCAATCGCTTTGGTGCGATTCTTCTCGACGTCCTGATACTGCACATTGATCTTGCTGGTCAGATTCTTGTAGCGATCCAGCAGACCGCGCGCCGCGTCGAATTGGGTCGGCTGATCCCAATACGTAATCGTGACATCCTGCTTCAGGTTGGTGGCAATCTTAATGGTCTGGTCGGACAGCGAGAATTGCTTATTGGCCGTCGTATCGTAGCTCTTGTTATAACGATTGGCCAGAAAATTCAGCACGCCGACCACGCCGAAAACGATCAACACATATACGGCAGTATAGGCCGCGAATTTGGTTTGCCGGGCTTTGATCCAACTGGTGTTCGCCATACGTTATGCCCTCCACCGCAACGATTCCAGCGACCGCCCCGTCAGAAAAAGACCGATGAAGATCGCCGAGAGATAGTAAAGGATGTCTTTGGAATCCAGAACGCCGCGCGCGAAGGATTCAAAGTGCTGCAACACGGACATGTAGGCGACTACCTTGGCCGCCGCCGAATCCTGGAACGAAGACACCCAGTTCAGCACCCACAGCAGGAGCGATACGCTAAAGCCCGCCACGCCCGCCACAATCTGATTGCGCGTGCAGGTGGAAATAAACGTCCCGATGGCCAGCAGACTCCCACCTTGCAGCAGCAGCCCCAGATAACCCACCAACATCGGGCGCCAGTCCGGACTGCCATAGAGGAATAGCGTCGCGATGCTCAGCAGCGACAGCCCTAGCATCGACGCATACAGCACCAGCGCCGCCAGCCACTTTCCCAAAATGATTTCCCAATCGGTTATCGGCGAGGTGACCAGAAGCTCGATCGTGCCCGTACGCTTCTCTTCGGCGAACAAGCGCATGGTCATCATCGGAATCATGAACAGCCCGATCACGCTGATGTTGGATAACACCGGCTGAATCACGGAGTCATTCACGCTCATCGGCTGGCTCTGCCCCATCATGGAGCTTTGAATCCCGATCTGTACGAAGTACGCCACGGCGATGTAAAAGAAGTAGCCGGTGATGAGCGCGAAGAACGCCATCACTCCGTACGCGATGGGCGACCGGTAATAGCTGATTAACTCTTTGCGGAATATTGTGATCGCATTCATGAGTGATTTCTCCCCTAGCCAACCGTGGTCGCGTGCGGAGCCACGACGTCCCGATTCGGCGCTCCAGTGAGCTCCAGGAAGATCTCTTCCAGGCTCAACCCGACCGCATGCAATTCATTCAAGTTCCAGCCGGCCTCGATAACCGCGCGCGCCAGTTCCGGCCGCACATGCTGCCCTTCCTGGCTTTCGATCATGAACGACAGAGCGCCGTCCCGCGCCGATTTCGAAGACACGCGGCTCACGCCGGAAACCCGCTCCAGCTTCTCCTGCACTTCGCCGGAACTGAGCGCCGCCCCGTTACGCGCCGTCACTTCCAGGGACACTGTCTCGGCGCCGCGCAGACGGCTGGTCAGGTTTGCCACCGTATCGGTCGCCACCAGCTTGCCCTTGGCGATAATGATCACGCGCTCACAGATCTGCTCCACCTCGGGCAGAATGTGCGTGGAAAGAATGATGGTGTGGCTGCCGGCCAATTCGTGGATCAGATCGCGAGTCTCGATAATCTGTTGCGGATCGAGCCCCGAAGTGGGTTCGTCCAAGATCAGCACGTCCGGATTGTGGATGATGGCTTGCGCCAGCCCCACGCGTTGCCGGTAGCCCTTGGAGAGCTTGCCGATGAGCTTTGACTTCACGTCGCCCACGGAACACCGTTCCGCGACTTCATCCACGCGCTTCGCCAATTGTTCTCCGCGCAGCCCCTTCAAACGGCCGACGAAGTCCAGATATTCGCAGACCTCCATTTCCGGATACAGCGGCGGCGTTTCCGGCAGATAGCCAATGCGCTTCTTGACTTCCATGGACTGCTCGAGGACATCAAACTCCCCGACGCGCACCGTCCCGGAACTGGGTGGCAGGAAGCAGGTCAATACCCGCATCGTCGTGGTTTTTCCTGCCCCATTGGGTCCCAAGAAGCCGACGATCTGGCCTTTACCTACCTCGAACGAGATATTATCAACAGCGACATGCCGGGCATATCGCTTGGTCAAGCCTTCGACTTTGATCATAGTTACGTAACTCTTAACTCAGGACGAGCCAGAACCTACTTTGGTTAGCGGCAGTCATTGGAACAAACCGCGGAACAACCGCCGATAATCATGATAGTGTCGCTGGCAAGGGGGTGTCAATTGCGGGACCGGCTACAGGTGGCGGTCTGGGTGCCGCTAGTGGCCGCCAATCCTGCTGGCAGTAGGGGTTATTCGTCCCGGTGAACGGTATCGGGTGAGAAGGCCGGCAAGCAGACTGCGACGTACTCGGCTCCTTCAGGTGTGCTGTAACGAACCCATTCCCCTCTGCGCGCGATAATTGCTTGCCCAGCCTTAACCTCTTGCGCGCCGCCCTCATGTTCGACGCGGAGCGTGCCCTTCAGCACAACCGTATATTCCTCGAAGTCCGGCCGCTGCCCTGGTTCGGACCATCCAGCGGGGCTGTTCATGCGGGCAATACTCACTTGCGCATCGCCGGAATTCACGCCGCCGATGAATTCTTCAATAATTTTATTGCCGGGAACGGGAATGAGGGTAGGAGCCGGTATGAGTTTTGGCATTACTCATATCGTAACGACTCAACCGGCGCGATGCGTGTCGCACTGCGTGCCGGATACAGTGTCGCAATCAGGCTGATCGCGATGGCTGTGGCCGCAATCCATACGGCGTCGAACAGGCGCGGCTCAAACGGAACATACGGGATCGAGTACACCTGCGCGTCCAAGCGCACCCACTGGTACCGTTCCGCAAAATAACAGATGACGTGGCCGATGATGAGGCCGAGCGCGGTGCCCAAAGCTCCGATCAGCGCCCCCTCGAATACGAACACGTTGCGGATCTGATTGGTCTTCGCGCCCAGCGACATCAGAATCCCGATGTCACGATGCTTCTCCATGACCATCATCACCAGCGTGATCAGAATATTGAGCGCGGCCACCAGTTGAATCAGGCCGATGGTGATGATAGTGACCGTGCGCTCGCTGGTCAAAGCGCTCAGCAGCTGCCGGTTTTGCTCGCCCCAGGTGGTCGCGGCGAGCTTCGGTCCGATGATCTTGTCCGCAGCGGCAGCCACCCGCGGAGCCTCGTAAATATCATCCAGCATCAACTCAATGCTGTTGATGGCGTCGGGAACTTCGTAGGCTTTCTGCGCGGCGGGGAGCGACATGTAGCCCCGGGTCATATCCACGTCATAGAAACCGGTTTCGAAAATACCGGCTACACGCAGCCGCGCGTAGCTGGGCCGCGGCCCGAATGGCGTGAGCTGCCCGTTCGGAATCAAGAGAGTCACCTGCTTGCCCGTGACCGCCCCAATACTGTCCGCGAGACGTTTTCCCAGAGCAATGCCGGGGAGATCATCACCGCCGGCGCGGAGACCGTCCAGCGAACCAGTCTTCAAGTTACGCAGGGAATCCGGCACCGCGGCGTTGGGTCTCACGTCGATCCCCTTGATCACCACTCCTGATCCCTGCACGGGGCCATTCAGGTATCCATCTTCATAGAGTGCCGGCGCGGCTGACTTCACGTGCGGGATCTTCGCTAGTTGTGGAGCCAGTTGCTCCCAATGCTCGATTCCGCCTCCCGGTTCCTTTTCAAGAATCGAAACGTGCGCCGTCGCTCCCAGCAGGTTCCGCTGCAAGGTGTCACGGAACCCGTTCGTGATCGCCATCGCGACGACCAGCGCCATCACTCCAGCCGCCACGCCGATGACGGAAATCGCCGTGATGACGGAGATCACCACCTGCTTGCGCTTGGCGCGCAGATAGCGGCGGGCGATGAAGAGCTCAAACATGTCCGGATTGGACGATCGCTACTTCTCTAATTTCTTCAATTTTTCCGCCAACCCGATTTCGCCTTCCGGACGGAGCAGCGGAAACAAAATCACGTCGCGGATCGAATTCGAGTTGGTCAACAGCATCGCCAGGCGGTCGATCCCGATGCCCTCACCACCCGTCGGCGGCATCCCGTAAGCCAAAGCGCGGACATAATCTTCGTCCATCTGATGCGCTTCTTCGTCGCCCGCGGCTTTTAGCTCCAACTGCATTTCGAAGCGCTTCCGCTGTTCCTGCGGATCATTCAACTCGGTATAAGCGTTGCCGATCTCCATGCCCGCCGCGTAGATTTCGAAGCGCTCCACGAACGCCGGGTCGCTGGCCTTGAGTTTGGAGAGCGGCGAAACTTCCACTGGATAGTCGTAGATGATGGTGGGTTCAATGAGCGTCGCTTCCACGTTTCTCTCAAACGCTTCCACCAGCGCGTGCCCGCGCAGCGGCGTATCCGCGCCCACGGCCTCCAGCATCGAGATGCGCCGGATGTTGCCGAAATCCAGCGTATGCCCCTGCCACTCCACCACGGGCGAGCCAGTCACGTCGATCGCGGTTTGCTTTAGAAACTCCGCCGTGAAATCCATCAGGCCCTGATAATCCGTGTAGGCCTGATAGAACTCGAGCATGGTGAACTCCGGATTGTGGCGCGTCGAGACGCCCTCGTTCCGGAAATTGCGGTTGATTTCGTACACGCGCTCCAGTCCGCCCACGATCAGGCGCTTCAGATAAAGCTCCGGGGCGATACGCAGGTACAGGTCCATGTCCAGCGTGTTGTGGTGCGTGACGAACGGCCGCGCGGTGGCGCCACCATACAGCGGCTGCATCATCGGCGTTTCCACTTCGATGAAGCCGCGCTCGTCGAGCTGACGGCGCATCGACGCAATCATCTTGGCGCGCGCCAAGAACACCTTTTGCGATTCCGGATTCGCGATCAGATCCAGATAGCGCTGGCGGTAGCGTATCTCCACGTCTTCCAGGCCGTGAAACTTCTCCGGCATGGTCAACAGAATCTTGGAGAGGAACGTAAGCTTTTCGGCATGCACGCTCAACTCGCCCGTGCGCGTACGGAACAGATACCCTTCTATGCCGATGATGTCGCCCAAATCCAGCAACTGGTACAGAGAGAAGTCGCGTTCACTGACCGCGTCCTGGCGCACGTAGACTTGCAGGCGCTGGCCTAACTGGATCAGGTCCAGAAACCCGGCCTTACCTTTGCCGCGCATGGTGCGGATGCGTCCGGCCACTCGCACGCGGGGCTTGGCGGCCTCCAACTCCTCGGCGCTCTTTGTGCTTTCGGTCTCCATGACCTGCGCAACCGTGTGCGTGAAATCGAACCGCCGTCCGTAGGCGTGAAACCCCAGCGCCTCAATTTCCTGCGTGCGCTTCACGCGCTGTTCTAATAGATTGTCTTCGAGGGACAAAACGACTCCTTCTAGGCAGTATAAGGGGCGCTAGGCGCGATTCACAAAGAGCGATCGTGTGCTTATGGGTGTAGCAAGCAGCTAATTCATTCAGCAAAGCTGCCAGTCGGCTTGTCCGTTGGATCGGTCAACTCGCCATTGAACATATTGCGGATTTTAGTGACGGTAGCATTTGGCTCAATACCAATTTCGTCCCGGATAGCATTAGCTACATGCCGCGCAGCATCTGCGAGAAGGATGCCCCATGCGCTAGAATCTTTCCATCTCAGTGGGCGCATAGCGCAGACAAGTTGGCCATTTGCCACCCAAGCCCGGAAAACCTCTTCGGCGTTTGGGTCCACTGCGATATCATTGGGAATTGGAAGATCGCGATCATCACTAATCTCGCTTTGATTGACGGTCTTGCCCTCGCTGGCCTCGCGCCGGCCGCGTTCGATGCGCTCGCGGACATAGATGGAATACTGGACGTCTTCCCAGGTAGCATCGTCAGGAAGCGTATCGATGAGCCGCCGGAACTCTTCTTTTGCCGTTGCTATTAAAAGCCTGCTCCATCTTACCGTTTCACGATCACTTCTCTCAATCGGTCCCGCGTGAGGAAAAACTTCACGGAGCGGAAGTCCTGAAACAGCTTCTCCAGGCTCCGGTTATTGAAAACCTGCGCGGGCTTGCGCAGGGAGCGCGAATACATCTGGATCGTCCGGTGGTTCTGGATACGGTACGCGAACGTCGGAATGGTCTCGATGCGCTCTTCGGTGTGAAACAAAGCCAATAGATTCGCGCCCGGCCGCAGCGAACGGTGCAACTTGGCGACCACCTGCTGCAACAAGGGCGACGCGAGAAACTGCAGCGAATCCCATACCAGCGCCCCGTCAAAGCTTTCGTCTTCGAAGGGCAGTGCGCTCGCGAAAAACTCGGAAATCAGCAGAGGGTTGGACTGGTTCTCGAAAAAATCCCCCCGCGCCGGGTCCGTGTGAGACGGGGCAAACACCCGGTCCAGTTGGTGCACGAAGTCATCGGAATACAAACGGTGCCCGTAGCCGGTGACAAAACTGACGGTGGCTTGGCTCGCGCCGGCGAAGTCCAGAATGGACATGCCCGGCCGCTCCTCCAGCGATCCGCAGAACTGATCGAGGCCGTGGCTTTGCCGCGTCTCAGGCCCGGCCAACGGTGCCTGCGCCACTACCGCTTGGCTTCACCGGCGCTGGCCGCAATCGCGGGAGAACTGGCGGTGGCGGAGGCCACGGGTTGCGGTTTCGGTGCCGGGGCCGCCTTGGGCGCCTCGGCGCGCACGATGTCGATTGCGCCCTTAAAGTAGGCTCCGTCTTCGATCACCACGCGCGCGGTGCGTATGTCGCCGACCATCTTCGCTTCCTTGCGGATCTCGGTCTTCTCGCGCGTTTCGATGTCGCCGTGGACAGTGCCCAGCACCACCACTTCACGCGCCTTGATCGTCGCGACCACTTTCCCGTTGGGGCCGATAGTGAGGCGGTTTTCCTGCAGCTCGATCGTTCCCTCCACTTCGCCGTCGATGGTCAGATCCTCGCGGCCGTAGATCTGGCCCTTGACCACAACGGATTTGCCTAAAACAGCGGCGCCGCTGCGGGGGGCGTCCATACGCGGATCGGAGGGGCGGCTGGGTAACGTAGACATGGGAATCCCTTCACTGGCTGATTGCGATGAGGTGGGGGGAGTAAATGCGGGCTTGGGCGTTGTTTCTTCTTCTTTTCGGCGATTCCACATCGGAAAGTCGCCTCCTTCCGTAAATGTGCTCTCCCTATACTACTACGGGGGATCGGAGGGCAGAAATGTATAGATGGCACCGTGGTCCGGACCGTTACATTCGTTCGGTAACGATTGCTTCTGATGCGGACCCGCTACAATAAGTGACGTGATCTTCCCCCGGTTCATGATCGCCCTGAGTCCGGTTCTCGGCGTGGCCCTGGGGCTGATCCCGCTGACCGCGCCGGCGGCCTTCGCCGCCCCGGAGATCTTTCCCCTGCAGGACGTTCGCGCCGGCCAGCGTGGCGTCGGGCGCACCATCTTTGCCGGCTCGCGCGTTGAAGAATTTCAAGTGGAAATCCTGGGCGTGCTGCACAACCTGGGCCCGCGCGAGTCCATCATTCTGGCCCGGCTCAGCGGAGGCCCCCTCGCCACCACCGGCGTCATGCAGGGCATGAGCGGTTCGCCGGTCTACATCGGCGGCAAACTGCTCGGAGCCGTCGCCCTTAGTTTTCCGCAGTCCAAGGAAGCCATCGCCGGCATCCGGCCCATTGAGGACATGCTGCGCGTCACGCCGCAGCCCGCGCGGAACATCGCGTCCGCAACACCGTCTTCCCGTTCTCTGGCCGCCCGCTCTCTCACTGCACGCGCCTTTACCACAGGAGACTCGAAGCTCGTGGAAATCGCCACCCCCGTCTCCTTCCTCGGCTTCACTCCCGCCACGCTCGATCACTTTGCGCCGCAGCTTCGCCAGATGGGACTCGATCCGCGCCAGGGTGTTTCCGGAGGCGGCACCATTCCCGACCGCCTGGGCGATCCGCGCCAGCTCGAGCCGGGCTCCATGATCAGCGTGCAACTGATTTCCGGCGACATGAGCGTCGGCGCCGACGGCACCATCACCGCCATTGACGGCGACCGAGTCTACGCCTTCGGACATCGCTTTCTTTCCGAAGGTTCCACTGATCTTCCGTTCGCCCGCGCCGAGGTCGTGGCCCTGCTGCCCAGCCTGTCGAGTTCGTTTAAGATTTCCAGCGCCCGCGAGTGGATGGGGACGATCACTTCCGACCGCGATGTCGCTGTGGCGGGGCTCACCGGGCGCCGCGCCAGTCTGATCCCGATTGAGATCCGCGTGGGCACCAACATCTATCGCATGCGCATGATTCAGGACCGCGTCATGACGCCTCTGCTGATGCAGATGGCCGTGTTTTCCTCGATCGACGCCACCGAGCGCAGCGTGGGCGCGCAGACCTATTCGATTCGCGGGCAGCTTGATTTCGACGGTGGCCGCGTGCCCATCGACGATGTGTATAGCGGCGACGTCGGCGCTGCCATCATTGCCTCGGCCGGCATCGCTTCGCCCATTGCGTACGCGCTGCAAAGCGGTTTCGATGCGCTGAAGTTGAAGAGCGTCACGCTGAACGTTGCCGCCGTGGAGCGCCGCAGCCAGCAGCAGGTGGTCGATCTGATCGGTCCCCGTACCGTACGTCCCGGCGAAGAAGTGGAACTAACCGTTGTTCTGGGCGCGCAAAACGGACAAGAGACCTCGCGCCGTGTGAAGTACCGCGTGCCCACCGGCGCGCAGACCGGTCCGCTTAATTTCACCATCGCCGACGCGACTTCAACCAATGTGATGGAGTTCCAGGCTGCGGTTGGCACTCCGCAGCGCTCGCCGCAACAGGTCCTGAACTTGCTGAGCGGCTTGCGGTCCAACACGAAAGCTTATGTGCGGGTCTGGCGGGCCGAGCCCTCCTACACGGTCGAAGGCCGCGACATTCCCGATCCGCCTCCCTCGCTGGCGTTGCTCCTCACGCGCGCGCAAACTGGTTTTGTGAATACGTTGAACACTCGCGGCGCGAAGGTCGCTGAAATAGAGGTTCCCGGCGCCCCGGGGTTCGTTGTGACCGGCACCAAGACTATTCAGGTTGAGGTGAAGGAATGAGAGTTCTGTGCCTGCTGACCGCGGCCATGTCCCTCCAGGCCGCCACCACCGCGACTTGGGAACTCACCGGCTATCAAGACTTCCTGCGCGGACGCACCAGCGGACTCTCCATTACACGCGATGGCCGTCTGACGCCCGGACCCCGCGTCGACACGGTTTTTTCCTCCGATCAAGCTCAGATCTGGAGCGTCGCCACCGCCCCCGACGGTTCACTCTACCTCGGCACGGGCAATCGAGGCCGCCTCATCAAAGTGGACGCGGCGGGGCAGGGCACCACGATTTGGAATTCCGATGAGCCGGAGATTTTTGCCGTCGCTGTGGACCGCGCGGGAATTGTCTATGCAGGCACGTCGCCCGACGGCAAGGTCTATCGCATCGAGAACGGCCGCGCCACGGAATATTTCGCGCCCGGCGAGCGCTACATCTGGGCGCTCGCCTTCGCTCCGGACGGAGCTTTGTACGTCGCCACGGGCCAGCAAGGCAAAATCTTCAAGGTGACCGGCCCCGGTCGCGGGGCGGTCTATTACGAAACCGCCCAGGCTCACGTTACGGCACTGGCTTTCGATCGCGAGGCGCGCCTGCTCGCCGGCAGCGAGCCCAACGGCATCCTCTATCGCATCACGGGCAATCCCGCGCGCGGCTTCGTGCTGTACGACGCGAACCTCCCGGAGATCCGCGCCATTGTGCCGGCGGCGGATGGCTCCATCTACGCGGCGGCACTGGGCGGGAGCCTCGCCAAGAAGACTTCGGCGGCCTCCAATTCATCGTCTACCTCCAGCACGATGGTCACGGCCCCAGGCACCAGTATTACGGTGACCGATGCGCAGCGCGGGCTGAACCCCGCCCCCAAGCCCGATCCAACCAGGACTGCTCCCGCGGCATCGTCTCCGATTTCAGCTCCCTCCACGGCCACCGAAGTGAGCGGCGTCGAGAAATCCGCACTCTACAAGATCCTACCCGATAACACCGTCGAAACCCTGTGGACTTCCAAGGATGAAAACGTCTACGACATCGCCGCCGAATCCGCGAGTGCGTTGACGTTTCTCACCGACGCGCAAGGCCGCGTGTATCGTCTGGACCCGCGCTCCGACCGCTCCCACGAAGCCACGCTGATCACGCAGACCAACGAATCCGACGCCACCCGCCTGACGGCTTCCGCGAAGGGGCTTCTGATCGCCGGCGGGAACCCTGGGAAGATGCTGCTGGCCGCGGGGCCAAGCGCTGCCAACAGCAGCGCGAAAAGTGCCTGGTTTGAATCGCCCGTACATGATTCCGGAGCCGTCGCGCGCTGGGGCCGCCTCGCCTGGGTGGGCAGCGCACGCGGCGTATCGTTTAAAACCCGTTCCGGAAATTCCGCGCGGCCCGACGCCACCTGGAGCGATTGGTCCGATCCCATCAGCGATCCCGCGAAGTCTCTGATCACGAGTCCGAACGCGCGTTACTTGCAGTGGCGCGCCGAGTTCACAGGAACCGACGCCGAACTCGATAGCGTGACTGCCGCCTATCTGCCGCAGAATACCGCGCCGACCGTACGCAGCATCACGGTTTCTTCGCAAGCCTCGGCGTCATCCACATCGAAGACAACATCGTCCGCCACGTCGTCGGCTTACTCCATCACAGTGACCGACACGGGTGACGCCACCACCCCCTCTGGTACGCAGTCGCAAACGCTCGCGCGCGCCGCCGGCCAGCAGATGGCCGTCACCTGGCAGGCTGATGATCCCGAGGGCGACAAGCTTTCTTACAGTCTCTATTTCCGTGGCGAGGACCAACGCGAGTGGAAACTGCTGCGCGATGACCTGACCGATAACAAATACACGCTCGAAGACGACGTGCTCGCCGACGGCCGCTATTTCTTCCGTGTCGTGGCCTCCGACAAGCTCTCGAATCCAGCCGCGCAAGCGCGTCAAGCCGAACTCGTGGGGCCTCCGGTATTGATCGATAACACACCGCCCACGGTGAAGGCATCGGCTCCGCGCCGCAACGGAACGGCCCTGGAGATTGATATTGACGCCGAAGATGGCGGCTCGTCTCTGCGACGTGGCGAGTACTCGATTGACGCCCACTCCTGGCAGCCGGTCGAAGCTGCCGATGGCGTCACCGATTCACGCCGCGAGCAGTTCCTGATTCGCATCGATGCCGTGCCGCCCGGCGAGCACCTCATCGTGATCCGCGCTTACGACGCGGCCGGCAATGCCGGTCTGGCGAAGGTTGTAGTCCGTTAGAGGCTGTTGTTGGCCATCATCACCCAGCGGAACATGGCGGTGAACGCCAGGACCGTGATTCCGATGGCCACCCATCCCGCTATCCGCCAAATTCCGTCCGTGGTTCTGCGGGGCGTGCCCGCGACGTACGCCAGCGCGAAGCCGCCGGCCACTCCGCCGACGTGCGCGGCGTTATCGGTGGCCGCAAATAGCGCCGACATCAGCAGCGCATAGATTCCCCATTGCATGTAGTGAGCCCGCAGCGCAGCGCCGTAAGACGACTTGTCGCGCACTCCCAGCGCGATCATCGCGCCGAGAAGCCCGAAGATTCCCGCCGAGGAGCCCACGGACGGAGAATAAGGCGACCACAAGTAGCTCGCATAAAATCCGGTGACTGTCGAAGCGAGATAGATCACCAGGTAACGGTTGGTTCCATAGCTCTCTTCTGTCTGCGCGCCCAGATCAAAGAGCACCCACGAATTCATCAACAGATGTAGAATCCCGCCGTGCAGGAACCCAGCCGTAATGAGCCGCCACCATTGCCCGGCGCGAATGCCAGGACCATACTTGGCTCCGGCCTCAAATATCGGCAGTCCTTTACCCAGTCCTAGATCCGGCAGCGCCCCGGCCAGATAAAAACCCGCGTTGATCAGCAGAATCACCACGGTGGTGAAGCGCGCGTGCGGAATCAGGCCACCCAGAACATCGGCCGTGCTTCGCCGCTCCACGGCTGGCGGTCCCAGCACCACGTCGCAGTAGGGACACACCTTATCGGCGGTTGAGATAAAGGCCCGGCAGTGCGGGCACATCCGGCGGTTTTCCACGACTCATTGTAGCGGCCTCCGGGGGGCCGCCGTCATCAACAGATCCACCAACAGATCCACCCTGTGATCCCGGGAACCAAGCACGATAGACTTAAAGGCGATAGAATCAAAGTCGAATGTCCTCTGGCGAACAACAGCTTCGCGAACAGGTGGTCCGCGCCGGCCGGATGATGTACGAACGCGGCTGGATTGCGGCCAATGACGGCAACATCACGGTCCGCCTGGATTCCGAGCGGATTCTGGCCACGCCCGCCGGCATGTGCAAAGGGAACATGCTGCCCGAAGATCTCATCGTTTGCGACAACGAAGGGAACCGGATTTCAGGCCAGCGTGAGCGCACCACGGAGATGGGCATGCACATCGCCGTCTATCAGTCGCGTCCCGATATTCAGGCCGTCGTGCACGCGCACCCGCCGGTTTCAACCGGATTCGCCGTTGCCGGGCGAAGTCTGAATCTGGCCTTGATGCCCGAACTCGTCGTCTCCCTCGGCTCGGTTCCCTTAGCCGAATATGGTTTGCCGGGGACGCCCGCGCTGGCCGAAGGCATGCTCCCGTATATTCCGAAATTCAACGCGATCCTGCTCGCCAATCACGGGGCCGTGTGCTACGGAGAGAGCGTCACGGAAGCTTACGCCCGCATGGAGACGTTGGAACACCTGGCGCGGATCACGCTGGTCGCCGAGATGCTGGGTGGGCCGAAGGTCCTCCCCCGGGCTGAGGTCGAGAAGCTCTTTGCAGCCCGCAGCCGCTACGGCGTCCGCGTTCCCAATCAATTGGAGCCGGGCAGCCCCACCGTCGCTGAAGAAATGCCGGATGCGGAAGAGAAGATTGAGGTCACGCGCCAGCAGCTTCTGGCCTTGATCGACGAAGCGCTGCGTGTGCGCGGAGTGATTTAGACAGCTTTCTAAACCGCTACTTAAACGGCCCGCTCCAACACTGCCGGATCCTCCACCCGCCGCGAACGTCTGCGGGATTTGTACGTGAAGACGTAACCTGCCAGTACACCGCCCACGATCAGCTTGGCTGCCTCCACGCCGGCCCAGATTTCGATCAGCAAGAAGACCCGCGCCCGTGTTCCCATGGATTGGCTGCCCGGCGGAAAATCCGCTTCCTGTCCGCGAAACGCCAATTCGGGGTGAATGGCGAGTTGAAACAGCACCAGCGCCATCATCGCCCCGCACAAGATCAGAGGCAGGACTCTTTTCTCCGTGGCAAGATATAACACCGCGGCCACCAGCAGCCCGCCCACCAATTGGGTGATTCCCCAAACCGTGAAGTAATAACGGTATTGCTCGGCGGCAAAGTGATGCAGCAACTGGCCCACGGGTTCACGCCCGGCGTCTTGAATTATCTTCCCCGCCGGCGGGATTGCTGAATTCATCATTTGCGCGGCCAGCCGCATGTTCTGCGCGGACATCAGATCCAGCAGGATGCAGCAGGCGATCCAGGCGCCCAAAAGAAATGTCGCGATTCGAGTAGAGTGCACCGCCCTCTAGTTTGGCATACGGGAAACGCAGGAACGGCGGCCCTCAGAAGCGGCACAGCCGCGTGGCGCGGCCCGAAACGAAACAGGAACCGATCGCGCCACCGTGCGTGGTGCCGCGAGTTCCTAAAAAGCGCACAGGCCGCGACGGCACGGCACCAACCAGCGAGGAACTCGTCCATCCTGCCGGGCCGGAGCGAGTCCGTTGTGCGCGGGTACTCAAAAGCGAGAAGGGGAGCCTAAGCTCCCCTTCGCCGCGTCGATCTCAGTTGACTCTGGAATCGTGACTTCTTGGTCCCCTTCTCGTCGGGGACTTTCAGTGTATCACTCTCTCGGGGGTATTCCCTCCGTCGCGCCGACCGCCACTGGTGGCACGCTGGCGGTGGTCACCGTGCTCGCCGTGGGCGGCAGGAACATCACCCGGTTCCGGCCCACGCGCTTGGCCTGATAGAGCGCGTCGTCGGTGATCCGGATCAGCGTCTCGTCTTCCAGGGGAACGCCGGGCAGCCAGGCCGTGGCTCCGTAGCTGCACGTGATCAAGCGCGAACCTTCGTTGAACGACATCGGTTCCCTGGCCAGCGCCTCCCGCATGCGTTCTGCCTGGCTCCGGGTCATTTCCTCGTCGCAACCCGGCAGCACCACCAGAAACTCCTCGCCGCCATAACGGCCGAGGGAATCGTAGGGCCGCATCGAGCCGGCGGTACGGCGCACGAATTCGCGCAATACCGCGTCGCCCGCGAAATGCCCGTAGGTGTCATTGACCAACTTGAAATGATCCAGGTCCGCCAGCACCAGGCCCACCGGCCGCTTCTCGCGCGCTCCGCGGCCCAATTCTTTCTGCAAAATATCCAGAATAGAGGACCGGTTCCACACGCGCGTCAGGAAGTCCTTGGTCGCCTGATCGCGCAACTCCTCACGCGCGGAAACCAGTTCGTGCTGCAGTTCAATGATGCGCAGGCCGGGACGCAGCCGGACTTTTAACTCATGCTGATCGAAAGGCTTCGTCAAATAGTCGTCGGCGCCCGACTCCATGCCTTCGATCAGATCCTCACGCTGACTCTTGGAACTCAGCAGAAGGATGTAGGTGTAAAGGTTGTCGTCGCCGCCAACTTCGCGGACCTTCCGGCACACCTCGGGGCCTGTCAATCCCGGCATCACCCAATCCAGGATCGCCATCTTGGGCGCGTCCGGGGATCGCAAAATCTGCCAGGCTTCATTACCGTCGCAGGCCACCACAACTTCGTAGCCCCATTTGCGCAATGTGGCATCCAGAAGGTGCCGGGAAACGATACTGTCGTCCGCGATCAGAATTCGCATTCAGATACTCTATGATTATACGGGTGCACCGCTGCCCTTACTCCTAAGTATCGGCAGAATACAAGGAATTCACAGAGATGACTGGATCGGGTTCAATTTTGGTGTTGCGCCACGAGCCTTTTGAACACCTGGGGTACTTTGCCGATGTCCTGCAAGAGCATTCTATCCCTTTTGAATACAGAGATTTGGGCGATGACTTGGATCTCGCGGGCCGCTCCGGACTCATTGTCATGGGCGGGCCCCAGTCCGCCAACGATCCGCTACCCGCGCTGGCCGCGGAACTCCGCCTGATTGCTCAGGCGATCCGAACTGGAATTCCCGTGCTGGGAATCTGCCTGGGGTCGCAATTAATTGCCAAGGCTTTGGGGGCGCGCGTCTACCGTAACCCTCAGAAGGAGATCGGCTGGTTCCCCGTCCATTTCACCGAGGCGGCTCAGAAGGACCCCCTTTTCTCCGGTACCCCCTCGCCCACCACGTTCTTTCACTGGCACGGGGAAACTTTTGACCTGCCCGCGGGCGCGGAGTGGCTGGCCTACTCCGGCCGCTGCCGCCACCAAGCCTTCCGCTATCCCGGCAATGTCTATGGCATTCAATTCCATCCGGAAATCACTCCCGCAATGATCGAAGATTGGTCTGCGCAGCCGGTCAATTGCGGAGACGTCGAAGATTTACCAAGCCCGATCGACCCTCATGCCGCCGATACAGCCGCCCTGGCGCGCCGCGTGTTGAACGGCTGGCTGCGGGAATCCAGACTCCTCTGACTCGTACCTGACTCCGCGATCCCGTATCATGGATTTATGCAGAATTCCGTCCTGGTCCCGATGGTGGTCGAACAGACCTCGCGCGGCGAGCGTGCCTTTGACATCTACTCGCGCCTTCTCAAGGAAAACATCATCTTCCTGGGAACGCCCATCGACGACAACGTAGCCAACCTGGTCATCGCCCAGATGCTATTTCTGGCCGCTGAAGATCCCGAGAAGGATATCTCGCTCTACATCAATTCGCCGGGCGGCTCCATTACCGCCGGTCTGGCGATCCTCGATACCATGCGCCTGATTGAGCCTGACATCGTCACTTACTGCGTGGGACAGGCCGCGTCCATGGCCGCCGTGCTGCTGGCTTGCGGCACCAAGGGCAAGCGCAACAGCCTGCCGCATTCGCGCATCCTGATTCACCAGCCTTCGATGAGCGGCTTGGCCGGACAGGCCACCGACATCGATATTTATGCGCGCGAAATCCTGCGCATGCGCCAGACGCTGAATGAGATCCTGGCCGATGCGTCCGGCCAGCCAGTGGAGAAGATCGCCCGCGACGTGGACCGCGACTACATTCTGGAGCCGGATCAAGCAAAGGAATACGGCCTGATCGACCACATCATCGCCAACCGCGCCCTGCAGCCGGTTGCGAAGTAGGTCACCCGGTAGGTCACCCGAATGAAGGCCCTTGTCACCGTGATCCTGCTGATGGCTCCGGCGGCTTTCGCTCAGGCTCCGGCCGGAAACGCCGAAAACGGCAAGAAGGTTTTCGAGAAGCTGATGTGTTCTTCCTGCCACGGACATGAAGGGCAGGGAGGCAACGCCGGTCCCCGCATCGGCGTACGGCCTCCGGCGCTGGCCGCTTTCATCGCTTATGTGCGCCGCCCTGCGGTGCAGATGCCGCCCTTCACGCCCAAAGTCGTTTCCGACGCCGAGCTGACCGACATCCATGCTTACTTATCGAGCCGCCCGGCCCCCAAGCCCCTCAAAGAAATCCCGCTGCTCAATCAATAAACCCGTTTGTCACGCTGGTGGGATCAGGGTTTCATTGCCTTCGCGAGGTGTTCGAGGGATGCGGACGAAATCAGCCGGTAGTGAACTAGATGTTTCGATTTTACTCGCCGTCGAGCGATGGAATCACAGAAAACTAAGCTATACGCGTCCAGCGTGCCCGGCTTCTCCACTGGTAGAAAGTATTCGCGGAGTGTGTGCCTGCGGCCCAGTGCCGGGGCGAACACACCGCGTGCCGTTCGCAGAAAGAATTCACTAATCGAGACGACGGCAATCGCGGATGGCTCCCGGAGCTTTCGCACCAAGCGGACCTCTTGCTCAGCGTCGTTGAATACTATCGCGTAGGGTGACCTGTCTTTGGGAAGAAAAGACTCGCACTCCTGAATTCTCCCATGCGCCGCCACCACGAGTGCGCCGATGGCCAGGGCCCGGTTCGCTGCGATCTCGATAGTGGAACATGTCGTAACCGGACATTTGACTTGCTCCGCCAATTCCACGCGAAGCAATTCCCGAAATCCAGATTCATCGGATACTACGAGGATGTGGTCGGGCCGCTGCGCGAGCAAGCGCTCCTGAACCCTTTCCCGCAGCCGTTGCAAGGAATAGCCGTGTTCCTGAGCCAATTGAATTGCGGAATTGATTACATCGTCAAGATCCATCGGGGAGTCGTTTCGAGCCTGCAATCCGATACGAGACACAATCATCCGGCTTCCACGGCGCCCTTCGACCAGATGAAGGTCCGCGAGGTCCCGATAGGCTTGGCTAACGGTATTATGGTGGATCTTCAATCGAGTGGCCAAGGCGCGAACGCTCGGAAGACATTCTCCCGCTCTCAACTTCCCCGTTGCAATTAACACAGCGATTTGCCGTTCCACTTGGAGCCGGAGCGTCACGCCGCTTTCCCTGCTGATCTGAACGTCCATTCCAGGATCCTCGCAGCCCTGCCCCAAGAGTTTACTCGTCTTTCGTGCATTATGACACCGAAGAAAGTGTCACAGCGTTCATAGCGGGACAGTCGGGTTCCGCGTAACGTAGCATTCGGAGCCGAATTCAACGAAGAATCACTGGGCTGCGGCAATGATCATGATGACAACACTCTTTCAAACCATCGCGGGCATTCTGGTCGCCTTCTTTCTCTATTACGGCATGGACGTACGCCGCCAGGACGGAGCCAGGGACTTCGCGGCGCCAGTCTGGCAAACGCTCATGAAACTGTGTTCTTTCTTGTTGGTCGGCGCATTTCTCTGGATCGCTCTGTCCACGCATCAAGTGAGCTTGGGGGACTGGCTGGATCTAGCGGTAATGATCAGCGGGACAACCTTCGTCACGGCGGCGAAAAACGAGTTGGGAAGAGCGCACACGTTTACTGGACAATACCTCGCAAATCCCAGACTCGTGACCACGGGCGTGTACGCGATCACTCGCAATCCCCTGTATTTCGGTGTTCTTCAATGCGAAGTGGGCGCCTCGTTGTTGGTGGTTCACCACGGGACCGTCTTGTTCCCACGGAGCTATCCCTACGGCCTAAGTATTCTCGCGGTGGCATTGCTTTATGCCGTCTTCTTCAACTGGTACATGGCGGTACACGAAGCCCGGTACTTACTGCGTTATTTCGGCGAAGAATATCGCCGGTACAGAACTGATGTACCGTTTGCCGTTCCGTTGATCGGACTGAGAAAGGACGTAAAGTGATGACGACCAAGTGATGACGACCACAACCATGCACGCACTGCAAAAGAGGCCCTTCCGGCTCGACACAAACGAAATGTTTTCCACTTCTGGGGACTGGTACGGCGGAAATCCCTTGACCACGCAACTGCTCAACGCATACAGCGTCCTGGTTCCCGGAGGAGAACGCTTCATCATCCGGACATGCCGCAAGTATCTCAGCCGCATCGGCCCCGCACTGAAGGAAGAAGTAGAACGGGTGTTCTTTCAGGAAGGGGCGCATTCGCGCGAGCACGAGAGGGTCCTCAAAACCATGCGTGCCGATGGCTTGAGTCTGGATGTCTTCCGAAAGCTGGTCGAATGGTTTTCCTACCGTTTGCTCGAACCCCTGACTCCGCTACCGCTGCGTTTGGCAACGGCGGCGGCGATCGAACATCACAAT
Source organism: Candidatus Sulfopaludibacter sp. SbA3 (assembly GCA_945861625.1). Taxonomy (GTDB): domain Bacteria; phylum Acidobacteriota; class Terriglobia; order Bryobacterales; family Bryobacteraceae; genus Palsa-187. The sequence goes on from CAMAVI010000002.1 coordinate 68,296, forward strand.
GCCGTGATCGCCACGTTCTTTCTAAATCGGGAGCTGCTCGAGGGTGTTCGGAACGGAGAACTCCGCAGGCTCTTCCTGTGGCATTTCGCCGAAGAAATCGAGCACAAGGAGACTGTTTTCAAGGTGCTTGAAAGCGTTTCGCGTTCGTGGCTGCTAAGAGCCGCCGGCCTCTTCCTGAGTCTCGGCACCTTTCTCTTCTATCTCGCCGTTGGGACGCTTTTGCTGGGCTTAAAAACTCGTTCTGTGCTCGCGGCCGGCTTCTGGAGCGAACTATTTAGCCAAGCCTGTGGCCGCATGGGGCTATTCCCAGCGGTTCTGAAAGAATCCCTGCGTTATCTGAAGCCCCAATTTCATCCCGACGTAGAGGAGAGCGGGACACTTCTCGCCTCGGCGCTCGCTGAGCTGGAACATTTGGGTGTTGAGCGCCCGAGCCGTGAGACGCACGCCTTATCGCGTCCGTTGCCACCGAAGTTTGGAAGGAAGATGACGCGGACCATGGACCGATTTCATGATCTGCAATCGAGACATCAGTTCTTTTTTAGCCGCATCGACGAGTATGAGGGAGCCTGGATTCATCACGAGGGTCAGCGCAAGCTCAATTTCTGTACCTACTCGTACCTGGGCTTGCTCCATCACCCGCGCATTGATGACGCGGCAAAGACCGCGCTCGAACGGCATGGCACGGGCACCCACGGCGTGCGGCTGCTCGGTGGAAATCTGGAAATTCACGAACAGCTGGAATCTGGCATTGCGGCTTTCTTTCGCAGAGAGGCCGCGATCACTTTCAGCTCGGGCTTCATGACCAACCTGGCCGCTATCCGAGCCCTCGTCGGGAAGGGAGATTATGTGCTTTCCGACGAGCTCAATCACGCCAGTATTGTCGATGGCTGCCGCTTTTCCGAAGCTAAGGTCTTGACCTTTCGCCATAACGACATGATGGATCTCGCCTGCAAACTAGACAGTCTACCGAATGACGTGCGCATCCTGATCGTGATTGAAGCGGTGTACAGCATGGATGGGCATATCGCACCGCTGAACCAGGTGATCGAGCTGCGCAATCGGCATCAGAACGCCATTCTGATGGTGGACGAAGCCCATAGTTTGGGTGTTCTGGGAGCTCACGGCAGGGGAATCGAAGAACACTTCGATTGCCTGGGACAGATTGACGTGCTGATGGGAACTCTGAGCAAGACGATTCCTTGCCAAGGTGGCTACATTACAGGCTCTCAGGAGCTTATCACCTACCTTCGATACAACGCCCGCGGATTCATCTTCAGCGCCCCACTTTCCCCGGTTACCGCCGCCGTTGCCCAAGCGGCATTCAAGCTCCTTGAGATCGAAGGCGCGACTCGTTGCAAACAACTGATGTCCAACGTGCGGTATTTTGTCCGCCGCCTCCACGAAGAGGGATTCGACACGGGCGATACCGGAGCGGCCATTGTCCCGGTTCTGTTGGGGAGAGAGACCCTGGCCTTTGCAATGGCGGGACAATGCAACGTGGAGGGCATCTATGTGATGCCGGTCATCTATCCAGCGGTTCCAAAGGGTACCGAGCGCCTGCGCATGAACGTCACATGCGACCACCGGCGCGAGGAACTTGACTATGCGGTCAGTGCTTTGGTTCGTGCACGAACTGCCGTGGAAGAGCGCCCGCTGCTCAATCAATAAACACGTCCGTCATCGAGTCATCGTAGGATGGGCTCATGGCCTGTTCTCCTGATGTGTTGAGAGATGTTCCTCTGTTCGCTCTGCTCGACGACGATGAAACGGCGGTGCTCGCTGGGCAGGTTGATGTCAAGACCTTCCAGCCCCGGCAGCGGATCTACAAAACCGGTGATCCCGGTGGCCGCGCCTACGTTCTTCTCTCCGGTCGCGTGAACGTTACCGCCGTCGACGACGATCAGCAGGAGGTCGTGCTCAATGAGCCGGCGTGCGGAGAATTCTTCGGCTTTGCCTCTATGTTTGAGGAGACGCCGCATCGCACCAGCGCGATTGCTTTGGAAGAGGCCACGTGCATTGAAGTGGACCGTAAGGATATCGCCGTGCTCATCCAGCGCAAGCCGGACGCCGGTCTGGATATCTTGACGGTGATGGCCCGCCAGGTTCATGCCGTGCAGGAACTCGCGCGCACGCGCTCCATGCGCAATCCGAATCAGGTGATCGAAGAGGAAGCGACGTTCGGTGAGCGTATCGCCGATGCTGTCGCGCGCTTCGGCGGCTCCTGGGCCTTCATTATCTTATTCGGAGCGGCGATTGTCGTTTACTCCGGAATCAACATCGCGCTCGGCAAGACCGCCTGGGATCCCTACCCTTTCATCCTGCTCAACCTGTTTCTCTCCATGTTGGCCGCGCTTCAGGCGCCGGTGATCATGATGAGCCAGAACCGCCAGGACACCAAGGACCGCTTGCGCGGCGAGTTGGATTTCGACGTCAACCGCCGCGCCGAAACGGAGATCCAAACCCTTTCGCGAAAACTCAATCTTCTAGGGGAGAAGATGGACGATATCGAAGAATTTCTCAGAGAGCCGCGACAGTGATGGAGCGGCAGACGCTAGCTCAGTAATGCCGTCAACTTCCGCATATCCGGCACCTGCTCGATGGTGCGCGCCATCTCCACGATGGCCTTGGCCTTTGCCGTGGGCCACTTGGCGTAAGCGGCGCAATCCAGGAATTTCTCCGCGACGTCATTGTAGGACATGGGAATCGCCGGGCTACCCTTGCCGAAATCGGCGCGGCCCTCGATAACCCGGCCGCCCTTGAGATGCAGCTTCAGGATCGTGGTCATCTTGTTGTAGCCCGCGGCCTCGGCCACCGGGTCGATGCCGAATTTCACGCGCTTGATCATCGCCTGTACTGCGGGCCGGTTCACCACTTCGTCGTTGAATTCGAGCAGCCCCGCCTTGCCGTAGAGCAACAGCGACGCCATGCAGAACTCCATGCTGAACTTGGCCTGCAACTCGTCCTTGGGCTCGTGGTGAATCAGCGTGTTGGGCATGTTCTTGTTGGTGCCCACTTCCAGAAAGTCCACCTGATCACCTTTGATTTTGTGTTCGCGGACCAGTTTCTCCATCGCCGTCATGCCCGGATGCGTGAGTGAGCCCGACGGGAACGGCTTGATGGAAATGCCGGGACTCGCAAACGTCCACGGTTTGCCGAGCTTGCCCATGATCGCGTTGCGGTCGTAGCCGCCGCCCGCCGCGTGGAAGAAGCCGCGTGGAGCTTCCAGGATTTTGTCCGTCGCGGTCCAGCCCAACGCGGCGAAATCCGCCGCGACCACGCCATTTTCGGCGGCTCGCCCGGCATGGAACGGCTTGGTCATCGTGCCGAAATTTTCCCGGAACCCCGCGCCTTCGCTGGCTGCGATACCCAGCGTGATCAGCGTCTTCGCGCGATTGAGTCCGTAAATCTTGGCCATCGCCGCAGCCGACCCCAGCACGCCCATGGTGCCCGTCGAATGGAATCCCTCTTCGTAATGGCGCGGGTTGATGGCCTCGGCGATTTTGGTTTCGACTTCAACGCCCACATTATATGCCAGCAATAGCTGCCTGCCAGACAATCCGCGCACCTCGGCCGTGGCCAGCACCGGAGGCAGCACCGGCGCCGTCGGATGCGTGAGTAGTCCGTAGGTGCGATTCTCCGCCACCGCGAGCTGCGTGTCGTCATAGTCGTCGGCGTGAATGTTCACCGCGTTGGCGAACGCCGCGAATCGAGGCGAGGTCTTCAGCGGCGACCCGACCACCGTGGCCGTGCCCGGCGACGCCGTGGCCTTGATGAACTGCCGCACGATCTCGCCGGACTTGGCCACCGACCCGCACAGCGACAGCCCGAGCCCATCCAGAATCGACTTGCGCGCCAGATCCAGCACGTCGGCGGGGATGTCCTCAAAGCGCGTGTTCACGATGAAGTCGGCCACGTAGCCGGTCAGGGGTTCGCTCTCTGGAGCCTTCTTCTGCGCCAACGCGCGGGCGCTGATGCCCAGCACCGCCAGCTTAGCAATGTCTCGTCGAGTCATGGGGTTCTTTCTAGGGGTTATTGTAGCGGGAAAAGTTAACTAGAATGAAAACACGTGGGCTGCCGATTTGCACAATCGCTGGTGCTCGCCTTCATGCTCCGCTTGCCTTGTAATGCACAGGAATGCGTAGCCGCAAACTCCGCCTTCGCTTACCCGCCGCTGGCGAAGGCTGCCAGGGTAGTTGCGGATGTGGCCGCCCGTGTCCGGATCAAGCCGGACGGGTCTGTAATCGTGACGCAGATCTCAGGACATCCTCTCCTTGTCAGATTTTCTCATTGCCAAGAAATCGAGGCGCTGCGTTATCCCGTAGCCTGTTCCGGGCAGGAGGTTGACATCCGGCTTAGTTACCGCCTTACCGATCCAAGAACGGAGGACGACGTTTCGCCAGCCAGAACCACGGCACTTGCAGCGAATCGCTGGCAGATCCTCGGCAGCCCGTTTCATATAAGTGATCCGGCTGTAACTCTTGGCCCCAAGCGCGGGTTCTGGCATCGGATCTTCAGATGATGATAACGGGGTCGCATTCTTGGAATGTCAATTATCGACAATTATTGTTACAACAATAGGGACCATCTTGCTGCTGGTCAAGCGAGGAGCGAACACCATCTACCTCGCGGTGCAGAATAGCTAACTTTTCGTTAGCGCTCCTACTCGACAGTCGCCGGGCATAGCGCCCCCTTTTTTTACCCCCGCCAGTTTTGTTATCTTCTAATCCGGCCCTGTAGGAGGCCCGGAGCCCGCCCATGAAGATCAACCTCACCATAAATGGAAAGAAGTATTCTCCCGACGTGGAACCCAGGCTGCTGTTGATTCACTATCTGCGCGACGTGGCGGGCCTCACCGGCGCGCATATCGGCTGCGAAACGTCGCTATGCGGCGCTTGCACCATCGAAGTCAACGGCAAGTCCGTCAAGAGTTGCAGCATGTTTGCCGTGCAGGCGGATGGTGCCGATGTTCTGACCATTGAGGGTTTGGCCCAGGACGGCAAACTCCACGCCATGCAGGAGGCGTTCTGGAACCAGCACGGCCTGCAATGCGGCTTCTGCACGCCGGGCATGATCATGGCCTGCAAGGCGATTCTGGACCACAACCCTAACCCCAGCGATGACGAAATCCGGCACGGTATCGAAGGCAATCTGTGCCGCTGCACCGGCTATCAGCACATCGTCAACTCGGTGAAGGCGGCGGCCGCCGCCGGAGCGGGAAAGTAATTAGGAGACGAATATGGCGACCACCATCATCCAAACCGAAAAACTTGTCGGCAAGCGCATTCGCAGGCGCGAAGATCCCCGCCTGATCACCGGCACCGCCACCTATGTGGATGACATCCAGATGCCCGGCATGCATCACGCCGCCATCGTGCGCAGTCCACATGCAGCCGCGAAGATCCGCTCGATCAACATCAAGGCCGCAGCCGAAGCGCCCGGCGTGGTGGCTGTGTTCACGGGCAAGGACACTGAAAAAGTCGGACCGGTTCCCTGCGGCGCATCGCTTCCCGGCTTGCGCGTTCCGCATCACTACATCCTGGCGATCGATCGCGTCTACCTGGTGGGGCATCCGGTGGCCGTTGTCGTCGCGACCGACCGCTACCTGGCGCGCGATGCAGCCGATCTTGTCGAAGTCGAGTGGGAAGTGCTGCCCGCCGTCGCCGATCCCGAAAAAGCCATCGCTCCCGGCGCTCCGCCCGTGCACCCGCAGTGGCCCGATAACGTCGCATTCGTCTATCACCAGGAAGGCGGCGACGTCGACAAAGCCTTCGCCGAAGCCGAGGTCGTCGTCAAGCAGCGCATCACCAGCCAGCGCCTGATCCCCTCGGCGATGGAGACGCGCGGCGTGCTCGCCGAATGGCGCGGCGCGGACCGGCAGATGACCCTATATACGTCCACGCAGATTCCTCACCTGGTGCGCACGCTGGTCTCGGGGATGCTCGGGCTCGAAGAGAACCGCATGCGCGTGATTGCTCCCGAGGTCGGCGGCGGCTTCGGCAGCAAGCTCAACGTTTATTCCGAAGAAGCCCTCATGGGCTTTGTGTCGATGAAGATCGGCAAGCCGGTGAAGTGGATCGAGTCCCGCCGCGAGAATTTTCTGTGCACCATTCACGGCCGCGGCCACGTCGATTACTTCGAAGTCGCGGCCAAGAAGGACGGCACCATCCTGGGCATCAAACTAAAGCTGATTCAGGATCAGGGCGCATATCATCAATTGCTGGGGCCCGCGATTCCCACCCTCAGCGTGCTGATGATGCCGGGCCTGTACCGCACCAAGAACGTGCGCGCCGAGATTGTTGGCGTCTTCACCAACTGCACACCCACTGACGCTTACCGCGGCGCGGGGCGCCCGGAAGCCACGCACGGCATCGAGCGCATGGTGGATATTCTGGCCGACGAACTCAAGATGGATCCGGCCGAGATCCGCTTGAAGAATTTCGTCCACAACGAAGAGTTTCCGTTCCCGACGGCGACCGGCTTGACCTACGATTCGGGCGATTACGCGGCGCCGCTGCAGAAAGCCATGGGCATCGTGGATTACAAGAAGCTGCTCGCCGAACAGGCCGAAGCCCGCAAGCAAGGCAAGCTGATGGGGATCGGCATTTGCACTTACGGCGAGATCTGCGGATTCGGCCCTTCGCCCGCGACGCCCGCCGGCGGCTGGGAATGCGGCACCGTCCGCGTGGAGCCATCCGGTAAAGTCACCGTACTCACCGGAAGCTGCCATCACGGCCAGGGCGAGGAAACCACTTTCGCGCAGATCGCGGCCGATGAACTGGGCGTCGATATCGACGACATTCTGGTGCTGCGTGGCGACACCGCCATCGTGCCTTACGGCATCGGCACTTTCGGCAGCCGCGCGACGGCCATCGGCGGCACGGCTCTTTATTTTGCGCTGCAAGATCTGAAGGTCAAGATCAAGAAATTCGGCGCGGTTTTGTTGGGCTCGCCTGACGTCAGTTTTGCGAACGGCCAGGTCACCTGCAACAAGATGGGCAAGAGCGTTTCCTTCAAGGAAGTCGCGGCGGCGTCTTACCGCGCGATGAAGCTGCCTCCCAACACGGAGCCTGGATTGGTCTCCACGCATTTCTGGGAGCCGCCCAACTTCACCTTCGGCTTCGGCGCGCACATCGCCGTGACCGAGATCGATCCGGAAACCGGACAGATCACGGTCCGCCGCTATCTCGCCGTCGATGACTGCGGCAACATCATCAACCCGCTTCTTGTCGACGGCCAGGTTCACGGTGGCGTCGCGCAGGGCATGGGACAGGCGCTGTGGGAGCAAGGCGTCTACGACGACAACGGGCAACTGATCACCGGCGAGTATACCGACTACGCCATGCCGCGTGCGCACATGATGCCATGGATTCAGAGCGAGCACACGATCACTCCGTCGCCCGTGAATCCACTGGGAGTCAAGGGCGTTGGCGAAGCGGGCACCATCGGCGCTTCGCCGTCGCTGGTGAACTCCGTGGTGGACGCGCTTTCGCACTTAGGTGTGCGACACATTGACATGCCCATGACGCCAGAGAAGATCTGGAAATTAGTGGCGGGAGGCAAGAACTAAGATGATTCCGCAGACGTTTGAATACACGGCCCCCAAGACTCTGGACGAAGCCATGGTCCTCCTCGAAGGCGGCGGCAAGCCGCTGGCCGGCGGCATGAGCCTGATTCCCATGATGAAGCTGCGCCTGGCTACGCCGGAGCACCTCATTGACCTGGGCCGCATTAAGGACCTCGACTACATTCGCGAAGCCGCGGGTGAACTGCACATCGGCGCCACAGCCACGCACTCCTCCGTGGAAAATTCGGCGCTGGTGAAGGCCAAGTGCCCGCTGCTGGCTGCCGCGGCAGGCGCTATCGGCGATCCGCAGATTCGCAATGTCGGCACCATGGGCGGCAGCGTTGCCCACGCCGATCCGGCGGCCGATTATCCCGCTGCCCTCCAAGCGCTTGAAGCCAAGATCGTCATCCGTGGCGCGAAAGGTGAGCGTACGGTGAGCGCAGCGGATTTCTTTGTCGACGCCTTCACGACAACTCTTGACGCCGGTGAAGTGGTCCGCGAAGTGGTGGTTCCTGTCGAACAGGCTGGTACCGGTACCAGCTACATGAAGATGCCGCAGCCGGCCAGCGGCTTCGCCATCGTGGGTGTCGCGGTGCGAGTGCGGCGCGGCGGCGGGAAGATCACGTTGGCTCGCATTGGGGTCACCGGCCTGTCCAATATCGGCTACCGTGCCTCGGCCGCGGAGAAGGCGCTAGAGGGCAGCGCCGGTACCGCCGATGACATCATGAAAGCGGCGGCGCTGGTTACTCAGGGTGTGGATGCCAACTCAGACCTGCACGCTTCGGCCGAATATCGCAAGCACCTGGCTTCCGTGTACGCGGCGCGCGCCATCACGGCGGCGGCAAGCAAGGCCTGACACGGTGAAAATTTCTGGAACGTACACGTTGCCGCTCCCGCGGGAGCGGGCGTATGCCGTCATGCAGGACCCCGCGATGCTCGCGCGCGCGATTCCCGGCTGTGAGGGGCTGGAGCAGACCGGCCCTGACGAATACCGCATGAAAATGAAGATGGCGCTGGCGAGCTTGTCCGGCGCTTTCGAGGGCAAGGTCAAGATCACGGATTCCAATCCGCCTTCCAGTTTCCGCCTTCTGGTCGAAGGTAGCTCCAAAATCGGTTTCGTCAAGGGCGAGGGACTTCTGACGCTGACCGCCTCCGGCGAGAACACTGACATTTCTTACGAAGGCGACGCACAAATTGGCGGCACCATGGCGGCGATCGGGCAGCGCCTCATCGATGGAACCTCCAAGATGATGATCAAGAAATTCTTCGAGAAGCTAACGGCCGAATCCGCGAGTTAACTTTAGCTGGCGGGAACGGAGCGGGAAGCGCCGCGCTCGGCAGCACCACCATCTTCAACCAGAATGCTTCAATCAAGCGTCCCATTTCGATCAAGCCCTCCAGATCGAGCGGTTTTGGGATATAGCAGTTGGCGTGCAGGTCATAGGCCGCCGCGATGTCCTCGTCCCGCGTGGAAGTGGAAACGACGAATACGGGAATGTGCCGCAGGCTTCTGTCATTTTTGATTTCGGCCAGCACTTCCCGGCCATTTTTGCGCGGCAGATTCAGATCTAGTAGCACTAGGGATGGCGGGCCCACATCGGCGTAGGGTCCCTGGCGGCGCAAGAAGGCCATCGCCTGTTCGCCATCTCTGGCGACGGTCAGTCGTTTGACGAAATATCCCCCCTTCAGCGCCTCTCTCATGAGGCGTACGTCTCCTGGATTATCCTCAACGAGGAGTATGTCGACAGGCTTCCGGGGGAGGACGGAACTGGACGGCATTACGCGCTAACAAATCTTAGTGAAAGCGCACCGGCGTAGTTCTCAGCAAGTCGAGTTCGTTTGCGCCATCGCCATGGCGTGCTGAATTGGAATTGAGAAATGGAACGTGGTTCCCGTTCCTACTTGGGACTCAAACCAGATGGCTCCACCATGCCGTTCGACGACTTTTTGGGCGATCGCCAGCCCTACGCCTGTGCCCGGATACTGATCCGCGCCATGCAGGCGCTCAAAAATCTGGAAAATTCGCGCGCCATGTTGCTGGTCGATGCCGATCCCGTTATCGCGAATCGCAAACACCCAGGAAGAATCCTGTTCCGTGGCCGTGATGTGAATAGACGGGGGGTGATCGCCGTGAAACTTGATCGCGTTCCCGATCAGGTTCTGAAACACTTGCACCAATAAATTCGAATCCGCCACAATGACCGGCAGCGCGTCGCTGCTGATCTGGGCCCGGCTTTCCTCAATCGCCACTTCGAGATTGGATAGCGCCTGTTCCAGCAGCACCCCCGCGGATACCGGCCGAAAACTGGCCACGGCGGTTCCGGCCTGGGAAAACCTCAGCAGGTCCTGAATCAGGCTCTTCATCCGTGTCGCCCCGTCCACCGCGAAGCTGATGAACTCCTGAGCCTCCGGGTCCAACTGCTCCCCATAATGCCGTTCCAACAGTTGTAGATAGCTGGTGATCATCCGCAGCGGCTCCTGCAGATCATGGGAGGCGATGTGGGCAAAGTCTCTCAATTCGGCATTGGCGCGGAGCAGTTCCGCATTGACGCGAGCCAGATCTCCGGAGGACCGCTCATCTTGCACTTGAACCGGTGCCGTCTCATTGACTGCCTTAGCCCTCGCTCGCCGCCCGGAATACCACCACGCCAGCGGTGCGCTGAGACAAGCGAACGCGAGCAAATCCAAGCAGGAATCCATCTAGAGGATAGTGGCGCGCCCTGGGGCAGACTCTCACGTACCTAGAGCGGGATATTTCCGTGCTTCTTCTTCGGCATGGTATCCACTTTTGTGGCGAGCATACGCAGCGCCCGGATCACGCGCGGCCGCGTCTGGCGCGGCTCAATCACGTCATCGACGAAACCGTTCTCCGCAGCCACGAAGGGACTCGCGAAGCGCTCGCGGAACTCCTCGATCTTCTCCTGGCGGACGGACTCGGGATTCGCCGCGCCTGCCAATTCCCGCCGGTACACAATATTGACCGCGCCCTCCGCGCCCATGACCGCGATTTCGGCCGTGGGCCAGGCCAGGTTCACATCCGTCCGCAGATGCTTCGACCCCATGACGCAATACGCGCCGCCGTACGCCTTGCGCGTAATCACGGTGATTTTCGGCACCGTTGCCTCCGCATACGCATAGAGCAACTTCGCCCCGTGGCGGATGATGCCTCCAAACTCTTGCGCCGTGCCGGGGAGAAATCCCGGCACATCTTCAAACGTCAGGATCGGAATATTGAATGCGTCACAGAAGCGGACGAAGCGCGCGCCCTTAGTGGACGAATCGATATCCAGGCATCCGGCCAAAAACGCCGGCTGATTGGCCACCACGCCGACGCTGCGCCCCTCCATCCGCACAAAGCCCACCACGATGTTGCGCGCCCAGTGCTCGTGCACTTCCAGAAACTCTTCGTGATCGGCCACCCGCCGGATCACGTCTTTTATGTCGTAAGGCTGATTCGACGCCGACGGTATTAGCGTATCTAGCGACGCATCCTCGCGATCGGCGGGGTCGTCCGTATCTCCGGCCGGCGCTGCGTCGCGATTGTTCTGGGGCAGGTAGCCCATCAGTTCGCGAATGGTCCGCAGGCATTCCGCGTCGTCATGCGACTGAAAGTGCGCCACGCCGCTGGTGGCATTGTGAGTCGTGGCCCCGCCCAGCGCTTCCTTCGTGACATCTTCATGCGTCACCGTCTTAATCACATCCGGCCCCGTCACGAACATGTAGCTGGTCTTGTCGACCATAAATACGAAATCCGTCAGGGCAGGGGAGTACACCGCGCCGCCCGCGCACGGCCCCATGATCGCCGAAATCTGCGGGATCACGCCACTCGCCAGCGTGTTGCGCAGGAAAATGTCGGCGTAGCCGCCCAGTGACAGCACGCCTTCCTGTATGCGCGCGCCGCCGGAATCATTGAGCCCGATCACCGGCGCGCCGGTCTTCAGCGCCAGATCCATGATCTTCACGATCTTCTTGGCGTTGGCCTCGGAAAGCGATCCGCCGAAGACCGTAAAATCCTGCGCGAATACATACGCCGGGCGGCCGTGGATCAGGCCGTAACCCGTGATGAAGCCATCGCCGTCTATCATCTGCTCATCCATGCCGAAGTCGCGGCAATGGTGCCGGACCAGCTTGTCCATCTCCTCGAACGTGCCCTCGTCAAGCAGAAGGTCGATGCGTTCACGCGCGGAGAGCTTCCCTTCGGCGTGTTGCCGAGCACGGCGCTCCTCGCCGCCCCCTGCTTCGGCCGCCGCATGACGGCGCTGGAGTTCTTCCATCCGGTCTGACATTAGAGACTAGGGTATCGCGAACTGCCCCGCGCGATTGCATTTGCGATAATTGTCACCAGTATTGGAGGCCCCCATGACGAGCCGCAAATTAACCTTCTCTCTGTTGGCCACGGCGCTGGTGTTAGCAGGAGTCGCCGCCATCTACGCCGCGGGCGAACACTCCTCGGGGCCGCTCGTCATCGCCAAACAGGGCTACTTCTACGCAGGCGGCCGCGCTGTCGGCGGAATCACTGTCGACCAGATGTTCGTGCAGTATCAGATCCCGGCCAAGGTCACCGCGCCTTACCCGATCGTGATGATCCACGGCAACATGCAGAACGGCAGTAACTTTCTGGGCACGCCGGATGACCGTCCGGGCTGGGCTGACTACTTCCTCCGCCGCGGCTACGCCGTCTACGTTGTGGATCAGGCCGCGCGCGGGCGCTCCACATACTATCCCGATGCCGACGGCAAGCTCGCCTACCCCAACGCGGAAGGCACGGAGCGCCAATTTACGGCCATCGAAAAATACAACATCTGGCCGCAGGCCAAGCTCCACACGCAATGGCCCGGCAAGGGCACGCGCGGCGACGCGATTTTCGAACAATTTTTCGCTTCCCAGAATCCATTCATGGCCGACAACCTGCTCATGGACCAAGCCAACCGTGCCGGCGGCGCTGCTTTGCTGCGCAAGATCGGACCCGCCATCGTCATGACCCACTCGCGTTCGGGACCCTTCGGCTGGCTGATCGCGGACGAAGTGCCGGAACTGGTCAAAGGCGTCATTGCCGCGGAGCCCGCCGGTCCCGCGTTCTACAACGTAGTGCCGACCGCCACCAGCGACCCTGGTGCCATACGAAAATTCGGAGTCGCCTTCGACCACCTGACCTACGATCCGCCGGTGAAAGACATCACCGACCTGGCGCCCAAACGCGAAGACAAGCCCCAGGGCGCGGACTTGCAAGCCTGCTGGGTCGCCGGCGTGCCGCACAAACTGCTGCGCCTGGCGGGAATTCCCATCGTCATCGTGACGGGCGAAGCGTCCTATCACGCCGCCTACGATCACTGTACTTCGCAATACCTGACGCAGATGGGGGTGGTCAACGAATTCGTCGCGCTGGGCGCGAAGGGCATTCACGGCAACGGTCACATGATGATGCTGGAAAAGAACAATCTGGAGATCGCCAAACTTATGGCTGACTGGGCCGACAAGCACGTCAGGAAGTAAGTGCGAAACGTTACTCTGAAATCAGGCGTCTTAATAAATACGTGATCCGTTCCTTTCTTGCCTTCGCCGTGTTTCTGACGGTTCTGCCTATCTCCGCGCAGCAGGAACCGGAGAACCCCATCATCCAAGCAAACGTTCCCCTTGTCCTTGCACCTGTGACGGTCACCGATCGCAAAGGTGCTTTTATCGACGGCCTGACCGTGGATGACTTCCGCCTGACCGACGACGGCAAGCCACAGAAGATCCGCATGGACACTTCCGACATGGTGGTGTCTCCCGTGTCTCTCGTCGTACTCATTCAATCCAACGCGATTTCCGCGCCGGCGCTCGCGCGCATTGAGCGCGTCGGCGGTCTCATCAAGCCCCTGGTCATCGGAGCGCGCGGCCAGGCCGCCGTCATGGAGTTCGACGACGAGTTGCGTCTGCGCACGGATTTCACCACCGACTCGGGAGCGATCGGCGCGGCGTTTCTCGGCATCCGTAGCCGCAGCATCCGCACCGCGCGTCTGTTGGACGCGGTTCTGGAAGGCGTCAAGATGCTGGACACGCGCTCGCCCAACAACCGCCGCGTGATGCTGATCCTCAGCGAGTCGCGCGACCGTGGCAGCAAAGCCAACCTGAAGACGGCTATCGAAATGGCTCAGCGCGCCGGAGTGGTGATCTACACGGCAACATACTCGGTCAGCGCTTCGGCTTTCGCTTCGAGCCCGGCCAACAGCCCATCGATGCCGCCCTCCCGCGATCCGGCGGATAAGCAAGTGGACGCTCCGCGCCAGGGTGCGCGCGGCGCTGCCGAGAACAGCCCTGCGAGTAACGTGGACCTGCTGGGTGGAACGATGGAACTCGGCCGCCTCGGTAAAACCAACGTCACGACGGCGCTGGCGCGGGCCACTGGAGGGCGGCAGCTCTCCTTCGTGACTCTGCCTATGCTGGAGACCGTGATCTCACGCGCCGGCGAAGAGATTCACAGCCAGTACTTGCTCAGCTTCGTGCCCGAGGCCAGCAAGCCGGAAGCCGGCAAAAAGGACGGCCCCCACGAAATCCGCGTGGCCATCCCCTCGCGCCCCGATGCCGTCATCCGCGTGCGTCCGCAATATTGGCCGCAGAAATAGGGCGGGCACCGAACCGCGACAGTGACGGAGCGGCACGCACCGTCGCTGCCTTACGCCGCCGGGCACGGTTGGTAGCGCCGCACCTTGATATCGCGCTCGTGCAGCCGAGCTTGCGCCAGATCGACCGTTACCCGAAGACTGAAGTTGGGAACATCAAGCAGATGGAAGGCTTCGATCCGCCGCTTTATCCTCTTCGCATAGGAGCGGGGCGCATCATCTACAGAAACCAAGGCGATGACAGCATCGAAGTTGTCCGCGTCCGCAACCGCAGGGAGGCTTACCGGTGAGGTGCCTGACTGCCCCGCAGTCGTCACTATGCAGGATGTAGACTGTAAGCGAGGCTGTAGTAAGGGCGCTCACCGCCGATGGGCTACGAAGCCAAGAAAACCGAGCACTGCGGCCCCAAGCGCGGCAACGGGGCCTACTGGGGCTACCGCTGGGATGCCAAGAAGGAATCCAATCGCATCCGCCGCGAGAACTGGAAGCGTGAGATTCGTACGGCGCTCGCGGACTCCGGCAACGCTGAGCCAAAAGCCTAAGGAATTTTGAATTCCACATCACTGGGAACGCCCCGTTGACAGCGCTGATGTGACTTCTCCGAGAGGTAAACTGGAAGAGTACGTTATGAGCGACACTCGCCAACACGTCCACGAACTGATCGATCGGCTCGATTCCGGCCAACTCGCCGCCGTCGGGCAATTGCTTGAGGTTATGGTTCACGCTGAGGAAGAGGACGAAGTGATCAGCGCGGAGGAAGAGGCCGCCGTCGCCCGCTCCAAAGAGTGGTTTAAGAACAACGAGGGAATTCCTTTCGAACAGGTGGTTACCGAGCTTGGCTTCACCATGGATCAGATCCGGAACGCATCTGATCCGAAAGCCCAGGACCCCGCGGCTTGAAGCGGATCGTCCTTTCCGACGAGTCCAAAGCCGACATACGCGCCATTCCCCAGCACATCGCCATGAACATTCTAACGGCGATTCACCGGCTGGCGGAGACGGGCGCGGGCCGCGTCAAGGAACTCAAAGGTAAACAAGGCGAAAAGCGGCTCCGCGTCGGCGACTTCCGAGTGCGCTTTACCGAAGAAGAACCTGATACGCTGCGCATCCACGCTGTCAAGAACCGCAACGACGCCTACAGGTGAGACGGTGGGGAATCGGGGAAAGGCCTGTCGCCGCTTTCCCAAATATGGATCGTCACCTTGTTAAGCAGGTGGCCACCCACCCCCTGCACCTCTTCGGTAAGTTCGTTGCCGCCCCAAGAAGGCGTCATCAGGTGCTCATGCTTACGCGTGCGGATGACGCCTTCCAAGGTGCGCGACAGTTCCTCCAGACCCGCAACGTCTCCGTGGATCTCCAGGCGGTCATGATCGGCGGCCAGTTCAAATGTTAATAGCTTATGGTCCATAGACTGATCGCACCTCGTGGGGCGTAACCCCTAGCCTCCATGAAGCTGTAATCTGAATTTCCGCCCCTACCGGTACTTCCCCACCTCCGTACTTCCCGTTCCGCTGCAGCCGGTGGCTCCGTAGCGCAGGAACTTCTGCACGCGGCCGTTGCCGTCGACTTCGCCGGTGTAGATGTTGCCTTCCGAATCGGTGCTCACCACGTGGGGCCAATGGAACTGGCCGCCCTGGCGGCCGCCAGTGGCGAAGCGGGCGACCTCTTGCAGGTTCTGGCGGTTGATCTCGTAGATGGTGTCGTTATTCAGGTCGGCCACGTAGAGGCAGCTCTGTTTGGCGTCGGCCGAGAAGTTCACCGTGGTTCCGGTGCCCGAGGTGGTCTGCGGCGCAATCGGCATCTCCGCGACGAAGCCGCACTTGCCGGCTTCCTTGCCGGGGTTCTCGCAGGGCTTGCCCGCTTCGGAGATCTTGAACACCTGCACGCGGTTGTTGCCGCGGTCACAGGTGTAGAGCAGCCCGTCGTTGGCCAAGGCGGCGCAGTGCATCGGGCTGCGGAAGAAGTAGGGCTTGGTGTTGCCCTTGCGGAAGTCGGCCGCCCAGGAGCCGCCGGATTCACCTTCCACGTCCGTGTTCTCGCCCTGCACAGGGTTTTGCCCATAGGCTCCAAAGTGCCCGATGTACTTGCCGGTGGCCCCGTCCACGATCAGCACGCGGCGGTTGCCGTAACCATCGGCGACGTACAGGCGGTTGGTCTTGGGATCGACGGACATCTCGGCCACCAGGAACGGTTGCGGAGTGCCGTTGACGCCGCCGTTGGTATCGTTGCTTTTGGGCCCCTTCGCGCCGGCCGTGCCGATCTGATAGACGAACGTGCCGTCCTTGTGGAACTTCAGTATGTGCGAGTCGTTGCCGAAGCTGGGCGCCCACGGATATTGCCCGAAGAAGTTGCGGGCCTGCCCGTTGCCGGAGATGTAGACGTCGTCGTTTTGATCGACGAAGATGCCGTGTTCGCGCGCGGGCCAGAAGCAGCCCATGTCCTGGCGGCATTTCTTTTCCAGGAACCCGGGATCGCCGGGGCCGCCCCAGGCTTGCACTAGGTTGCCGGCCTTGTCGAACTCGAGCACCGACGGCGCGGGGATGCAGCACGCCGAGCGCTGATCTCCGAACGGGCGGCCGTGGCCCATGGCGCTGATCGGGTTGCCCTTGGCGTTCTTGCCCGCGGGCGGGAGGGCTCCGGCGTCGGTCGCGGCCAGCGAGCGCGGGCGGTGATAGACCCAGATATGGTCGTGCTTATCGACAAAAAGCCCGCCGATGTCGCCGATGATCCAGTTGTGCGGTAGCGTCTGCGGCCAAGCCGGATCAACCACGAAGCTGGGCGCGGTTCCGGTCTTGGGCCCCTGCGGCGCCGTGAGCTTCGCCAGCCGTTGCAGAACGTTGGCCTTTTGCAGCGCGGCCACAGCGGCCTTCTCGTCCTGGGCGCTTAGCGAAGCAACGCAAGCCAGTGTCAGTAATCCGAGTTTGAAAGTGCGATTCATATTTCCCTTTCTGTCTTATGGCGCGAACGCCAGCAGTACATTGCCGGGCATGCCGCCGAAGCGCGAGTAGCCCGAGTTGATGAACACCATCCCGTTGATGACCACGGCGCCGGGGCCGTCAATGGTGCCGCCCTTGGCCTTGACGCCGTTCACGGTTTTGAATTCGCGGACGGTGTCGAAATCCCACAATACTTTCCCGTCTTCCGCGCTGTAGCCGCGCACGTGGCCGTCCATGGAAGCCGAGAACACCACGCCGGGCATCGCGGTAACCGCCGCGGATTGCGCGGGACTGCACCCGGAAGGCGCATTCGGCGCGCACGCGGTGGGAGGCGCGTACCAGACCTTCCCGCCATCGGCGATGCGCAGCGCGGTCAGTCCGCCGCCTTTCGTTGGGTCCAGAATGGCTCGGCGCGTATCGAAGGGGTCCTTCGGCGGAGTTCTGCCGGTCGACGATGTAGTCGCGTAAACGCGCTGGCCGTCGGTGGCCATGCCCCACTGCACTCCCACGGATGTCGGCGTGCCGGGACCATTCGGCGCAATGCGCACCTGCCACAGCAACTCGCCCTGCTTTTCCGGATCGAGCGCGTACACCATCCCAGACTTCTGTCCGGCCAGCAGCACGTCGCGGCCGCCCGGCAACTGGGTCAGGATCGCCGATGAGGCGAAGTCATAATCCGGACCGTCTTCGTCGGGACAGTTCTGTTTGTCGGTCGCGCACGACGAGTTATAAGCATCGCCGGGCGTGACTTGCTTCGACCACACCACTTTGCCCGTCGATATTTCAAGTGCGACGATGGCGTCGCTGAGGTTCGTGGACGGCGAGGAGTAGTTGTCGCCGGTGGCAAGGTACATCAGGCCGCGCTTGGGGTCGAGCGTGGGGGCCGACCACACGCCTGCTCCCGAAGGTCCGTATTGCTGGGTGCCGCGCTTGCTCTTGCCGGTCAGTTTGGGTTCCGGGACCAGGTAGGTCTTCCAGACTTGCTGGCCGTCTTGAATCCGCATTGCCACGATGCTGCCGCGGAACGTGCAGCAAGGGTAGGTCGGGTCGAGCGAGCGCGTTTCCTCCCACGAAGCCACCGGAACGAATACGTTGCCGTTGTAAACCACGGGCGCGCCCGTGAGGCGGGCTGCGTCGTGGGTTTCGATCCTTTTCTTCCACAGCAAAGTTCCGGTCTCGGCTTCCACCGCATAGAAGAAGCCGGTCTGATCGCCGAACAACAGCGCGTGCCGGCGGCCCAGCGGCACGGCCACGATGGCGGAACGCACCGGGCCAGTGGCCTGGTAGGTCCACTGCAGGCATCCAGTATCGGCGCGCAGGGCGTGGATGACGCCTCCGGCGCTGCCGATGAACACCTGCCCGTCGATGACGGTGGGCGGGCCGAACGCCGTCACGTCGCCATCGAAGCCGAAGGCCCACTTAAGTTTCAGATTGCGGACCTGATCAATACTGAGTCCGGCGGCCTGCGCAGTCTGGTAGCGCGCGTTATTGCTAGTGCTGCTCCAGCCGTTCCAGGAAAACTTGGGCTTGTCGGAAACGACGGCCTTGCGGTCGCTGCAATAGGCGCTGGCGGGGAAGTTGATGGCGGGCGCATTCGTCCCCAGATAACCGGCCACGGCTTGGCGCTCCTCGCGGCTTAGGGGATACGCCACGGTCATCATGGCACCGAAGTCCAACGCGCGCATAATGCGCACCGAGGGCATTTGATTCAGCGCCGTGCGCGGCGGAATGCGCGGGTCCGTCAACTCGTGGCAGCGCGCGCAGCGCTGCTTATAGACGGCTTCGCCCGAGGGCTGAGCCGGCGCAGTTTGAGCGGTTGCTGACACCGACACATAGAGCGTGAATAAAACTACGTACAAGAGTCTGTGCATGTTCCTATCCCTTAGTGTGCCAGAGGATCGGGGCGCATCTGAACATGGAACGCCCGCGGCTTGTTCTGCGTGCCGCCTTCGTTGTGGAATACGGTGCGTGTGCCGTGCGTGGTCCACAGTCCGCGGCCCTTCCAGCCGGTGTTCGGATTATCAATGCGTCCGTCCGCGTTCTTGCTGAAGAATCCCATCGGATAGGGAACGTGCAGCGTAACGAATTTACCGTTGACCAGAGCCAGCAACGACTCGCTGCCGTTGGCCTGCGCGATCGGTACGTTCGCGCCGAGTCCCAGGGTATTGTAGCGATCGACCCATATATAGTACGCATGGTCGGCGCTCCCCGGATCGCTGACGCCCTTCATCTGGGGGCCCGGGAATTGGTACAGCGCCCAGCCTTCGGGGCAATGCTTCCCCGTGGCGGCCGCGGGGCCGTTGAGCGGGCCCTTGCACTTGCGGCGGTCGAAGCTGGCCATGTGGCCGCTGGAAAGCGTAGTCCACACCACGCCGTTGGTATCCACGTCAATGCCGCGCGATCCGTAGCCGACATCGGGCGGCAGGTAGACTTCCGCCAGCGTTGTCTGTGGCGGATTCGCTCCCGGCGCCAGGCGGATAATGTAGCCGGGCTGGTCCATGCGTGAGAAGCCGACGTCCATGGCCTGGCCCCAGACCGAATCGTCCACGGTGCTGGGTTGCACGCCGTAGAACGCCGCCATGATGCGTTTGTCTTTCTTGGGGTCAAGCGGCTGATTGGCTTCCGTCCACTCGTCGCGCTTGCCGTTGCCGTTGGTGTCAAGGATGATCGGGGTCCAGCCCTGCGATTTCGCTTCGTCTCCGGTCTGGAAGTACATCTTTGTATTGAGCCAGCCCACTACGCCGCTATCCGGATTGCCGGCGCTGGTCCACAGCGTGTTGTTGGCGTCCTTGGCGAAGTACAGATGCTGCGTGGAAAAACACGTGTTGATCAGCGACCACTTTTCGGTTTTGGGATCGTACACGGAAAGCTGGCGCACGGACACATCCAGCGGAACCAGCTTAGCCGAGGGGTGATCCGAGCCCGCCTTACAGAAGTCCGGATTGGCATTCACGGGACGAATGCGCGCGGTGAACCATGCGCGCCCCTGCTCGTCCATCAACGGGTTGTGGATGCTGGTGTGGCCGTCCCAGATCGCCTCGTCGCCCCAATACGCCGAGCGGCCCAGCGGGAGCGCCGAGTTCGAGGGCGTCTTAGGATCACGGAACGGATGTTTCACCTGCCACACTTCGTTTGTAACTGGGTTCAACACCGGCACCATATCGGTGCTTTCTTCGGGCGACCCATAAATCAAGCCGTTGGCGTTCACGCGCGGGTTGCGCTTGTCGGTGGAGATAGCGTCGTGCAGGTAGGCCTTGGGAGTCGACCACTCCCATGCCGTGTAGACGGCGTTGCGCTCCAGACCCTGCGGCCGCTCCGGCTTGGCGGAGGGCAACTCGCCCTTGGCAATGCGCTCGGTCCAATCGCCAAACAACTCGAATGCTTTCTTGGGGCCGAGCCGGCTTAGGCTCAACGCCATGTTGTTCTTTGCCTGGCCGGCCTGCACGCGTAACGCCCACGCATCGGCGTGGCTCTTGCCGTTGAGGAATTCCTTGGGAACGGCGCGAATGCCCTTGGAGCCCAGCGCGTGGCAGGACTGGCACGAGTTCTTGACTGTGTCGATCCAGTAAGGCTGCGTCTTCATCGCCGGCATGATGCCGTTGCCGCTCGGGCCGGTTCCGGGGAACTGGCTCTTATCGGGGATCTGCAGCATCGAGTACCAATACATGCCGGGATAGTATTCGGCGGCCGCGGCGGCGTTCGGCGCGAGGGTCGCGGCCAAGTTGAGTTGCGAACCGGGAGTGGACGTCACCTTTGGGGAATCGACCAAGCCGTAGCCGCGCACCCACACGTTATAACTGGCCTTGGGTAGTTCAGGAATCACGTAGCGCCCGCGGTCGTCGGTCACGACAATCTTGGCGAACTTGGTGGGGAGCCCGCTGGTTTCCGCGATGACCCAAACGCCGGCTTCGGGGCCGTTCGAGCTGGTCACGACGCCGCCGATATCGGTGGCGCCGATAGGGACCGCCGCCGCCGGACGCGATTGCGCGCCGAGCCAGGTGTAGGCGCCTGCCAGAAAAGCGATTGCGATCACTGCCAGGATGATTCTTGTCTTCATGAGATCTCCTTGCGCTACTTTAGGAATTTTTCGGTTCAAATGCCAGAAACCGTCGCGGGTTGTCATAGAGAATCGTGTGCAGCGTCTTTTCCTTGACGCCGGCTTTGCGGAGCTTGGGCACAAAGCGCGACACGGTCCGGCCGGTGCCCATATCGTGGAAGATCATCGACTTGATTTTCGCCGAACTCTCTCCAGTCAACCACTGGACCTTCTCCAATTGGTTGATCGCTTCGCCGATTTGCAAGGGTTGCAAGGTGTTGTCGTCGGCCAGCAGCAACTGTTTCTCGTAGCCCGCGCTGATGAACTCCAGGATCTCTTTCACGCGCTGTTCGTCGGAAATATCGTGAACCTGTCCGTTGCGCGGCGGCGGCGAACCCGGAGGCGGCGCCGGGTGGGTGTTCGCCATGCGGTCAAAGCCGACGTAAGCTCCGCGCTTGGCAATCTGCTTCATTATGTCCGCCTGCGAATCGTCCAGGCAGCAGACGTGGCCGATGGCGACACGATCCGGCTTGACGCCCACCTCCTCGAACGCATCGAGTTGACGCAGGCCTGCTTCGCGCGGAACGTTGGGGCCGGTGCCGTACGGGTTGTGCGTAAATATCGGGAGATTGGTTTGCAGGTGCGTCTTGCCCACCGCACGGAACATTTTGCGCTCCAGCGGGGAGAGCTCGCGGCTGTTGGGCGACTGGCCGATCTCTCCCAACGCCCCGATCCCGTCGCGCCGGATCTCGCGGACAAAATCGTCCGCGATCTGCTCTTCGCTCTTGTTGCGGATCTCGGGGGGATACGCGTACTCCATGTAATAGCCGGCGCAGTGCACAATGTGCACGTTCGTGCGCGTGGAGATGGCCTTGAGGTTGGGTATGCTGACGGACCGCTCCGATCTGGCGTTCACGATGCAGGTCACGCCGATCTGGCGGGCGGCATTAAGCTCCTCGATTACCACGCCGTCGGCGGACTCGGTCGTGATGTGCTCATGAAACAGCGTGATGCCGGTCAGTTCCGTCGGGGCGAGATCCTTGATCACTGTGCGGATGACGGCACCCTTGGCGAAGGAGAGCTTGTCAGCCGCTTGCAACGCGCCGGCGGCGAGCAGACCGAGTAATGTCCGGCGGTCGAGATCCCCAGAACCGTGTCTGTTATCGCTCATTATTTTCTCCGTGTCTTCTCCCTGTCGATACCGCTGGCCGTCATCGATTATACAGCGCCGGGCTCAGTCCCGTAGCGCCGCAAGCAGCAAGAGTTCTCCGCCAAGTGGTAAGTTGACTCCAAGGCCCAGGACGAATTAAAGTTCTTGAATAAAGGGATCTTGATGCCATTCGGCAAGTCGCGACTCGGAGTGTGTTTTGTCGCCTTGAGTATCTTTTTGACCACGCCACTGCTCCCCGCGCAAGGTGTCAGTGGAACGATTTTAGGAACGATAACCGATCAGCAGAGCGCCGCCATCGGCAAAGCGGAAATTTCGGCGCGCAGCATTGACACGGGTGCAGTACGTAAGGCCAACTCCGCCGCTAACGGTGACTACCGCGTTACGGGTGTTCCCGCCGGCACCTATGAAGTGAGCATCGCAGCGCCTGGTTTCAAAACCGAAGTGCGTACCGGTATCTTCGTTACCGTCGGCGCGGATAGCGCGGCGAACTTTCAGCTCACTGTGGGCGCCGTTACCGAAAAGGTGGAAGTCACGGCGGAAGTCGCCCAGGTGGATACAGCGAGCGCCACCATGAGCGGCTTCGTCAGTGCGACTACCATCCGCGAACTTCCGCTGAACGGGCGTGACTGGCTCCAGCTTGCGCTGTTGCAGCCGGGCGCTCTTTATAATGCGGGTTCTTCGGGGGGCAACGACAGTCTCCGCACCCAACGCGGCAACGGCATCCAGATTTCCGTTTCCGGCGGCCGCATGACGGAAAACGTTTTCCGCATTGACGGACTGGTGGTGAATGACTATGCCAATTCTGGTCCTGGTAGCGCCTTGCGCGTGAATATGGGCGTGGATGCGATTCGCGAATTCTCGATTCTGTCCAACAATTACAGGGCCGAATATGGCCGGCGGTGCGAGCGGCGTCATCAACGCGATTACCAAGTCGGGCACCAACGATTTTCACGGAAGCGCATACTACTTCCACCGCAACAGCGCGCTCGACGCCAGAAACTTCTTTGACGCGGTGGTGGTCGCTCCTTTCCGCCGTCATCAGTATGGCGGCGCGCTCGGTGGGGCCATCAAGAAAGACAAGACGTTCTTCTTTACCAACTATGAAGCCCTTACCGAGTTGAAGAGCCTGTCGCAGTCCTTCGATACCATCTCGGATAACGCAAGAAAAGGTACCCTGTGCGCCAATCCGCCGTTGTGTACGAACACCACGCAGGTACAGGTCGATCCGAGGGTGCAGCCGTTTCTCGCGTTGTACCCCTCCCCGAACGCGCTGATAACCGGAGACACGGGGAAATATCAATTCCCGGGGACCCGCCCTGGCGAAGAGAAGTACATCACTAGCAAGATCGACCACTACTTCTCGCCCAATACAACATTATTCGGTGGCTACACCTGGGACGATGCGAAAATATCCACTCCCGATCACTTCGGACAGAAACTCCAACTGGGTCCTTCGCGGCGGCAGAATGGACTTCTGACGTTACAGCATCTGTTCTCGCCTACCCTGATCAACAACACCCGTGTCGGCGTCAGCCGCACGTACGCAGCCAATAATCTGGATTGCTGCGCCACCATCCCGCTGCTCTCGCAGTTTGGCGGTCCTCTGAGCTTCGTACCGGGCCGGCCGATTGGCAGGTTCGATGTCGGTGGAGTGAACGGTAGATGGGGCGGCGTTTTCTCGGATGGCCTGAATACCTTCGCTTACACGGCTCCCCAGTTCTACAACGACCTTTCGTGGACCAAAGGAAGGCACGCCATCAAAACCGGATTTGCCTTTGAGCGCGTGCAGGAAAACATGGAGCAACAGAGTCGCATCAACGGCCTGTGGACGTTCGGCTCGATTCGCGACATGCTGCTGGTAAACCCGAACCAGTTCAGCGCCGATCTTCCGGGCACGGATGGCCAACGTGGTCAGCGGCAGTCGATCCTAGCCGGATACATTCAGGACGACTTCCGTCTGCGTTCGAACCTCACCATCAATATGGGCGTGCGCTACGAAACCACCACCGTGCTGAAAGAAGTCAACGGAAAGATCGCCAACCTTCGTTACTTAACGGATCCGGCGGCCACCACCGGCGACCCCTACTTCAACAACCCCACGTTCAAGAATTTCGCGCCCCGCCTGGGCTTCTCGTGGGATCCCTTCAAGGATGGCAAGACCGCCATCCGCGGCGCCGTTGGCATGTTCGATGTCCCGCCCCTGCCGTACGTATTTGTCAATATCCTGCCGCGGTCCGCTCCCAACAATGTCCAGGGTACGGTTCCCAACCCCGCGAATTCCACCTTCCCGAATAATGGGATTTCCTTGTTCCGGCCCTCCAACTCTCAGGCCACCCACGTGGAGTTCAATCCGGGCCGTTCCTACAAGATGCAGTGGAACCTCAATATCCAGCGCCAGTTGACCCGGACCAGTACTGTCCGGCTAACGCTCAACCCGCTGGCGGCAACTGATTGTGCGGCAGGTGGTTAGGACGGCTTTTGTCTTGCCGCGATTTGAAACTCCAGAACACTAATCCGAGGCTGCCACCATGAGGGATGAACCTTGGCCGTACCGTGTT
>CAMAVI010000003.1 GCA_945861625.1 Candidatus Sulfopaludibacter sp. SbA3
ATTCCAACGGTCAGCGTTCATCTGGGTGTGGAGATGTCTACGATTGACCTGGGCGCGCCGGCATTCACGTCCGCGCAGGTGGAGCGGGCCGAGGAGCGCTGCGCGGAAATCGTGAGCGAAGCCCGGTCCGTCGCGATCACCTTTGACGACGCCAGCGCGGATCTTGGCCTCCGCAAGGCTTCTGAGCGCACTGGCACGCTGCGAATTGTCTCGATCGAGGGCGTGGATCGCAGCGCGTGCGGCGGGACTCATGTGAGAACGACGGCGGAGATAGGGCCGGTGCTCGTGCGCAAGCTGGACAAGATGCGCGGCAACGTGCGAGTCGAATTTGTGTGCGGGCTGCGGGCGCTCCGGCTAGCGCGAGCGGATTTTCGGGCCATGCAGGATATCTCGCGGCTGGTGTCGGTTCCGGCCGGTGAAACAGCCTCCGTTGTGGCCGCGCAGATGGAGCGGCTTAAAGCGATGGAGAAGACCGCAAATCGGCTGGCCGTGGAACTGGCGCTGCGCGAAGGGAAGGAGCTGTGGGCGGCGACCGAACCCGACGCATCCGGCATGCGGCGGCTGACCGTCCAGGGACCCATCGACGACGCCGTGCGAACCCGCGCGCAGGCGTTCTGTTCGCTTGGACAAGCAGTCTTCCTGGCCCAGTCGCCGGATCCGCCGTTACTCTTACTTGCCGCGTCGGCCGATTCCGGCTTGCACGCGGGAGAGCGGGTCAAGGCAGCAGTGACCGCGGCGGGTGGCCGCGGCGGAGGCAACCAGGCGCTGGCACAAGGAAGTTTGCCCGCCGGCGCGGATTTGGACGCGATCGCCCGGACTCTTTTGCTAACCTGATACAGATGCCTGACAACAATCGCCGTTTCCAAGCCGGGCCCGATCCTTTCGGCCGCACCTGGGAAATTGAGTTCCGCTGGCTGCAGACCGGCATCTCGATCCGTCATGCCGATACGGTGGACGTGAAATTCATTGTGTGGACGCACGGCAGCTCCGGGGATGCCGAGCCCAAGCAGGAAAAAGTCATCGCATTGCCTCACCTGGCATTGTTGACACTTTCCGCCAAGACCGGCCATCCGCTGACAGATCCCTGGTGCCTGAAACTGGCCGCGCGCCATCTCCGCTATATGATCACGTCCGGTGAGGATCTGGAAAAGACTCTCGTGACAGTCGCGCCCGCTGAGCTGGAGCGCGCCGCTGGACTTGCGCAAGCGGCTTAACATATCCGCATCGTGGTAATAATGGATTTTGTCATCGGCGAGACGATGACGAAAAGGAAGGAGCCCACCCATGGTCAACTGCCCGCAGTGCGACGCGGCCATCGATGTTGACGAGGAAGAGTTAGATGAAGGAGATCCGCTTCTTTGCGAGGAGTGCGGCGACAGCCTCAGTGTGACTGGACTGAACCCGCTGGAGCTCTCGCCTGAAGCCGATGCTGACGACGACGACGAGGATGTCGACGAAGACGATGACCTCGATGATGACGAAGAGGACGATGACGAAGACGATGACGACAAGGATTAGGCTGTTTCCTGCCGTTGCGGTCCTCGCCACGCTCATTTCCGGAAACGCGCTTGTCGCGCAGAAGGGTACCCACGTCGTCGTGGCGGGATCGGTCTTCCGGGAAAGTGGATTTTCGCTGCCCGGTGCGACGGTGACACTCATGGCGAAGGACATGCCGAAAGGGAAGAGTCTGAAGTCTACGCTGAAGGCAACGACGGATGCTCGCGGCGAGTTTGCCTTCCGTGTCGCTCCGGCGGCGGCTTACTACGTCATAACGGCATCCATGAAGGGTTTCAAAACGGCGCGGGCGGAAGCTTCCGTGGCCGGTGAAGAGCGCGTGGATGTAACTTTAATGCTGTCCACTGAATCCAAGTAGGTAGGAGAAACAGAATGCGATACACGTGGAACGGTTTACAGGTGGTGGTGGTGATCGTCACTCTGGTTTTGTCCGCGAACCTTTTCGCGCAAAGCAAGTCCCGGGAAGAACGCCGCGCGGAAGCGAATTCCCGCGCCGTACAGGGACTGGTCACCGGCGCCAAAGATCAGCCGGTTACGGGGGCTGTTGTGCAGTTGAAAGACATGCGCACTTTGCAGGTGCGTTCCTACATCACGCAAAGCGATGGCGCGTATCACTTTTCCGGGTTGCGGATGGATATTGAATATCAAGTCACCGCCAAGTCGGACGACGCCACGGCCGGTCCGCGCAACCTCAGCATTTTCGATACCCGCAAAGACGCGGTCATGAATCTCAAGCTCGAAAAGAAATGAAGAGCGCGGTCCGCGCTGCGCTTCTTTTTTCCTTCCTTTCCTTTGGCTTTTCGCAGACCCTGGTATTTGAGCACGCGACGGTAATTGACGCCACTGGAGCCGCGCCCCAAAAAAACGTTTCGGTGGTGGTCAGCGGAGGGCGTATTGCCGCGATCAGGCAGAGCGTGGAGCCAGTGGCGGGCGCCACTGTCATCGACGCGGCAGGCAAGTTTCTGATTCCAGGCTTATGGGACATGCATGCGCATGTTCCGATTCCACAAATTGCCTTGCCGCTGTTTGTGGCCAACGGTGTTACGGGAATCCGCGACATGTATTCGGGGCTCCCCGTGGCATCTCTTCACCAGTGGGCTACGTTGGCCGAGGCGCCCAGAATTTCCGCTCCCGGATTCATCGATGGGCCTCTGATGCAGAGCGGAGCGAACCTCATCGACGCCATGGCGGTCACCTCGCCCGAGGAAGCGCGAGCCGCCGTGATTACATTCGCATCGCGCGGAGTGGACTTCCTCAAGATTTATAACAGCGTGCCGCGAGACGCTTTCTTTGCGCTGGCGGAGGAGGCCCGCGCCGCGGGCGTTGCCGTAGTGGGTCACGTTCCGGAGGCGGTCAGTCCAGCCGAAGCTTCGGCGGCTGGGATGCAGAGCCAGGAACACTTGAACAATCTCCTGCTCGGCGCTTCTTCGCGGGAGGAAACACTGCGCGCCGAACGCGTGGCCATGATGTTTGACCCAAGGCTGACCGGACAGCAGCGCTTGCGCCTGCTCGCCTGGCCTTTGCTGGCGGGCCTGGTCGATACGTACGATGAGAAAAAAGCCGCTGCGATGTTTCAGGCCTTTGTCCGGAATCACACGTGGCAGACCCCCACGTTGTCGCTCCAGGATGGTTTCATCCACGAGCGGGATACGGAATTCATCCAGGACCCCCGCCGCCGTTACTTGCCGAAAGCGTGGACCGATAACTGGGACCCCGGAACCATCTATTACCTGCGCGATGAATCGGCCGCCGAATATGAAGTTCTGCACCAGCGTATGAGGATGCTGATGACGCGCTACCGCAAGCTGGTGGGAGACATGCACCGCGCTGGCGTGGGGTTGCTCGCCGGTACCGATACCAGCCCGCTCAATCCCGTGCTGCCCGGCTGGGGTTTGCACCAGGAACTCGCATTGCTGGTGGAGTGCGGATTGACCCCGCTCGAAGCGCTGCAGACCGCAACCCGGAATCCGGCACTGTACTTTGGAACAGAGAAAGACGCCGGGACGCTGGAAGCAGGCAAACTCGCCGATTTGGTGATGCTGGATGCAGATCCGTTGGAAGATATCCACAATACGCAGGCGATCGCGGGAGTTGTCTTAAAGGGGCGCTACTATTCGCGGCGGGATTTGGATGCCATGCTGGAGCGCGTGGCGGAAATCTCCGCGTCTCTCCGCTGAGCGTCAGCCGCCGCGGCGCTTCTCAATCGCCGCAGCGTTCCACTTGCACCAGGCAACTGTAGAACGCCGGGCCGCCGCCCATATCCGTGAGACGGTCAGAGGTCAGTGCGTTCGCGTTCGCCCCATCTTCCGCTTTCTTGTTCCAGCGTACCGAAGGTACCCGCACGACTCCCGGCGGCACGACGCCATCCACGTCGGCGCGGAGCAGTAAGCTGCCGCGATCATTGAATACACGCACCCGCTCGCCGCTCTGAATGCCGCGTGCCGAGGCGTCCTCGCCATGCATGTGGAGCAGGGAAGTGGCCTCATCCACGTGCGCCCGGTTGCCGAATGTGGAGTTCATGCTGTCGTCGTTCTTGGAAGAAACCATTTCCAGCGGATAGCGCACGTGCAGCGCCGGATCCCCTAAGCGCGATTCAACCGGCGGCGTGTACGCCAGCGCCGCGGCGTCAAACTCACACTTGCCCGATGGCGTGCCGAAACCTCCTTGCGCAAACGGCAGAAACGGCGTGCCGGGTGCGGAGACGTTGAGGCGAATCGAACGCTCCCGGTCCAGGCGCTCCAGGGTGATGCCTTCCAGAAACTTGTGTCCGGAACGCAGCACCGACCGGATCATCGCGTCTTCGGAATCGCGGAAGCACTGGTCGTCGAATCCCATCCGCAGCGCCAATTCGCGGAACACTTCCACGTTCGACCGCGCCTCGCCGGGGGGATCCAAAGCCGGGCGTGCCAGTTGTACGTAGTGATGGCCATAAGCGCGGTAAATGTCCGTGTGTTCCAGAAACGTCGTCGCGGGCAGAACGATATCCGCATAGTCGGTTGTGTCGGTCGGAAACTGTTCGAGTACGACTGTGAAAAGATCGTCGCGGCGGAATCCGCGCAGAACTTTGTTTTGATGCGGAGCAATCGCCGCCGGATTCGAATTGTAGACGACAATCGCCTTCACCGGCGGGTCGTTTAGCTCCGTGAGCGCCTTGCCGAGCTCCGACATGTTCACCAGACGGGCTTCCTTCTTGCCCTTCTGGGCCAGAGAGGAACGCAATTGCAACTCAGGCATCTCGAGCGCCGCGTTGTTGAACTGAAATGCCTGTGAGGTCGTCAACTGCATCCCGCCGCCGATTTCTTTCCAGGAACCCGTCAACGCGGGGAGCGCAGCGACAGCTCGCACGGCGGCACCTCCTCGCTCGCTTCGTTGGATGCCGTAGTTGAGGCGGATCACGGCGGGACGTACCGTGGCGTAATCCCGTGCCAGGTGGACGATGTCCTCGGCCGCGATTCCGGTGAGCGCGGCGACGCGCGCCGGCGGATATTCGCGTGCCAGTTTCGCCAACTCGTCGAAACCGTTCGTGTAGCGGGCGACGTAGTCGGCGTCATGCAATCCTTCTCCGATGATTACGTGCATCAGGCCGAGGGCCAGCGCGAGATCGCTGCCGGGATGAATCGTGAGATGTTGATCCGCCAGCGCGGCGGTGCGGGTGCGCACGGGATCGATGACGACCAGCTTAGCCCCGTTGCGGCGTGCCTCCACGATGAACGGCCACAGATGAACGTTGGTCCCGTGAATATTGGCCCCCCACGCCAGAATCAGTTTCGAGTGGCGGAATTGCTCGGGTTCGGTGGCATAGCGCAGGCCGAGCGTTGCGGTGAGCGCCGCGCCTCCCGTGGAAGAGCAAATCGTGCGATCCAGCCGCGAGGCTCCCAAGCGATGAAAGAAGCGGCGATCCATGCCGCAGTTATTGAGCAAACCCATCGTGCCGGCGTAGCTGTAAGGCAGTATCGATTCTGAACCGTGTTCAAGCGCGATGGCGCGCAGACGCTCCGTGATGGTTGCCAGAGCTTCGCTCCAGGAGATGTTTTCAAAGCGACTCTCGCCCTTTGCGCCGATTCGCTTCCGCGGGTGGAGCAGCCGGTCCGGCGAGTATTCGCGTTCCAGGTACTGCGCGACTTTTCCGCACAGAAAACCGCGGGTTACCGGGTGCTCCGGGTCGCCGCGCAGGCGCGTGGCCTTGCCCTCTTCCACATGAACCAGGAGCGAACACGCATCCGGGCAATCCAACGCGCAAACGGAGCGGCGAATCTCCATATTCGAAGCATAGCAAGCGCGGGCGCGCCCGGGCCTCTTTCGTGCGATGCTTACGCTTATGAAGACCGCCGCTCTTGTTCTGCAAAATGCCATTCGTCTGCTGGGTGTGATTCTGATTGCGCTCGGGATCATGTTTTGGACCGGCCACTCGTTGGACCTCATCCGTGTTCACATGCGCCTTGGCGAGGTGTTGGTGCTGCTGTTATGGGTGCTGGCGGGCATCGGCATGCGGGCTGGTGTGAGGCCTGGGTTCGCATTGGGCACGATTGTTTACGGTTTGTTCATCGTTATGTTTGCGCTGCGCATGGGTGGCTTGCTTGCCGGCGGCGCACACGTAGCCATTCAGATCCTGCACTTGCTTTTCGGACTCGGAGCCATCGGCCTCGCCGAAAGCATGGGCGCGAAGGTGAAGCGGGCCAACGGATAATCAGTCGACGAGATTCATTTGATAGAAGCCGTGGGCGTGTTCCACGTCCACCGGAGTCTCGAATAATTCTTCCATCTTTGCGCGCGTAAGAACGTCCTCTGTTCTTCCGTCGAAAAAAATTTGGCCGCTTTTGAGAGCGATGACGCGCTCGATTTCGGGAATGATGTCGGGAAGGTGATGAGTCACCACGATCACCGTTACTCCCTTATGCGCCAACTTGCGTATCGCGTCGCGCACTTCCCGTTGCGCGCGGATGTCCAGGCTGTTGGTCGGCTCATCCAGCACCAGAGCCTTGGGATCGTGAGCCAACGCCCGCGCGAAGACCACTCGCCGCGCCTCGCCGCTGGATAATTCCGTCATCAGCCGGTCGGCCAGATGCAGCACCTCGAAGAACGCAAGGAGCTCGCGCGCCTTGGCTTCCATCCGTGGTGTCACATGGTGGTTCGGCCAGATACCGATCGAACCGAAGAACGCGCTCAATACGGTTTCCATCGCCGAGTAGGGCTTCGTGCAAGTCGCGACCAGGTCGTTGGTCACGATGCCCAGCGTCGCCCGCAACTCGAACAGCGTCCAGACTTCATCGCCCCAGATGCGCACCCGGCTGTCATACGGAAAGCGTGGGTAACACTCCCGAGTGACGGTTTTGAGCAACGTGGACTTGCCGCCGCCGTTGGGTCCCAGGATGGCGACATGCTCGCCGGCATCGATCGAAAAGGTAACGTTTCGCAGGGCCATGGTGCCCTCGCGTTCCACGGAAACGTTGTCAAATTCCAAAAGCTTTCGCACCTACCGATCCTAACATTCTGGTAGGGGCTGGCCTGGCGTTTGTGTTAGTTCAGCGTGAAGTTGACGTCGATCTGCGTGACCACTTCCACGGGTTGGCCGTTACGTGTCATGGGACGGTACACCCACTGGCGCACGGCATCCGTGGCGGCTTGACGCAATTGCGGTGGTCCGCTCACAACCTGCAGGTTGCGAATCACGCCACCCGCGCTGATGACCGCGTTGAAGCGAACCGTGCCCTGGATACGTGCTGCTTTTGCAATGCCTGGGTAGCTAGGCGTCACGCGCTTGATCAAGTTGGCCGCCTGGATAGTATCATCCACTTGCACCTGCTGCGGCGCGGGTGCGGAAACGGGTGTTGCGGGCGGCGGAGGCGGCGCCACGCGCGGTACCTGGGTTCCCAAAGCTGCAATCGGCAAGGCCGGGCTGGAGCCTGCCAACGAGGGAGGCGCGTCGATGGCGCCCAGAACCGCGGGCCGCTGACTCTCGGGCGGGGTGAACTGTCGTGCGGCCGGGCGCGCCACCGTCGGAGTTTCTTCGATTGGTGAGGCGGCGGGCGCCGGAGCCGCTGCCTGCGCCGGGGTTTGCACCACAGCCGCCGCGGGACTTTGTTGCGGCACGCTGGTTGCGGCCTTCAAAGCGGATGGGGGAACCAAAGCCAGAATGGACTCTTCCGCAACCGCGCCTGACCGGTCCACTACCTCCAGCCGGAACTCGACTCGCTCGGACTGTGCCGGATACGACATGTGGCCGAACTTCAGTTGGTCCAGAGACACCCCGACCGTGCGGGGTTTCTGGTTGTTCTCCGTGATGACAAGCCGGCCTTCGCGGGCCTGTCCGATGAGAGTGCTCTGCGGATTCCAGCGAAGATTAATCGACCCGTTGCTTTCCGGAGTGGCCTGCAACTGCAAAGGGAAATTATTGACCGTTGATGCGGTCACCGGCACGGGTGCGGCGGTAACGGGGGCGGGCTTAGCGGTCCCATGGCTCCGTGTGAGCAAGCCGGCGCTGACACCGCCGATCGCGATGACCACTCCGGCGATCAACACGGTCTTCTTTCCGCCGGGGATTTTCTGGAGGACGCCCGCCAGGCCGGATGGCGGCGCGGGCGGTAGGGCTGCCCACGCTGGAATCTGTGCGGGCCGGCCGGCACTCGCCGGAAACACCGTACTTTTGGAACGCGGAGCCGGAGCAGCCACCGGAGCAGCGGCTGGAACCGGCGCTGCCTTTTTCGTGATCGCCGGTTCGGCGGGTGGCGCGGAAAGCGTGGAAACCGCTTCTGGCCCCGCTGCAACGGGTTTGATTGGAGCTTCCGCCTTCAGCGCTTCGGCGCGGCTCTCCTTGATCGCGGCAAAGAGGGCCAAGGTGCTGTCCACCGTTTCAGTGCGCTTAGGTAACACCGGTGGCGCAGGTATGGGGACTTCGGCAACTGATTGTTCCTGAGCCGCGGATAGTGGGGCGAGTGTTGCGGGAGCTTCCACAGGCTTGACCGGAGGTACGGGTTTCGGCGCTGTGGTGCCCGAACCGGGGTTTACGCCTGAGCCGAGGAGTGCCGCGAGATTCTCCTCACTGAGAGCAATGGACACCGCTCCAACCTCGCGGTGGGGAGCATTCCAGTCTCCTTCAGGCAGGCTCTGGCGCGGGTTCTCGGTGTCGGCCATGTGGTTGTCTCCCATTGGAAGTTCTGAGGGCGCGATTCACCCTTCGTACGACTCTGCTTAAGTTGAATCGGATGTGTAAGGTCAATACTTTAGTTACGTTCCGAGTGACAATGGAGAGCAGTGGACCTTTCGTTCCCGGCTTTTCGCTCCCGCAACTATCGGCTATATTTCTGGGGGCAAAGCATTTCCTTGATCGGAACCTGGATGACCCGCCTGGCGGCAAGCTGGCTGATCTACCGGCTGACCGATTCCGCGTTTCTGCTGGGACTGGCGGCTTTTCTGGGCCAGATTCCGGCGCTGTTTCTCTCGCCTCTGGCCGGGGTCTGGGTGGACCGCTGGGACCGCCACCGTGCCATGGTGGTTTCCCAGGTCTTGGCCATGATCCAGTCTCTGGCGCTGGCCGCGCTCACGCTCTCACACACGGTCAACATCCCCTGGATTCTGTTCCTGACGTTCCTGCAAGGGTTGATCAACACCTTTGAGACTCCCGCGCGGCAATCGTTCGTCATCCAGATGGTGGAGGACCGCGCCGATTTAAGCAACGCCATCGCGCTGAACTCATCGGTGGTGAACGCGGGGCGGCTGGTGGGTCCGGCGATCGCGGGGATGGTGATCGCAGCCGTGGGTGAAGGGTACTGCTTCCTGATCGACGGCCTCAGCTACATCGCGGTGGTCGGATCGCTGATGGCCATGAAGGATCTGCGGCCCGGCGTGAGGAACCCGCCCCGGCACGTCGGCCAAGAGCTCTCGGAAGGCTGGCGTTACATTGTTTCTTCGCACGCGATTCGTTGGATTTTGCTGATGCTGGCGCTGGTGAGCCTGATCGGCATGCCGTTCACGGTGTTGCTCCCCATCATGGCGGATAAGGTCTTGGGCGGAGGCGCTCACACGCTGGGATTTCTCACGGCGGCGACGGGATTGGGCGCCCTCGCGGCGGCTCTACTCTTGGCCGTGCGCAAGACGGTGGTGGGCTTGGGCAGGTCGCTGGGTTTCGCGGCGCTTCTGCTGGGTACGTCTCTGATCTTGTTCGGCCTTTCGCGATCGTTTTGGTTTTCGATGGCCCTGATGTTCGGTGCGGGTTATGGCATGATGCAGCAAATTGTGGGTAGCAATACGATCCTGCAAACCATCGTGGCCGATGACAAACGCGGCCGCGTCATGTCGTTTTATTCGCTCTCCGTGTTCGGCTTTGTTCCCATCGGCAGCCTGATCGCCGGGAGTATGGCGGCAAGGATGGGTGCTCCCACCACATTGATGTTCGGCGGCGCACTTTGTATCCTTGCATCGGTCTGGTATTTCGGACGTCTGCCCTCCATCCGGCGAGTTCTGCGTCCGGTGTACATCGAGCTGGGGATTATTCAGGATCCCGCTGCCCTGCTTGATCAGGACATGCTTGATCAGGAAAGCCGCTAAATCGGCATCGGTTATGTTAATGTAGCTGGCGGTATGCTCCGAGTCTTTCTTTCTCTGCTGGCGATCACCGCTACGGTCGCATTTGCCCAAACGCCGGCTGCTCGCCCCAACCTGAGTGGCATCTGGCAGGCCATGAACACGGCGAACTGGGACTTGCAAACCCATGGAGCGCAAGCAGGAAGCGTCGCGGCGTTGGGCGCGGTCGGCACCATTCCGCCGGGCATGGGCGTTGTCGAGGGGGATACCATCCCCTACCTTCCGGCAGCCGACGCCAAGAAGAAAGAGAACAACACCAAGCGTTGGACCGGCGACCCGGAGCTGAAGTGCTATCTTCCCGGCGTGCCGCGCGCCACCTACATGCCCTATCCGTTCCAGATACTGCACAACGGCAACAACATCATGTTCCTGTATCAGTACGCCGGAGCGGTTCGTAACATCAATATGGGAAAGCCAACGGAAGCGCCCACCGATAGCTGGATGGGCTGGTCCAACGGCCGCTGGGAAGGCAATACGCTGGTCGTCGACGTGACCGGCTTCAACGACCAGACCTGGTTTGACCGGGCCGGGAACTTTCATAGCGACGCCCTGCATGTGGTCGAACGCTATACGCCGGTGGACCGTAACATCCTCAACTACGAGGCCACCATCGAGGATCGCAATGTCTTCTCGCGGCCCTGGAAAATCAGCATGCCGCTCTACCGTCACATCGAGAAGAACGCGCAATTGATGGAATTCAAGTGCGCCGAATACGCCGAAGAGCTTCTCTATGGCCACCTGCGGAAGCAACCGAAGCAATAGCGGATGGACGAGCTTGGCCACGACAAAAGGTATATACTAAATTCCGCCCGCAACCTTGGAGTGAAGTCTGGGGTCGGAAATCCGGGCAATCTCTTCGAGGGAGGAAGACAAACAATGGAACAGGTAATGGCGAAGTTACTGGAAGACTTCGAAAAGGGCAAGATTGACCGGCGGCAATTGTTGAAGAACCTGGCGATGACGGCGACCGCCGCTGCCGTGGTGGGCGCTCCGCAGCAAGCCGCGGCGGCTCCCAGCGCGTTCACCGCGACCGCGTTCAATCACGTGTCGTATTCGGTTCCCGATTACAAAAAAGCCCGTGATTTCTACGTGGACCTGTTTGGCATGAAGGTCAGCAAGGACGATGGCAAGCAGTGCCGCCTGTCGTTCGGCAACAACATTCTGATTGTTCGCGAACGGCCGCCATACCCGCTCTACGATCACATCGCCTACACCCTGGCCGATTGGGACAAGGTGAAGAACAACGTGATCCCGGAATTGAAGAAGCGCGGCATCAAGGTCGAGGGCAAGCCCGAGACCAGCTTCCACCTGAACGATCCGTTCGGTTACCGCGTTCAATTCGGCGGCAACGAACAGTAAATAGCGCTAGCCGTCTTTAAGAATCTCGCGCGCCGCGTTATGCCCTGGCGCGCCCATCACCCCTCCGCCCGGATGCGCGCCGGAGCCACATAAGTACAGCCCCACAATGGGCGTACGATATTTCGCCCAGCCCGCGAGCGGCCGTAGTACGAACATCTGATCCA
This sequence comes from Candidatus Sulfopaludibacter sp. SbA3, assembly GCA_945861625.1. Taxonomy (GTDB): domain Bacteria; phylum Acidobacteriota; class Terriglobia; order Bryobacterales; family Bryobacteraceae; genus Palsa-187. Next base: position 11,619 of record CAMAVI010000003.1, read on the forward strand.
GCGACATTTCGCCGTGGAAGATGTTGCCGCCGGTGAGCCCGAAGCGGCGTTCCAGGTCGAGTGGTGTGAGTGTCTGGCGTTCTTCGACAATCGCCCGGATGTTGGGACAGTATTGCTCGATCACTTCGATCACCCGGTCCGCATAAGGCTCGCGCTCGGCATCCCAATCGGTTCCCTTAAGCGTGTACGGAGCGTATTGCAGGAAGATCCCCATGATGTGGCGGCCGGGCGGCGCAAGCGTCGCGTCATACATCGTTGGCAGCGTCATCTCGATCAACGGCGAACGCGACGGGCGGCCGTACTTGGCGTCATCCCAGGCCCGCTCGACGTATTCGATCGATGGACACAAATGCATCGTGGCCTTGTGTTGTGGTCCAGGCGCTCCTGGGAATGCCGTGAACTCCGGCAGTCCGCTCAACGCCAGGTTCATTTTTAATGACGTGCCTTCGGAGCGGAAACGGCGGATGCCCGCGACGAAATCGGTGGGCAACTCGCGCTCGTCCAACAATCGTAAAAAGGTCTGTTTGGGGTCGAGGTTGCTGGCAACGACTTTCGCGTGGATCTCATCGCCGTTATCCAAAACCACACCCGCCGCAAGCCCGTTGACGACCAAGATCTTCGCCACCCGCGTGTTGGTGCGAATGTCCGCGCCGCTGGCGCGCGCTGAATCCGCGATAGCATTGGAAACCGCACCCATGCCTCCGCGCACGAATCCCCACAGGCCGCGGTGGCCGTTCACGCCGCCCATGCAGTGGTGCAGAAGGATGTAGGCGGTTCCCGGCGAGCGCGGTCCCCCTTTGGCTCCGATCACACCGTCGGTCGCCAGCGTGACTTTGATCTCTTCGGACTCAAACCACTCGTCTAGAAAATCCGCCGCGCTCTGCGTGAAGACCTTGACGAGACCGACGAGTTCGTCGCGCGACAAGCCGCGCATCTTGCCTAACAATTTCAGGTATTCGATGAAATCGCCGAGTCCGTGCGGCGGAAACTCAGGCGGCGTGGTGAGCAGCAGAGACTCGACGACGATTGCCAGCCGCTCCAGATGCGCTTCGTAACGCGGATACGCCTCGGCGTCGCGCTGGGAAAATTTGGCAATCTCCGCGAGCGTCTTCCCGCGGTCCTGCCACATGAATAGATGGCGGCCATCGGGGAAGGGAGAAAAGAATGCGGGATCTTTGGCGTCGACCTGATAGCCGTAGCGCTCGAGTTCCAATTCGCGCACGACCTTTTCCTGCATCAGGCTCGAAAGGTAAGACGCCGTGGAGACACGGTATCCAGGCCAGATTTCTTCAGTGACCGCGCAGCCCCCCACCAGCTCGCGCGCTTCGAGCACCAGCACGCGGCGTCCCGCTTTAGACAAATAGGCGGCAGTCACTAAGCCGTTGTGACCGCCGCCTATGATGATCGCGTCGTACTGTTTACTGCGGGAATCCGCCACGGACTCCGATTTTACTCCGCTAAACGGTATGCGACGTATTCAGCCGGATAGCCGCCCGCGCCAATCGCCAGGATGATGTACTGCTTGCCCTGATGCATGTAGGTCATCGGTGAGCCCGTCTGGCCGGCGGGCATCGCGATCGTGCCCGCATCCTGGCCGGTCTTCTTATCGTAAGCGCGCAGGTACGCGCCGCGCGTGCCATTGGGCATGGTGATGGTGCCCGGTTCACCCGCGATGATCAACGACTTTGTTACCAGTGTGCCGACGATGCCGCCCCGTCCCGTGCGCGGAATGATCAAGCCTTTCAGCGCGGGATTGTTCTTGACGTTGTCCGGAGTCTCGCCGTGCGGAACCTGCCACACGATTTCGCCCTTGTTCATATCAATCGCGGTAATCTGCCCGTACGGCGGCTTGTAGAGCGGCAGCCCTTGCACGCTGGTCGCCGAGGCGGCTCCGGATTCGCCAGGGGCAGCGGAACCGTCGCTGCCCGCGCCGCCCGCCGAACGCGCGCCCGTGGTCGCCAGGCCTTGCACGTACGCGAAGTCGCGATCCTTGGGATCGGACGCCACCAGTCCCAGGCTCGCCATCTGCTTGCGCGAATAGAGATACGCGATGCCGGTTTCGGGGTCGAGCGATCCGCCGGCCCACACCGTGCCGCCGCCGGCCGTCGCCAGCGCCAGAGTTGCCAGCGGCCCTTCGGACTTGCTGACTACGGGAGGCGTGAAGATCGGTCCGATCTTGTACTTCTTCACGATCTCGCGGGCTTGCGCATTTAATTCCGGCGTGAAATTGATGAGATCTTCCACCGAGAAGCCCTGCCGGTCATACGGCGGAGGCTTGGTCACGAAGGGCTGTGTTGGAGCGGTCTTCTCGTTCGGCACCGTGGATTGCTCCACCGGCCTTTCTTCGATCGGAAAGATGGGCTGGCCGGTCACGCGGTCGAACATATACAGCCACGCCTGCTTCGTCGGTTGCGCCAGCGCTTTCACGACGCGGCCGTTGACGGTGAGATCCACCAACATCGGAGCGCACGGGATGTCGAAATCCCAAATGCCGTGGTGCACCAACTGATAATGCCACTTGCGCGCGCCGGTCTTCAGGTCGACGGCCACGATGCTCTCTCCGAACAAGCCCGTGCCGGGACGGTGTCCGCCATAGTAATCGCCGGTCGGCGTTTCCACGGGGATATACACCAGGCCCAACTGCTCGTCCACGCTGATCTGGCCCCACGCGCCGGTGTTGCCGGTGTAGTCGGCCGCGTCGCTTTCCCAAGTGTTGTAGCCGAACTCGCCGGGTTTAGGAATGGTGTGGAAGATCCACAGCCGCTTGCCGGTGCGCACGTCAAAGCCGCGCACGTAACCTTTGATGTTTTTCTTGCTGCGGGGCACGCCGCCGGAGCGGTGCGCCGCGCCCACGATCACCGTATCACCGGCGACGGTCGGCGTCGTGTGTAAACCGACTTCACCCGTGATCAAATCGATTTCCTGGTCGTCGTTCTGCTTCAGATCCACCACGCCGTTGCTGCCGAAGCCGGGGATCATCGCGCCGTTCTTGGCGTTCAGCGCGATCATGCGGTAGCCGGGCGTGACGTAAATGATGCGTTCCTCGCGGCCATCGGTCCAATAGGACAAGCCGCGTCCGGAAAGCTGGCGCGGAGCCGAGCGGCCACGCGGACCCTCGTTCTCGCTATGCATCCACAGCATCTCGCCGGTGGCGGCATCCAACGCGGTTACAGACCTGCGGCTGCCCCCCGTGGCGTAGACGACGCCGTTGGCCATCAACGGCGTGCCTTCCAGGTTGAATTCCGGCCGCGGTCCCAGATTCGTGGTCTTAAAGCGCCACGCCACTTCCAGTTTGCTGAAATTTGAGGCGTTGACCTGGTCAAGCCCTGAATAACGCGTGTTGGCCACATCGCCGCCGTAGCTGCGCCACTCGCCGTTCTTGGTCTGCGCGAAACCCGGCGCCGGGCACAACAATGCCGCCACTGTCAGCGCGGCCGAGCCTAACATCATCCGTTTGAGAAGCATACGTTGCATCCTGTTCATCACCTCAGCCTATTATATAGATCGCGATTATCGGCGCAACTGGCCATACGGCAGTCTGCGCTATACTGAAAGCTCCTCATGGCAAAAGACAATCTCTATCAGGCTGAAAATAAGGGCAGCGGCACCTTCCTCATCACCAAGCCCAAGCGCAAGGCGGCCAAGCGCCGCCAGTCCAAGCTGAAGGGCACCGTGCGCGGCGCCCGTAAGTCGTAACCGCAGTCGTCTCTTCACGGGTGTACAATGACGCCCATGAAGCGAATTCCGTTCGCCCTCATTCTGCTGGCGTCGCAAGGCTACGCCCAGAATTTCGACGAGGTCTTCAAGAAGCTCAAGCAGGGCCCCGCCTACGTCGCGCAGAAGACCGGCGTGGTCATGATGAACAACCGCACCTCCGACGGCGTCGAACACATTTTCGCGGTGAACATCCCGCCGAACTACGATCCCGCCAAACGTTATCAGGTCCGTTTCCAGTTGCACGGCGGCGTGGGCCGCACCACCAATAGCCAGCCGCGCAACAATGGCGAAATCGGACCACTGGCCGGACCCGCCGAGCAGATTTACGTTCTCCCCTATGCTTGGCGCGACGCGCCCTGGTGGGACGACGACCAGGTCCTCAACCTGAACGCCATTCTGGACGACCTCAAGAAGACCTATAACGTCGACGAGAACCGCGTGGTGATTTCCGGTGTCTCCGACGGCGCGACGGGCGCCTACTACATCGCCATGCGCGACACCACGCCGTGGGCCAGTTTCCTGCCGCTGAACGGCTTTGTCATGGTGCTCTCCAGCCCCGACATCGACGACGGCCACATGTTCCCCAATAATCTGCGCAACAAGCCCCTGTTTGTCGTGAACGGCGGCAATGACCGGCTCTACCCCACGCGCCGCACCGAACCCCTCACGCGGCACTTCAAACAAAATGGCGTGGAGATCGACTACCATCCCGAGGAACAGGGCGAGCATAACACCGCCTGGTGGCCGGAAATGAAGGTGCCGTTTGAGAAGTTCGTCGCCGGGCATCCTCGAGATCCACATCCCGCGCGCCTCACGTGGGAAGCCGCGGATCTGAAACATAATCGCGCCCACTGGCTGGTGATCGACGAATTCGGAGCCGCGCTCGGGGAGCCCAGGGAACTGGACGACTTGAACCTGATGAAGCCGCCGGGGAGTTCGCTGATGTCGCTCATCGTGAATCAGCTTTTTGAAAAGGCCAAGGGTTCCGGCCGCGTGGATGTGGTCCGCGCCGGTAATACCGTGAACGCAGCCACCAAGGGCGTGACCGCCTTCACGCTGCTGCTTTCGCCGGACGTTTTCGACTTCAATCAGCCGATCAAGGTAATGGCCAATGGCAACGAGGTCTTCAACGCGCGCGTCGAGCGCAGCGTCCAGACTTTGGACAAATGGGCCAAGCGCGATCACGACCGGACCATGCTCTACGCCGCTGAGATCAACATCAAGCTGCTCCCGTGAGGTTTCGGGATCGATTCGCCATTCGGCATAGTTGAATATATTCCCTGTTCCCTTCAAAACCAGCCCCCCTTGTACTCTTTGTAGTGCTGTGATATAAACTCTCCCAGCAGTTTTAGCGGTAAATCCAGGTGTTTTAAGGAGAGGTGACATGCGAAAGCTCATTCTGTTTGTAGTTCTGTGTATGTTAATCGGCATAGCGTCAGCCTAAACTTTTGGCGAGATTACCGGTGAGGTTAGGGATCCCAGCGGCGCCGTTGTGCCAGGCGCGGCTGTTGCATCCACCAACACCGCAACCAATGCTTCGCGCAACACTGTAACCAACAACGAAGGGATCTACAGTTTTCCGGCGCTGAATCCTGGCACCTACCAGGTCAAGGTGGAGTCGGCCGGCTTCTCGCCCACGGTGCGGAGCAATATCGTGTTGCAGGTGCAGCAAACCGCCCGCGTCGATTTCGCGCTGGCGGTGGGCCAGACCACGCAAACCGTCGAGGTCAGCGCAAACGCCCTCCTGTTGACCACCGAGAACGCGTCGGTCGGCACGGTCATCGAGCAGAAGAGCATCGTCGATCTGCCCCTGAATGGCCGCAACTTTCTGCAGTTGGTGGCGCTGAGCCCGAACGTGACGTTCGGATTTCAGGCTCCCGGGCAGAGCCGGCGCCAGGGTGGCTCACGGGCGGAACAGAACATCGCGATTTCCGGCATGCGAGGAACTTGGAATAACTACACGCTGGACGGCGTCTCCAACACCGATCCGAATTTCAATTTGTATATCCAGCTTCCTTCCGTGGACGCGTTGCAGGAGTTCAAGGTGCAGAGCGGCATTTACCCGGCTGAGTTCGGCCGCGAAGCCGCCCAAATTAACGTGTCCACGAGATCCGGGACCAATGACTATCACGGAACGCTGTTCGAGTTCCTGCGCAACAGCAAGATGGATGCGAAGCCTTACGATTTCATCGGCACGAGTCCCGTAAGGGCCCCGTTCCGCTGGAATCAGTATGGCTTTACTTTGGGGGGACCTGTGTCGGTTCCGAAACTGTTTAACGGGAAAGACAAGCTCTTCTTCATGTCGAATTTTGAAGGATTCAAGAGCCGCCGGTCGGATCAAGCCCTGTACACAACGGCCCCCGTCTCGTGGCGGAACGGAGATTTTAGTTCTTACAAGTCTCCTTTATATGATCCGCTCACCCGCACCAACGTCAACGGCGTACTGACGGCAACCCCATTTCCAGGCAACATTATCCCGAGGAACCGTTTAGACCCGACCTCGCTCAAGTTTCTTGAGTTCTGGCCCGTGCCGAACCTGCCTACCACGGCCGTGAACCAGAATTATCAGGGCCCGCAGAGGACCGCCGTCGATAAGGACCAGTTCAATCAGCGTATCGACTTCAATCAAAGCTCGAACTCGCAGTGGTTCGGACGCTTCAGTTGGACCGATGAGTTCACTCTCCTGCCGGGGCTTCCACTGAGCGGAAGTACGCTGTACACCAATTCCAAGCAGTACATGGTTTCCAATATCCGGGTCCTGTCGCCTACCAAGGTGAACGAACTCCGCTTTGGATACACAACCTTATACAACACCAGTTCGCAGGAGCTGGCCGGCAAGCGCAACGTGGTGAAGGAATTGGGGCTTCCGGTTAACTCAGACGGTTAACTCAGACGACCCGCTCGGTTGGGGCATCCCCGCGATCGGCGGAACCGGCTGGAACCTCGGTTTGAGCGTTTTCGGGAACGACAGCAACGGGCCCTTCGTCCTCAACGACAAGATTGCCCAGATCCTCGATAACTTCTCCTGGGTGCACGGCAAGCATTCTCTTCGCTTCGGAGGCGAGTATCGCTGGGATGTTTTCAACAATGCCGGCAACCAGTTTACCCGCCCGCAATTCACGTTCGACTCCTCCTACACCGCCAATCCGAGTAATCTGGCCGGCGGCAATTCGGCGGCGGACTTCATGCTGGGTACAATCTCCCGCACGGATTTGGCGATCGGGTCCGCCGCGGGGGACTTCAAATCCAATACCCTGGCGTTTTACCTTGACGATACTTATAAAGTCACGCCCAAGTTGACGGTAACTCTCGGTATGCGTTGGGAGATGGTGCAGCCCTGGAAGGATAGTCTGCAGAACGAAGTGAACTACCAATTCAAGACGGGGCTCCCTTCCGCCGTGAATGTGGATCAGAGTTTGCACCCTGTTCTCGTGCGCACGGGCAGCGGGGATTTTTACGACGGTGTGCCTTTCCGCTACAACGGACTGCTGACCGCCAGAGACGGACGGCTGGGCGACCGTTTGATGTACACGGACTATAACCTTTTTGCTCCCCGTGTCGGCATCGCCTACAGCCCCTCCAAGAATTGGTCCATCCGCACCGGATTTGGCATTTTCTACTCGCAGGAAACCGCCAATTCACGGTTCGATTTGAATCGCGGACTGTCCGGCCGCGCCAGCCAGGTGCCGAGCCGCCAGGCGGTTCCCACCGTGACCTATGGAAACTTTTTCAATCCCAACATACTGCCTATACGGCTGAACCCTGGGCTGACTTGGGGTGTCATGCCCGATATCGGAACACCCTACTCGATGATGTATCTGTTCAACATCCAGAGACAGCTCGGCAGCAGCAGCACGCTGGAAATCGGCTACAACGGCGTGCAGTCCCGCCATTTGCAGAATCAGAATAATGGCGCGGCCCCGCTTCCTGGCATCACCGCAATTGCGACTCGCAACCCCTTCCCGGAAATCCCGGCCGGCATCGAATTGACCGAAGGTACGGGGAGATCCAGCTACAATGGCCTGGGAATCAAGTTGAACCAGCGCTTCAAGTCGGGTTTGACCACGCTGGTCAGCTACACGTATTCCAAAGCGCTGGATGATGGCAGTTCTATCCGGGGCACCACCTTGATCAACTCCAACTCCGCCGATATGTACCCCCAGGACGCCCGCTGCCGGCGCTGTGAAAAAGGTGCTTCCGCCTTTAACACACCGTCCCGCTTCGTGAGCTCGATTCTCTACGATCTACCGGTCGGGAAAGGCAAGAGCTTTCTCAACCGGAGCGGAGTCGTGAACCATGTGCTGGGTGGATGGCAGATCAGTTCGATCTTCACCGCCCAAAGTGGCCGCCCGCTTTACGCGTATGCGGGCTGGGACGCTGCCGGCCAAATTATTGGCGGAAACTGGAATCGTTTGGATGTGACGGGCGCCGATCCCTATCTGCCCTCGGACAAGCGAAGCGCCAACCAGTGGCTGAACCTTGGCGCTTTTCGAAATCTGAAACCGGGAACCTACGGCAACCTGGGACGCAACGCTCTGACCGGTCCCTCGGTGTGGAACCTGGACTTCTCGGCGATCAAGAACTTTGCGATCACCGAGAGGCAAAACCTGCAGTTCCGCTTTGAAACGTTCAATACTATGAACCATCCCGCGCTGGGCAGCCCTATCACCAACTGGGGCGGCAATAGCGCGACACCGGCGGCCAACTTCGGCCAGATCCGCGACACGATCACCGGCAACGCACCCACCCGCGGAACCGCCTACGACATGCGCCAGTTGCAGTTCGCGCTGAAGTATATTTTCTGATCACGAATCGCGCAGGGGGGTGAGAGCAATGCGTGAGAGCAAGACGGCTGGGCGGAAGGCGGAACGGAGTGGTATCCGCCTTTTACCCACTATTTTTGAACACACCTGCTACGATTGAGGTATGCCCCGTCTGAAACTCACGGCCGTCTTTGTGAAGACGCCTCAGGGGTACGCCGGTTTCGTGGAGGAACTGCCAGGCGCTAACACCCAGGGAGATACACTGGAGGAAGTCCGGGAGAATCTAAAGGAAGCTGTGCAGTTAGTCCTGGAAGCAAATCGCGCCCTTGCCGAGGAGTCGATTGCCGGGGCGGATGTCATCCGGGAAGTGTTCGCGTAGCGGAGCCGAACGTCATTTCGGCCTTGGCACCCGGAGATCGTCACAGATCTTACACGCAGTGAAATCATTGACTTCGCGATGGCATGGCACAGCCGATACATTCCGGTTGCGGCGATTGACGTAGACGCTGTGATTGCCGCCTTCTCTCAGCAATTCGCAGCCGGACTTCTCAAGGTGGCGAGTTAGATCTGTGCGCTTCACGAAACTCCAGCCTACGATCTTGACGGAAACAATTCAATCGCAAGATGTTGTATGGCCTGGATGGATTTCCGGAAGGACAAACAATAACTTGTGGAGGCAGCAAGCGAAGCGGATCCTCGTTTGGGACTGATTTGTAGTACACTGAAGATTCTAACCTTGTTCCTCGCGGCGTACCGTGGAGGACCATACAAGAACCAAGAGTTTTAGAGGAAGAGAATCAGTATGTACGCAGTGATTGAAACAGGCGGGAAGCAATACCGGGTAACCCCGGGCGAAGCGGTGCAGATCGAGACCCTTCCGGGCGAAATCGGCGCGCAGGTGGAATTCAACCGCGTGCTGGCCGTGATTGATGGCGACAACGTGAAAGCCGGGTCCGCCGCCGAAGGCGCCGTGGTTCGCGGCACCATCACCGAGCATGACCGCGACAAGAAGACCCTGGTCTTCAAGTTCAAGCGCAAGAAGCAGTATAAGCGCACCATCGGCCATCGCCAGAATTTCACGCGCGTGCAGATCAACGAGATCGCCTAGGAGTCACTCATGGCACATAAAAAAGGATTAGGCAGTTCTAAAAACGGACGCGACTCGAATGCGCAGCGGCTGGGCATAAAGGTATTCGGTGGCCAGTTCGTGCCGGGTGGTTCCATTATTGTCCGCCAGCGTGGCACCAAGATCAAACCCGGAATCAATGTGGGCCTCGGCAAGGACGACACGCTGTTTGCCAAAGTCACAGGCACGGTGAATTTCCGGGATCGTGGCCGCATGGGAAAGTTCGTCAACGTCGAAGCTGCCGAATAACGCACGCTCTTTCTCGCGCCCCATCCCATTTGCGCGAGGCTTCCAGTGTTCATAGACGAAGTTAATATCCTTGTCAAAGCCGGCGACGGCGGTAACGGCTGCATGGCTTTCCGCCGGGAGAAGTTTGTCCCGCGCGGCGGCCCTAGCGGCGGCGACGGCGGACACGGCGGCGATGTGGTGATGGTGGCCAGCCAGCACCACAACACTCTGCTCCATTTTCGCTACAACCCCGAGCACAAAGGCGAGCGCGGACGTCACGGCGAGGGCAGCTCCAAGACAGGGCGCGATGGATCTTCCAAGGAAATTTCCACGCCGATCGGAACCGTGATTTACGACATCGACACCGGCGCTTTGCTTCACGACTTCACCACTCCCGGCGATCGCTTTATCATTGCCAAGGGTGGACGAGGCGGGCGGGGCAATGCGCGCTTCGCCACTTCCACGCACCAGGCCCCCACGGAACATGAAGACGGCAAGCCGGGTGAACTGAAGCGCCTGCATCTGGAACTGAAGCTTCTCGCCGATGTGGGTCTCGTAGGTTTTCCGAATGCCGGGAAGTCAACGCTGATCTCGCGAATCTCCGCCGCGAAGCCGAAGATCGCGGATTATCCCTTCACCACTCTCGAACCGAACCTCGGCGTGGTCAAAGCCGATGACGACCATTCGTTTGTGGTTGCCGATATTCCGGGCTTGATTGAGGGCGCGCACGAAGGCCACGGCCTGGGCATCCAGTTTCTCCGGCATGTTGAGCGCACCCACCTGCTGGCGCATCTGGTGGATATCTCCGATACCGGGCGCGACCCCGCGCACGATTTCGAAGTGATCCTCAAGGAGCTTGCCAGCTTTTCACCAGAGCTCGCCAAGAAGCCGATGATTGTGGTGGCGACCAAGCTCGATGCCGCGCAAGACCCCGCGCGTATGAAAGCGGTTCAGAAGCTGGCCAAGAAGCACAAGATGCCGTTCTTCAAGATATCCAGCGCGACTGGGGAAGGTCTAACCGAACTGAAGCGCGCCATGGCCGAGCACGTGTTCGCGCCCGCCGCTCTCTCCGAAAACTAGTTGGATGCCTGCGCAGGCGGTGGCGCCTTGGGCTTCTCGGCCTTTTCTTTCGCCGGAGGAGCCACCTTGTTCGGACTGATCATCACGTGCGCGTTGCGGCCTTCCAGCCGAGGTTGACTTTCCACGCTTCCGTGTTGTGTCAGATCTTCGGCAAACCGCAGCAGCAGTTTACGCCCCAAGTCAGTGTGCGCGATTTCACGTCCCCGGAACTGCACAATGGCCTTCACGCGATTGCCTTCCTGCAGGAAGCGGATAGCGTGGTTTTTCTTGAAGTCGTAGTCGTGATCGTCGGTGTTGGGGCGGAACTTCAACTCCTTCACCTGGATGATGTGCTGTTTCCTCTTGGCCTCGTGCTGCTTCTTCTTGTTCTCGTATTGCCATTGGCCGTAGTCCATGGCCTTGGCCACGGGCGGTTCGGCTGTGGGAGCAATGAGGATCAAATCGAGCCCCAAGTCCTGGGCCTTTCGTATGGCAGCGGGAGTCGGCATAACCTCGACGGACCCGTCGGGGAACACGGCGCGTACTTCGCGCGCGCGAATGGCTTCGTTAACGTTTTCTCTTATTCTCGGCCGGCGGGGAGGGAATCTGCTGGGAATCATCGAGCGCCGATACCACCGGGGAGCGAGAGCGTCATCATATGACCAAATAGTAGCAGAATTTCCGGCATGCCAAGTGGGTGTATTGATCTGTAACCCTCTGTGGTTTATGCCCCACCCGTGTGGGGCTTGACGCAAGTGGCTGGATTCTGGATAATGTTGTCCAGTTATAGATCAGCAGGTTAGGAGTATGGCCGTGATGGGCTTTGGATTGCTCGAATGGCGGCGGGGAATTTATGACAAGACAAATTAGGCCGTTGGCAAGCGCGATCCTGATCTTGACCGGATGTGTCCGGCTTCTGGGCCAGGCCGACGATAACGCCACGTACCCGTATGTTCCGTTTGACCATCGGGCGATCCACTACGACGCAGCCCCTGGCACCGACCCCGTGGGCTTACTGGAGAAGAAGTTGCAATCCGGACAGGCCAAGCTCGAGTTCGATCCCAAGTTTGGCTACCTGCCGAGCGTTCTCAAGAATCTTGGCATCAATGTTGACTCCCAAGTGCTGGTCTTTTCCAAGACCAGTTTTCAGTCTCCGCGTATCTCGCCGGCCACTCCGCGGGCGTTGTATTTCAATGACACGGTGTCGGTCGGTACCGTGCAACGCGGAGACGTATTGGAGTTCGTATCGCTCGACCGCAATCAGGCGATCCAATTTTACTCGCTGGATGTCCGCAAAAACGACAAGCCCAGCTTCCTGCGCCGGACCACGGAGTGCCTGAATTGCCACCTGAGTACGGGTACGCTGAATATTCCTGGTCTGCTGATCGCCTCTTCTTATACGTCCGCCGATGGAACGCCCGCCTTCCGGGGCGCGCAGGATATCACCGATCACCGGACGCCGATCGAAAACCGCTGGGGTGGCTGGTATGTGACGGGCAATGCCGGCCAGACGCTCACGCGCGGCAACGCGATTTCCATTGACTCGCGGCACCCTACGGTGCTCGATCAACGCGATAGCAATCTGGCGAGCCTGGAGAAGAAGTTCGATACGTCGCATTACTTGGCGGGAACCAGCGATGTAGTTGCCCTCATGACTTACGAACACCAGACTCGCATGACCGACCTCCTGGTCCGGCTGGATTGGGAGACCCGGCTGGCCGCGGCGGATAACAAGACGGCCCAGTTCCAGGATCGCTTCAAGTTTCTGGTGGACGAAGTGGCGGCGTACATGTTGTTTGCCGACGAAGCCAAGATCCGCTATCCGATTACGGGCATTTCGACCTTCACCAGGACGTTTCCGGAGCGCGGGCCTCGCGATAAGAAGGGCCGCACGGTTCGCGAGTTCGATCTGAAAACCCGGATGTTCCGCTATCCAATGAGCTACTTCATCTACAGCGAAGCGTTTGACAATCTGCCGGGCGTGGCCAAGGATGCCCTCTATCGCCGGCTCCATGACGTGCTCTCCGGCAAGGAACACGGCGCGCGCTATGCGAAACTCTCGGCGGAGGATCGCTCCGCGATTCTGGAGATCCTGCGCGACACCAAACGCGGGCTGCCGCCCTACTACATGGCAGCCGCGGCGGGCGGCGGCAGATAACGTCATCGCGATGGGCCGCGGCGGGCCGTTTGCTAAGATGGTCCGCAGAATGACGATCCGTATCCTAAAGACGGGCGCTCTCGCGCTATTCATTTCGGCAACTCTGGCGGCTGCTGACAGCAAGTATCAAACCGTCGAAAACTGGGCTCAGTTCCCATCGGGAATGACCAAGTGGGGCGCGGCCACCGGCGTGGAAGTAGACGCGCACGATAATGTCTATGTCTTCCAGCGCAACCCGGCCATGCCGGTGGTGGTCTTTGACCGCGACGGGAAGTTTCTGCGCTCCTGGGCCCAGGACATCAAGTTCGGGCAGACCCACTTCCTGCGTGTCGATCGCTTCGGCAACATCTGGCTCACCGATCGCGGCGATATGCAGGCGTTCAAATTCACGCCCGAGGGAAAGCTGCTGCTGACCATTGGCAAGAAAGGGGTGAAGGGCGACAACAATTCGCGGGACGCCTTCAACGGCATGGCGGACGTGGCTGTGGCCAAGAACGGTAGTTTCTTTATTGCCGACGGTGAGGGCCCCAATACGCGCGTCGTCAAGTTCGACAAGGACGGCAAGTTCATCAAGTGGTGGGGCGGCAAAGGGAAAGAGCCGGGCCAGTTCGACCAGCCGCACAGCATCGCCATCGATTCCAAGGGTCTCATTTACGTCGGAGACCGCTCTAACGACCGCATCCAAATTTTCGACCAAAACGGCAAATTCATCAAGCAGTGGACCAACTTCGGTACTCCCTGGGGAGTGTTCATCAAGGGCAATAAGTTCTATGCCGTGGACGGCACCAAAAACAATTGCCTCTACATCGCCAACCTGAAGGACGGCAAGATCCTGGAGAAAATCGAAGGTCTGAACAACGCGACCGCGGTCACCGTCGATTCCAAAGGCGCCATCTATTTGGGCGAAGTGAACGGTACCAACGTCCGCAAAATGGTGAAGAGGTAACATGCCGTACGCGGAAACGTTGGCGACGCCGGAGATGATCGCCAAGTACGAGCCGGTCATCGGTCTGGAAGTTCACGTCCAGCTCGCCACCCACACCAAGATTTTTTGCGGCTGCCCCACCGGATTCGGAGCCGCGCCCAACAGCAACGTGTGTCCGGTGTGCCTGGGACTCCCCGGTGCGCTGCCCGTATTGAATCGCCAAGCGGTGGAATTGGCCATCGAAGCGTCGCTGGCGCTCAACTGCACCGTGAATCCGAAATCGATTTTCGCGCGCAAGAACTATTTCTATCCCGATCTGCCCAAGGGCTACCAGATCTCGCAATACGATCAGCCTTTGGCCGAGCACGGTTTCGTCGAGATTAACGTGAACGGCGAAAGCAGGCGCATCGGCGTCACGCGGGTCCACATGGAAGACGACGCCGGCAAAAGCATCCATGACGGCTTCAAGGATTCCGACCGCTACACCTATGTCGACCTCAACCGCAGCGGCACGCCGCTGATCGAAATCGTCAGCGAGCCAGAAATCCGCACCTCCGATGAAGCCCACGCGTATTTGACCGAAATCAAGCAAGTGATGCAATATCTGAATGTCTCCACCTGCGACATGGAAAAAGGCCATCTGCGCTGCGACGCCAACGTCAGCGTGCGCCTGAAGGGGGCGCCTCAGTTCGGCACCAAGGCCGAAGTCAAGAACCTGAACTCGTTTAAGTTTCTGAAGATGGCGCTCGACTACGAAATCGCCCGCCAGGTGGCTTTAATCGAGAGCGGCGGTCGCGTAGTCCAGGAAACGCGCCTCTACAATCCCGATCTCGACGAAACCATCAGCATGCGCAGCAAGGAACACGCGCATGACTACCGCTATTTCCCCGAGCCAGACCTCGTTCCTTTGCGAATCAGTAATGAATGGCGCGAGCGCGTGCGCGCGAAGATGCCGGAGCTGCCGGCTTCGCGGCGGCGGCGTTTCATTCAAGACCACGGCCTGCGCGAATATGACGCCGACGTGCTCACCGCGACGCGCCCCATGAGCGAGTACTTCGAAAAAGTAGTGACCGCGAGTGGCGACGCCCGCGCCGCCGCCAACTGGGTGATGGGAGATCTCTCGGCGCTGCTGAAGCAGGAGGGCAGGGAAATTGACGACTCACCTGTTTCCGCCGAGCAGCTCGGCAAACTGATCGCGCTGATCACTTCAGGCAAGATCAACGGCAAACTCGCCAAGGACATTTTCCCCAAGATGGCTGAGTCCGGCGACGACCCGGAAGTCATCATGCAGCGCGAGGGCCTGGAGTCCATCAGCGACGAGGGCGCGCTCGGCAAGATCATCGACGAGGTGATCGCCGCCAACCCCAAGCAGGTCGAGCAATACAAGAGCGGCAAGCAGCAGGTCATCGGCTTCTTAGTAGGTCAGGCCATGAAAGCCAGCCGCGGCCAAGCCGACCCGGCGACGGTGAACCGGATGCTCAAGGAGAAGTTGTAGGGCGTGCGGTCCTTGCGTTCCCTTGTCACTGAGATGATGAACTCACGCCAATGCTGAGTACTTTGTTGGAATACGTGTTAAGTTCACTGCCAGATGTTGTAATACTGCTGTGGCCCCGCATTGTTTTTTGTTTGGCCGTACTGGCACTTGTCATCTATCTGGCTGTTCTTGTATTCGCGCATTAGAGCGCTTATGCCGTTCTCCGTAGTCCCCGTTTCTGATCGCCCAAGTTCGCTTTCCTTTGGCCCGACCGAAAACATCCCATGGTCCAAGAGCTTCGGAATCTTATCAGTCGATGCCATTGACATCAAAACATCATAATGGCATACTAGCATCACGATGCGGACTACGTTGAAGGTCGATGATGATGTCTTGGAAGTCGCTAAGTCTTTCGCACTTACGCGTCATATCTCGGTCGGTGAGGCGCTCTCCGATTTGGCGAGAAAAGGCATCAATACCCCGGTCACTACCCGGAGGGATCCGGAAACTGGTTGGCTGATGTTCGATGTCCCGCTGGACAAGAAAATTGAGCCTAGCGATGTCCAGCGTGCCTTGGACGAGGACGATCTGGCCTACGCTAAGTACTTTCGCAAGCCGTGAGCATCGCGCTTCTCGACGTCAACGTCCTGATCGCGCTGTCGTGGACGGAACACGTTCACAACCAGGCCGCCCGGCACTGGTTCGCGAGCAATCGGAAGAACGGGTGGGCCACGTGCCCGTTGACGCAGGCAGCGTTCCTGCGCCTATCCGTCCAACCACCGGTCGTCGGTGCGCGCGTGAGCGTGACGCAAGCGATGAAAGCGCTTAAGGATCACTGCCTCGACCCGTTTCATCATTTTTTCTCGCAGACGACTGAGTTGACGGACATGTTGCCGGAGATCCAAGAGAAAATCTCAGGACACCAGCAGATCGCGGACGCGATTTTACTCGACCTCGCGATACGCAATGGAGCGCGGCTGACGACCTTCGACAAGCGGATGCACAGCCTGTTGCCCAAGGAGTCGCCGCATCACGATACGCTCGTCGTGATTCCGGCCGAGTGATTCGCCCGCACCGTTAACTCCCGTTCATTCGCCTCTACCCGTCTTTACGCTATCCTAGGCTGTTTGCATGATCGTTTATGCGGCGACCATTTTCCTGAGCGCATTCCTGCTCTTTCAGGTTCAGCCTCTCATCGCTAAGTTCATCCTGCCATGGTTCGGCGGATCGGCGGCGGTGTGGAGCGCGGCGCTGCTGTTTTTCCAGCTCCTGCTGCTCGCCGGGTACTTTTACGCTTATCTCGTCATCCGATTTGTGAAACCGAAGCAGCAGTTCTGGATGCACAGCGCACTGCTGGCGGTGAGTCTCCTGACCCTGCCGATTATTCCGAATCCCGTGTGGAAAGCCACGGGCGGCGGCGATCCCACGCCGCGCATTTTGATCCTCCTGGCGTTGACCATCGGTCTGCCCTACATGCTTCTTTCGGCGACCAGCCCACTGTTGCAGGCATGGTTCGTGCGCGCCCGTCACGGTGCGGTGCCGTACCGTTTGTTTGCGCTGTCCAATTTCGGATCGATGCTGGCGCTGATCAGCTATCCAACTTTGATCGAACCGAAGATGCCTCTGCACCTGCAAGGCATCACGTGGTCCTGGGGCTTCGCGGCGTTCGCCTCGTTGTGCGCCCTTGCGGCGTGGCGATCACGCGAAGGTGACGCGCCGATACACGCGGAAGCTGGTGACGAAAGCGAAGCCCCTGGCCTCGCCGACAAGCTCTTGTGGATCGGCCTGGCGGCATGTGCTTCGGTCCTCTTGCTGGCCGTGACCAGCCACCTCACGCAGAACGTCGCACCCATCCCGCTATTGTGGGTCGCGCCCTTGAGCCTGTATCTGCTCAGCTTCATTCTCTGTTTTGAAAGCGACCGGCTGTATCCGCGCTGGCTGTTCCTGCCGCTGTTCGCCGTGGCGCTGGGCGCGCTGACCTGGGGCATCACGCTGTACGAAAACAACGAGGACATCAAGCGCCTGATCCTCGCGCTGTGCGGGTCGTTGTTTGTGTGTTGCATGGTGTGTCACGGCGAACTTGCGCGCCGCCGCCCGCATCCGCGCCATCTCACGCAGTTCTACCTGATGATCTCGATCGGCGGAGCCATCGGCGGCCTCTTCGTGGCCTTTCTCTCGCCGCGCCTGTTTCACGACTATTCGGAGTTCCCCATCGCTCTCGTGGGCTGCGCCGCACTGGTGACCTGCGTGTTGTGGAATCGCGCGCCGGGCGAACCGCGTTCACTGTGGATGCGCGCGGCTCTGGTACTGGCGACGGTGAGTTTTGCCGGGTATTTGGGTCACGCCGAATGGAAGAAAGACCATTACTACGTGCGGTCCGTCCGGAACTTCTATGGCGTGATGCACGTGCGTGATGACGAGTCGAACGGGGATGTTCCGGGGCAGCGCGTGCTGGTGCACGGCACCATCGATCACGGCACCCAGCTCAAGGACGATGTGAAGGGCCACATTCCAACGTCCTACTTTGGGCAGAACTCCGGCATCAATCGCGTGATCCGCGCGCTGCATGACACGCGCGGCGCCGTGCGCATCGGCATTATCGGATTGGGCGCGGGTGTCACCGCCAGTCTGGCTCGCCAGGGCGACACTCTGCACTATTACGAAATTAATTCCCAGGTACTGGATGTCGCGTCCAACCAGTTCGGTTTCCTCAAGGGCTGCCGCACGAAGCCGGAAGTCTATATGGGTGACGCGCGCCTGGTACTGGAAGCAATGCCCAACGAGAACTTGGACCTGTTGACTCTTGACGCCTTCTCGAGCGATGCCGTTCCCATGCATTTGCTGACGCGCGAAGCCTACCAGGTGTATCTGCGTCACCTGAAGCCCGGCGGCGTGCTGGCGATGCATATTTCCAATCGCTATCTGGACCTGAAGCCCGTGGTCGCGCAGAATATGGCGGCGCTCGGCTGGCACGGGCGTGTCATCGAAGACGATGGCATCCTGCAGTCTTACTACACCGGCACGACGTGGGTTGTGTTGGCGCCCGATTCTCGGTTCTTCGAGACGCGTCATTTCCAGGAAGACGACGGCAGCACGGTTGTGCCCTTGCAGCCCAAGCCCGGCTTTCCCGCCTGGACCGACGACTTCAGCAATATCGTTACTATCATTAAATAACGGCCCTTCATGACCCTGTACGCAGTCACTATTTTCCTGAGTGCGTTTCTTCTGTTTCAGGTACAACCGCTCATCGCCAAGATCATTCTGCCGTGGTTCGGCGGCTCGGCCGCCGTGTGGAGCGCCAGCATGCTCTTCTTCCAGCTTCTGTTGCTGGCGGGCTACGCCTACGCGCATCTCTCCATCCGCTTGTTGAAAGCGCGCATGCAGATGCAACTGCACCTGGGGCTTCTCGCCGTGAGTTGCCTGCTGCTGCCGATTCTGCCGTCACCTTCGTGGAGACCCACGGAAGCCGGTGACCCGACTCTGCGGATTCTCCTGCTGCTGGCGGCCACCATCGGTTTGCCGTATTTCTTGCTTTCTTCGACGAGCCCGCTGTTGCAGGCCTGGTTTGTGCGCCGCACCGGTTCGGGCGTCCCTTACCGGCTTTTCGCGCTTTCCAATTTCGGCTCCATGCTGGCTCTGGTGAGCTATCCGTTCTTGTTCGAACCGCGCCTGGGCACGCGCCCGCAGGCATATACGTGGAGCAGTGTCTACGTGCTGTTCGCCGCGGTCTGTGCTTATACGGCCTGGGTTAGCAAAGAGGTGCCTAGTAACAAGGCGCTTAGCAAAGAGGTGCCTAGCCGGGAGGATTCCCATGGCGGCGTCACGGCGGAAGAAGCTCCCGCGACTGAAGTGGCGGAGCGGCCCAGCGTGTGGGCGCTGGTCTTTTGGGTGACTCTTGCGGCCTGCGCGTCCGTGTTGCTGGTTTCCATCACCAACCACATGAGCGAGAACGTGGCTCCCATTCCGCTGCTATGGGTTCTGCCGTTGACCCTCTATCTCCTCACATTTATCCTTGCTTTTGAAAGCGATCGTATCTACCAGCGCTGGCTGTTCATCCCTCTCCTGGTGCCGGCCTTGGGAGGAATGGCATACATGATCTATGCCAATGAAGGGAACTACAACATCAAAAATTCGATTCCCGGTTTCGCCGCCGCCATGTTTGTCTCCTGCATGTTCTGCCATGGAGAGCTGGCCCGCCGCCGTCCCGCGCCGCGGTATCTCACGCTGTTCTACCTGATGGTCTCGCTGGGCGGAGCGCTGGGCGGAATCTTCGTCGCCCTCATCGCGCCGCGTGCCTTTAGCGCGTATTGGGAGCTGCCGCTGGCACTGGTGATGTGCGGAATCCTGGCGACGATAGCGTTATGGACCGTGGTCCCGTCCCGCGTCGGCACCTGGGCGCTCGGATTGGCCGCGATCTTGGTGGCTCTGTTGGTTCCGGGTGCCTTTCGTGAGTTGTGGGGTTTGACCGTGCGCAACATCGGATTGGGTCTGCTGGGCATGGGTTTGGTCTGGACTGTCAGTTGCCGCCTTATTCCGCTTCGTGCGCCCATTTGGTCCATCTGCTTCGGAATTTCATTGGCAACCAGCATGCTCGCCGGTTACCTGATCAAGCAGGAACGCGCGGCCGCCAAGAACCTCGTCTTGCAGACACGCAACTTCTACGGACCGCTCGAAGTACGCGACGATCCTCCCACGCAGGACTACGCCGAGCGCACCCTGCTGCACGGCACCATCAACCACGGCTCACAGTTGACCGATCCAGTGTTGCGCTATGTGACGACGTCGTATTACGGCAAGCGCTCCGGCGTCGGGCGCGCTCTCACCGCGTTACAGGCCAAGGGGCCGATCCGCGCGGGCTTCATCGGCCTGGGTTCCGGCGTACTGACGAACTACGGGCGCAAAGGCGATTACATCCGCGTATATGAGATCAATCCGCTCATCGAGCGCATCGCACAATCGCTGTTCACTTTTTATCCGCATTCGCCCGCCGACAAAGCGATCCTGATGGGTGACGCCCGCCTCACGCTCGAAAACCAATTGAAGGATGGTCCGCAGAATTACGACCTGCTGGCCGTGGACGCGTTTTCCAGCGATGCCATCCCCGTGCACCTGCTCACACGGGAAGCGATTCAGCTTTATTTCAAGCACCTGAAACCGGATGGCGTGCTGGCCCTGCATATTTCCAACCGCTACCTGGATCTGAAGCCCGTATGCGAGGGAGGGGCGCAAGCCGTGGGCCGCTCCGCTTGGGCCGTGGAAGACGATGGCGACCAGGCCGGCTATTTTTCTTCCTCCACCTGGGTCTTGATTACTTCCAATACGGATATCTACCAGACAGACGATTTCAAAGACGCCAACTCCTACGAATTGGCGCCCAAGAAAGAGTTTCGCTCCTGGACCGACGACTACAGCAACCTATTTCAGATTCTCAGCGTGAAATAGCCGCCGTCTCAATCCAGCAGCACGGACGGCCGCTTTTGCGCGGCTTTGCGGACGGCGCGAATCACGCGGCGAACACCCTTTTCCCAGTCCGGGTAGAGATCCACATACTGGACGTGATCCGAAATTCGCCGCGGAACCGTGCACTCCTCCAAGCGCACGGGGATGATAAATGCGTCCTCCTCGGCGAGGGGCCTCTTGCGAGCGCATTCCAGCGCATAACGGAGCTCACTCTGAAATTGACCATGCTTGGTGGCGGAGCGCGGGGAAAAGCAGGGAACAAAGGCGTCCGCCATATCAATCGCCCGTTCAATCGCCCGCGGCCAGTTTTGCCCGGGCAGCAGTTTGTCCTTGTCGAGCCAAGGAGAGCAGCCCTCCGTCCGCAAGGACTCACACAGGCGGCGTGCCAGCGCGCGGTCTTCCACCGCGTAGGCGACGAACACGTTCGGCCGCGTCTGCGGAAGAAACTCAAGGCCCTGACGGGAAGTCCGGAAGACGCCCAGACCTTCAATTTCCACCCGTTGGCCGGCCTCCAGGCATTGGCGCACAATATCGGCCACCGCCTGCCGGGTGGTCATCGGTTGCCGCCCTTGCGCGGTTGGCGAACCACCAGCCGGCCGGCCCCTGGGAATTCCGCCGGAGTCCCCTTGCGGAGGGATGCCACGATCTTACGGATAAGTTCGTCCACCTGATCGCGGGCTTTCGCGCGGCTTACCCGGTTCCGTTCGGCTAACTTGCTGGCGAGCTCTTCGCGCTGCATACCGCATTTAGTTTGCAGGACGAGGATGCTCCCTTCCGGCCCTTTTTCCGCCATCTTATTGTTTTAAAATAGGATAGCCGCGCCGCGCGGGCGGATACGATTATGCGGGTGAAGGATCTTTAATTTGGAGTTAAGCGTAGCTTCATGGGATATTGAGAGTGTAGAACTATCGTGGCGGCCTCGAGTCGTCAACGTAACTCAAGGAGAATCACAATAAATGAAGAAAGTCATGAGCCTCATGCTCGGCTTGACGCTGATCACCGGCGCCGTCACCGTCGCCTCCGCACAGGAAAAGGGTGAGAAGAAGGAAGAAGGAAAGAAGAAGAAGAAGGAAAAGAAGGACTAGTTTTTCGCTTCTCCTCGAACCTGCTTCGAGATTCTGCCGCGTCTGGCTTGCTCCGTTAGGGCATACCGGCGCGGCAGTTGTTTTTTGCGGTAAGAATTTTTCCGGAGCCTTCCCACTAAATGGCAGCCCATGCGAGAACCGCTGGTCTTGCCCTTTGCCGCCCTTCTTGCCGGGATCTGGATGGGGCGTGCCCTTTCCTTTTCCCGGCTGGAAGCCGCGTGGCCCGCGGCGGCGTTTTGCGGCTTGGCGTTCGTCGCGCCTCGATATCTCAGCCGGGCTTGTGTGCTCTTGGCTCTGCTCATGGCGGGCGCTTGGACAGAAGCCTGGCACCGGCCCGCTACCCGGCCTTACATTGAGGCGGGAGCCCGCGAATCCGTACTATTGGAAGGCTGCGTGGTTGAGGCCACGGTGATCACGCCGGGCCGGGGGCAATACACGCTGGAACTGGCCCCCGGCTCCCGCGCCCGCGTGAGCCAGTTCTTTGACGACGAAAAGAGCGCGCGGCGCTTTGCCTACGGCCAGCGTGTTGCAATCGAAGCGCGCATCCGTTCTCCGCGCAACTTCAATAATCCCGGCGCATTCGACTACTCCGGATATCTGGCGCGGCAGCACATCTTTTGGACTGCCACGATGCAGCGCGATGGCGTGGTCCGTGTTCTCCCTGGATCCTGCGGTGCGCGCGCGCTGGCTGTCATTCACCGCATTCGCGCGGTAGTGCTCGACCGCATCCAGACGCTGTACGCGGGCGATAGCTATGCCACCGCGATGATGGAAGCGATTCTCATTGGGGAGTCCTCCAAACTCGAAAAAGTGTGGACCGAGAACTTCCGCCGTACCGGCACATTTCACGCGCTGGTGATTTCCGGCGCGCACGTGGCCGTGCTGGCTGCCATCCTGCTCTTGTTGTTGCGCGGATGCGGGATTGGAGAGATTCCCGCGCTGGCCATGGCTTCGCTTGCGGCGTGGCTATACGCGCTGGTTTCGGGATCTTCTCCGCCCGTGGCGCGGGCCGCCGCCGGTCTCACTTTGTACCTGGCGGCGCGCGTCTTGTTCCGCCGTACTCGTGTACTGAATCTGCTGGCCGCCGTAGCGATTGTTTACCTCCTATGCGATCCGGGAGCGCTCTTTGACGCCAGCTTCCAGCTCTCGTTTCTTTGTGTCGCCGCGTTGGGAGCCCTTTCCACGCCAGTCATTGAGCGGACCTCCGCCCCCTTTGCGCGCGGCATGCGTGGGATCGCCAATGCAGATGCCGATCCGCATTGGGAACCCCGGGTGGCCCAGTTCCGCGTGGAACTGCGCCTGTTGGCGGAAACCGCGTATTGGATTACGCGAATGCCGGCCGCCTGGTGTGCGCGGATTCTGGGCTGGATTTGCCGCGTTGGGTTATTCACATATGATTCAGTGGCCGTCTCGCTGGCGATTCAAGTGAGACTGGCTCTGCCCATGGCCATCTATTTTCATCGCTTTTCCTTTTCCGGTATTACGGCCAATCTGGTGATTGTCCCGGCGCTGGAAGTTGCGGTTCCCCTGGGATTTTTGGCGGTTTTCACCCATTGGACGATTCCGGCGAAGGTTGCCGGCTGGCTGCTGCGGGCCGCGGCGGCGACGGCGGACTGGCACGCCCGATGGGAGCCTGCCTGGCGGTTGTCGAATCCTCCCCTATGGCTGGCGGCCGCTCTGGCGGTCTCGTTGATCGTATTGGCCATGGCCGTGCGCCGCGGGAGGCGGCAATGGGCGGCGGCAGCGGCGGTCTTGGTCTTCTTTGGGATTCTCCTATGGCAGCCCTGGCCGGCCGCCATCACCACGCATTCCTTGGAGTTGACGGCAATTGACGTCGGGCAGGGAGACAGCCTCCTGGTGGTTTTTCCCGCCGGCGCCACGATGGTAGTTGATGGGGGCGGAATACTTCAGTTTGGGCCGCGGGCGTCCGAGCAGACCGTCCCGCGGCGGCGGCGCCTGGACACCGGCGAGGATGTGGTCGCGCCCTATCTGTGGGGCCGCGGCATCCGCCGCCTGGATGTGCTTGTGGCCACGCACGCTCATGAGGATCATAGCGGGGGCTTGTTGGCGCTGCTCGAGGACTTTCATCCGCGAGAACTTTGGGTGGGCGCAAATCCGCCAGAAGCTCTGTCGCGCCGGGCGGCGGAACTCCACATTCCCGTACTCGCCAAGACTGCTTCGTCACCGGCCACCTATTCGGGCGCGCAAGTGGAGGTGCTGTCGCCGCCTGCCGGATACCGTGCCGCGCGGGCGGGGAATAACGATTCCCTCGCGCTCCGGATTGCGTATGGAGACCATTCGTTCCTGTTGACGGGTGACTTGGAAGCCCCCATGGAACGGCGTTTGCTTCAAGAGGGCAGACTGCAACATACCGACGTGCTGAAAGTCGGCCATCACGGTTCCAGAACCTCCACCTTGCAGGACTTTCTGGATGTTCTATCGCCATCGGTCGCGGTGATCTCGGCCGGCTTTGAAAACTCGTTTGGGCATCCTCACCCGGATGTTCTCCATCGTCTGGGGCAACAACGCGCCGCCATATTGCGGACCGATCGCGACGGTCTAGTGACGGTGCGATCGGATGGCCATAAGCTGTGGCTGGACACCGCTTTGTGGCACCCCGGGAGTCCGGCCGATATGTTCAATTGGGCCCTCTCCATAGGCCTGGATTGAACGCGGCGGAATAGATTCGGTTAGGTCCATCCTGCTCTAGGTGTAGTCCTGGTACAATAATGAACAGAGCATTTCAATTCTGTGCTTTGGGGGAGTAACCGGTTGCGTTTTTGTGGCACGATAATCCTAGTATGCCTATTGGCGAGTTCCGGCGCGCCGGCGGCGCCCCGCGACTCTGACTCGAAGCAGGATCCACGGCTGGCGATTCTGGATAAGTACATGGATGCCACGCAGATCCAGCAGGCGGCCCTGCGCGGCGTGCAGATGGAAGTGGATATCGATGCGGAACTTCCGCGCCTGAAAAAGTCCGGCCGGCTGCGCGCGCTGCGCAAGATTTCCAGGCTCGGCAAGATCACATATAAGGCGCTGGGTTTTTCCGGAGATACCACGGTAAAACAGGAAGTGATTACGCGCTATCTGGCCGCGGAAAGCGAAGCCCGGGAAAACGGGACGATTGCCATTACGCCGGCGAATTACAAGTTCCGCTATGCTGGACGGATCGAGCAGAATCACCAAACTATGCAGGTCATTGAAGTGACCCCGCGGAAAAAGGTGGTCGGACTGTTCAAAGGCGAGTTGTGGATCGAGACGGAGACCGGCATGCCGGTGCGCGAGTCCGGACAGTTCGTGAAGAGCCCTTCGGTGTTTCTTAAGAAAATTGCTTTTGTGCGCGATTATGAACTTCGCGATGGCATTGCGCTGCCTTCCCGCATTCAGACGACCGTGGAGACTCGCGTCATCGGCAAGGCTCAGCTGCTGATCCACTTCGCGAACATCGCGAGAGATGAAGAGCCTGAAGAGGTCAGCGGCGATGAGGCGTCCAGCGCCGGCCCTGCCGGCGACACGTCCGGCGGCACGCCGGTGGCCCATTTCAGGGCGAAGTAGACGGCGAAATAAGGAGACCCGCGGTTTTGTCGAAAAAAACCCTGTTCCTGAACCCTCCATCTTTTGAGGGCTTCGATGGTGGAGCGAGTTCACGCTGGCCCTCCACGCGCGAAATCGAGTCTTATTGGTATCCGGTGTGGCTGTGCTACCCGGCGGGCATGATCGAGAACAGCAAAGTGGTCGACGCGCCGCCGCACGGCATTTCCATCGAACAGACCGTGGAGATGGGCGCCGATTTCGATCTGTTGGTGCTGTTCACCTCGACGCCCGGTTTTCACGTGGACGTGAAGATCGCCGAAATGATGAAGGTCCGGAATCCGAAACTGGAAGTTGCTTTTGTAGGCCCTCCGGTCACCATGGAACCGGATAAAGTTCTGGATGCCACCAAGGCCATCGACTTCATCGTCCGCCGCGAGTTTGACTATCCCATCGCCAACTACGCCAACGGAACGCCGCTGGAGGAATTGCCCAGCGTGAGCTTCCGCAAGAACGGCGTGAACGTGCATAATCCGGAAGCCCCGCAGATTGAAAATCTGGATGAGCTTCCCTGGGCCAGCAAGGTCTATCACCGGGATCTGGATTTCCGCCGTTATAACGTTCCGTTCCTGCTGAACCCGTACATCGCTTTTTACACTTCGCGCGGGTGTCCGGCGCAGTGTACCTTCTGCCTTTGGCCGCAAACCCATTCCGGCCACCGCTGGCGATTGCGGTCCGCGCAGGATATCGCCAATGAGTGCCGCTATGTGCTGGAGAATTTCACGGGCCTCAAGGAAATTTTCTTCGACGACGACACGTTTAACTACCGCAAGGCGCGCACGCTGGAACTTTGCGCGGAGTTGAAGAAGCTGAACTTTACGTGGTCCTGCACATCGCGCGTCACCACGGATTACGAGACGCTCAAGGCCATGAAGGATGCCGGCTGCCGGCTGTTGATCGTCGGCTATGAGTCCGGCGACGAGCAGATTCTCAAGAACATCAAGAAGGGCGCCACCGTCGATATGGCGAAGCGCTTTACCGCGAATTGCCACAAATTGGGTCTGATCGTTCACGCGGATTTCATTGTGGGGTTGCCGGGGGAAACGCGCGAGTCACTGCGCAAGACCATCGATTTCGCCAAAGGCCTGGACACGGAGACCATCCAGGTGTCCATCGCGCACGCTTATCCGGGAACCGAGTTTTACGATTTCGCCAAGAAGAACGCTCTGATCAACATCGGCATGTCCGACGAGCAGGGCCATCAGTTGCCGAATGTGATTTATCCCGGCATTCTGGAAGAGGCCGAGCTGATGGAATGGGTGGAACGCTTCTACAGCGAATACTACTTCCGTCCTAAAGCCGCCTGGCGCATCGTGCGCAAGGCCATCTTCGACAACAAAGAACGCAAGCGCCTGTATAAGGAAGCCCGCGAGTTCATGGCACTGCGCTCCAAACGCAAACAGTACATCACCGACCAGCGCGCCGCCGCTTTGACGCGCGCACAAACCCAAGAGCGCGCGTAATCTCTCTCCAGTGTTACTGACACTGCTTGCCGCCTTGGCTATTGGCTACCAGGCGATGGCAATTTTGGCGTGCGTCCGCGCTTGGAGGTCCGCGAAGCAGCGGCCGGGGGCCAGCGGTCAGGGGCCCGCTTCGGTACTGAAGCCGATCCGCGGGTTGGATCCTGCTTTGCGCGAGGCCATTCAATCCCACGCGGTCTTGCGCGGCGACTACGAATTCCTGTGCGGCGTGAGCGATCCCCATGACGAGGCCTTGCCGGTTTTGCGCGAGTTTTCAAAGATTCGCATCGTGAGAGCGGCTACCCTCGCGGCGAACGGAAAAGTGGGCACGCTGATCGACCTGCAGGCGGCGAGCCAGCATCCCGTGCTGGTGGTCAACGACTCAGACATTCGCGTGCAGTCCGACTATCTGGAGCGTGTGACCGCGCCGCTGGCCGATCCCAGCGTAGGCCTGGTGACGTGTCTCTACCGGCCCATCGGCGACACCAACGCCGCGCGCTTTGAAGGGTTGGGCGTTGCCACCGATTTTGTTCCCTCCACGCTGGTGGCGCGCCTGCTGGGCGTGGATGAATTCGCCATGGGTTCCACGCTGGCGTTCCGGCGGCGGGATCTGGAGCGCATCGGCGGTTTCGCGGCCATCGCCGATTACCTGGCCGATGACTACCAGTTGGGACATCGCATCCACGCACTCGGTCTCAAGTGCGTGCTCAGCGATGTCGTCGTCGATACTCACATGGGCGGCAATTGGGCGCATGTCTGGGCGCATCAAGTGCGCTGGGCGCGCACCATCCGCACCGTTAAGTATTGGGGCTACCTGGGATTGCCGGTAACGAACGCATCGCTGTGGGCGGTGATCGCGGGGCTGTCCGGGCGCTGGGAACTTGCCGTCACGCTGCTGCTGGTCCGCTTCGTGATGGCGTGGGCGTCCGGCTGGCTGGTGATTCGCAGCCGCGATGCGCTGCGGCTGTTGTGGCTGGTGCCGGCGCGCGACGCATATGCGTTTGCGGTCTGGCTGACCGGCTTAGCGGGCCGCACGGTGATCTGGAGGGGATTGCGGTTGCGGCTGGATGGGGACGGGAAAATTATGTCCGAGTCCAACCGCATGCTAGAATGACAAATAGTCTGACCCGCCGCGCCCGTAGCTCAGTTGGATAGAGCGTTTGGCTACGAACCAAAAGGTCGCACGTTCGAGTCGTGCCGGGCGCACCATCCTAAAGCACATGTAGTCAATTCATTACGCTGGCTTCTTGTCCGCGCTCTAATTCCTCACTTTGCTGATTGTGCCCGATTTTGTGCCCACCCTGTGCGTTTAGCGCCCTCTCCATTGCATCCAGGACCGTTTGGCGGCGAGGGTGAACGTAACGCCTGGTTGTAGCGAAGTCGCTATGTCCCGCCAAGTACGCGAGTGTATAGGGGTCCATCACAGCCGCCCATCGGGTTAGGCAGGTATGCCTCAAAGTGTACATCGGGAAATAGGAAACCTCCGCGAGTTCACAAGCGCGTCGATGACGCTTCTTAAGTGTGGACTGCCCGATGTGTCCGCTCTTTGTGGGAGCAGGGAAGACCCACTCCGAAGTGCCAGCTAATCGCCGCATCTCAATGATCGATGCCGCACGTGGTGGCAGAGGGATCATGCGACGCGCGTTTTCCGTTTTGCCATGTGCAATGTGCAAAGCACCGTCCCGAATCTCCTCCCATCGCAGACGGTAAGCTTCATCCGGTCTGAGTCCACAATCAACGAGCAGCGTCGTAAGGTCGCGTAATTGATATGGGTCTTGGGGTCTGATCGGCTCTTCTCCCCGTTTCACGGCCCGGATTCCTTCCAGTGCCCTCCGGTAAGCTTCACTGCTTGCATCTCCAATGGTATTCGCCGACTTGAGAAATGTCTCCTGTTCGGTAGCATTGAGTACCCTATCTCGCCGCTTTTCCCCCGGAAGCATCGACGTCGTCGATTTGGTTGCCTGCGTCATCCCGGACAATCACTGGCACGCTCACCTGTTGCGCAGATACGCTGTTGACCGCAATCCCCGTCGCCCTGCCGGACGTGTTCTCGAAAGCAATCAGTAAGCTGGCGATTACGCGCATTACGCGCAAGAACTTGGTTAGCCGGTTACCGTCCGTTGTTAAATTTCGGCGCTCGAAACAACAGACCATGAAAGCGTCTGACCTGCGAGAAGGATCTATGATAACTTTTGAGCATGCGATTCACCGTGACCGCAGGGTTGCAGACAGCAGGGTTGCGCTCGTTAAGTTTCTAGATCCCAGGATGCCCCGCTGCAGCCGGTTGGCTGATTCGAGCCGCCGCTTACCTGCGGGCAAGAAGGAGGGGATGTGAAATACAGAGAGGTGCTGATGGTTATCCTTTCGGCGCTGGCAGCATCAGCAGCCGGCAGTTTCCCCAGAGTTAGCGCCGTTGCGCTGAAGGCGCTTGAGACCGACGGGAAAGAAATTGCGATCCTCGATCCCAGGGAAGAAGGCGCTTACGGCCGAAATCATCTTCTGCACGCCGTGAATGTTCCGCTGAGCAAGCTGGAGCTCAATATTGACCTGCTGGTGCCACGCCGATCCACGCGGATCGTTCTTGCCGATGGCGGGGAGGGAACAGCCGAACGCGCGGCTGTGAGGCTGAAGGAGCTAGGCTACACAAGTCTTGCGGTCCTGGAGGGCGGGTATCCGGCATGGAAGCAGGCCGGCTACGAAATCTTCAGCGGCATGAGCGTGCCGGGCAAGGCATTCGGAGAATGGATCGCGCTGCGCTATGATACGCCGGAAATAACGGCCGAGGAACTGCACCGCAAAATCGCGGCCGGCGAAGACATTGTGATCCTCGACAGCCGCCCGGCCAACGAATACGCCGACATGAACATTCCCGGCTCCATCAACGTGCCGGGGTCGGAGCTGGTCTACCGTTTCACTGCACTGGGAGTGAAGCCGGAAACCCTGGTGGTGGTGAATTGCGCGGGGCGCACGCGAAGCATCATCGGGGCGCAAAGCTTAATCAACGCCGGGGTGAAGAACAAGACAGTGGCGCTCAACGGCGGGACGATGGCCTGGCTAAATAGCGGCTTTGAACTGGAACATGGGTCCAATAGGCGTGCTCCGGAACCGTCGGGACAACATCTCCAGCAGGCGCTTGAGGCCGCGCGGAAAGTTGCGGATCGATACGGAGTGAAGACCATCGACGCGCAGACGCTGGCGAAGTTCAAAGCCGAGAAGGATCGAACAGTCTACCTCATCGATCTGCGTACACCGGAAGAATACCGCGCGGGACATCGGCCCGATTCTTCCTACGGTTGGGGCGTCCAATTGGTGCAGGGCATGGACAAGTACGCTGCAACCCGGCGCAGCCGTATCGTTCTGGTGGACAATTACCTGGTCCGAGCGCTGATGACCGCCTCCTGGCTGGTGCAGGCGGATTGGCCGGAAACCTACGTCCTCGCCGATCCCTTTCAAGGGGTGGAACTCGCGACCGGTGACTACAAACCCACGATCCTCGGCTTGGGCAAACCCGCTCCTCGCGCTGTCGATGCTGCGAAGGTCGCTGAAATGCTGAAGATGAACAGCGCCACCGTCGTTGATGTGGCCGGCAGCTCCAGTTACAGCAAAGGGCACATTCCGGGAGCCTGGTTTGTCAGCCGTGCACGTTTGCGGGAAAGCATCATGAAGATGCCCCCTTCGGCGAACTTCGTCGTGACAGGGAATGAAGCCGCTTTGGCCGCCCTCACTGCTCAGGACCTGGCAAAGCTTACCGGCAAGTCGGTCAGCGTTCTGGATGGAGGCAACGCTGCTTGGCGCAAGGCCAATCTTCCGCTGAAATCCGGAATGGAGAAGGCAGGGACTGCAGGGACTGCGGTTGATGACATTTTCGTACAGCCGTTTCTTTGGGGGCAGCTAGACCCGGCGAGCCCCGAGTTCCGCAAGGCGGCTGATGACTACATCACATGGGAACTCCAACTCCCCGAACAACTCGACAGGGCGAAGGAGACGGACTTCAAAATGCCCGTCAAGTAACAAAGGCCTCGCACGCGCGAGCCGCCTGTCTTGGCCATCCACATCAGGCCGGATGGTATTGCGGCCTTGCGTATTCCCGCGCCAGATGCGCGAATTCGGGGGTGAATACCCGGTCCGCCATTGCCTGGCAGCGCTTGATCAGACGCGGTTCATCCGCGCGATAATCCGCTTCGGCATTGTGCAGCGTGCGTAGATTGTCCCACACCAGAACGTCGCCCTCGTTCCAACGATGGGCATATTGGAATTCCGGCCGCAGCTGATGGCGGAACAGGAAATCCAGCAGTTCGTCGCTTTCCTGATTATCTATACCAACAATGCTGACCGTGTAGCCAGGGTCGGCATATAAGCTCTTGCGGCCGGAAATCGGATGTACCAGCACCATCGGGTGCGAGACGGGTGGTTTCATCCGCTTCTGCTCTTCCGTCATCGGCGCGCGGGAAGTCTTGGCGCCGCCGCGCTGCCGCATCATTTCCCAGAAATTTTCGAAATTATGAGTGGCGCTGAGACCTTCGATCTTCCTCTTCACATAGTCCGGCAGCGCGTCGTACGCGGCCGTCATGTTGGCGAACAGGGTGGCGCCCAGCGGCCGACCAAACCCCGAATTTGAAAAAGTAACTGACGGATAGTCGGTGATACATGACCTACTTGCGTTCTGATCGAGTATATTAAGCTAAATCAGTCATATGCCACCCTCTGGCTTCACTGATAGACTAGATCAAGTGTTCTTGAGGTGTTCATCATGAAGGCTTCAGGTTTAACGCGCCGCGAAGTGTTGGCGGCTACTGCCGCGGGTGCACTGGTTCCCGCCGCGTTCTCGCAAACGGCCAAGCCCAATATCGTCTACATCATGGCCGACGATCTGGGCTACGCGGACGTCTCCTGTTACGGACGCCGCGAATACAAGACGCCCAATATCGACAGCCTCGCCGCGAAGGGCACGCGTTTCCTGCAGGCGTATGCGAATTCAGCGGTGTGCTCGGCCACGCGCACGGGCTTGATCACTGGCCGCTACCAATACCGGCTGCGCGTCGGTCTGGAAGAACCCCTGGTGCCGAGGCCTGATGATCTCGGCTTGCCGCCCGAGCACCCCACGCTTCCCTCACTCCTCAAGAAAGTTGGGTACGGCACGACGCTCATCGGCAAATGGCACCTGGGCGGATTGCCGAAATATGGGCCGCTGAAAAGCGGCTATGACCACTTCTGGGGATTCCGTTGGGGAGCGCTCGATTACTTCACGCATAAGGATGGTATCGCCTCGACAGGTAAGGAAGACCTATGGGAAGACGATGTCAAAATTCACCAGAACGGTTATCTCACCGATTTGATGGGCGACCGCGCTGTGAAAGTGATCAGCGATTATGCGACGGCTCGCCAGCCGTTCTTCTTGAGCTTGCACTTCAATGCCCCGCACTGGCCATGGGAGGGTCCAGGCGACGAAGCCGAATCGCAGCGCATCCGATCTCTCCAGGATCGTGACGGCGGCACGCTCAAGACCTATGCGGAGATGGTCACGCGCATGGATTTCCAGATTGGGCGTGTGCTCAAAGTGCTTGATGCGGCTAAGATCGCCGGAAATACGATCGTCATCTTTACCAGCGATAACGGTGGCGAGCGTTTTTCAGACATATGGCCATTCAGCGGCAGAAAAGGGGAACTCCTTGAGGGCGGAATACGCATTCCCGCGATCATCCGCTGGCCCGGCCACATCCGTGCTGGAGTTACCGCGGATCAGGTCGGCATCAGTATGGACTGGATGCCGACGCTGCTGGCTGCCGCGGGCGGTGCGCCCGATCCCGCGTATCCTAGCGACGGCATGAATTTGCTACCCGTGCTTACCGGCGCAACTGCTCCAGTTCCACGCACACTGTTCTGGCGTTTTCACAACAGAGTGCAGCGGGCGCATCGTGACGGTAATTTGAAGTACCTTCGCATTGCCGGCAACGAATACCTCTTCAATGTCGCCGACGACCCGCTCGAGCGTGCCAACCTCAGGAACCGACAGCCAGAAGTATTCAAACGCCTGGTTGCGGCCTATGCAGAGTGGAATGCGACCATGCTTCCCGACTACGACGACATCGGTCCGGGCGGAGCACCCGGCGAGCCACTCGCCGACCGCTACAGCGTGCAAGGGAAGCGGTAGCTGGCTTGTACTGCTCTTGCCCTGGGTTAAACGGATTGCCGCTTCCTGCGCATCGGCTGAACTCCGTAGATGTGCCCCCGGGCCAGATACGGCGTTCAGGGACATAACCCACCACATCAATTTGCCATAAGACGCACTGCTCGTGGAAGTGGCACTCACTGGCGACATTGATCTACAATAGCTGAACTTCTCCGACGAACTGCGGCGCAAAGCGCCGGTTGGGAAATAGAAAGATCGAGCCATTGGGGTGAGCCATGATCGACCTGATCCGCGAGCGGTTTCGCCGCATGGAATACGAATACTCGCTGCATGCGTTAGACCAGTCCATCCAGCGGCGAATCTCCACCAGCGAAGTTGAAGAGGCTGTCGAAGCTGGCGAGATTATAGAAAGCTATCCATCGGACAAGTACGGCCCGAGTTGCCTGATTTTCGGACGCACAGCTTCCGGGCGGCCGCTGCATATACAGTGCACAGCGCCGGGTCGAAATCCGGTCAAAGTGATAACCTTGTACCAGCCGGATCCAAGTCAGTGGACCGACTTCCGATTGAGGAGACTGCAATGAAATGCGAGGTTTGTGGGGTCGGCGAACGGCGTGAAGAACTGATCCGATACCACGTCGATCTTGACGGAAAACTTGTCGTTGTGGAGCACGTACCCGCTTTGGTCTGCGGTCACTGCGGCGAGATCAGCATCGCGCCACAAGTCGCTTCATCCGTCCAGCGCACGGTTTGGGAAGCCAAGCCGCCGGTACGCGCCATCGAGACGCCAGTTTACGAATTTGGCGCATAGAGCCGCTCTCCGGTGTGAACCAATCCTGAAAACAGAGGGTGGGTAACTAGCGTCACGCGCCGCTAAGAGCAGAACTCCCTCGTAAGCAATTCATTGGAAATGTGTTAGTTGGATAGGTCCTGGATTGTCGGCTACTCGTCATCTACTTTTCTGAGGGTTTGGGGCAGAATCGAAGGGCCGCGAAAAGGAGGAGAAGATACCAGATCAATTACCCGCGTGGCTTCGGCCTTACTTCTTCAGCCCCGCCTGCCAGTTGGTCAACCGTGATGGGGGCGGGAGTTGCATTGCCGCTGTCCTCTAGAACCAGAAAGCGCTTGCCTTCGGCCGTGACAGCGTAGCGGAAAGCCATCGTTCCCAACGTGCCGTTCATGGGAGGCGACGTGAACAGAGGCTGCGGGCTATCGAAAGCGAATTGGGCCGGCCCCGAGGCTGGATCCAATCCCTGAATCACACCGGCCAAATTCTGAATCACTCATAAAAACTTTTTGGGACTCGGGAGTCCCACGTTGGGAACAGGAGTGGATGTGTGCTGGGTTAGCTACTAAAACCGCCCCCGCCTTTGGAATCGAGGGGGGGGGGGTAACTGTGCCCAATTTTGTGCCCACCCTGTGCTCAGAAGCGTTGCTCAGGGTTGTGCATGGCTCGAGGGGGAAGTGAGCTAAACAACTGAAACGGCATAACTGGTAGCAACCATGAGCAACCATTGTGCCTAGTGCTAAGTTGTTGATTATTTGTGGCTTCATGGCTACGAACCAAAAGGTCGCACGTTCGAGTCGTGCCGGGCGCACCATTCAATGCCATCCGCTTCACTCGGCTTGCCCGTTTCGAAGTACACTTATTGGCTGAGGTCTCCACAACATGAACCGGAAAATCAAGATGGCCCCTGTGGTATCCATGCTGGTCGCGTGCGGAGTGGTGTTCACGGCCGCCTACCAGTTGCACGCCCAACAGGTGGCGCCGAATCCCGAGAGCCGTTTTTTCAAGCCGGGCACTGCGCCGGGATTGAAAGTGACCGATCTGGGCCGCGCGAGTGGGCACACCTATCGCGTGAACCTGGTGAAGGGCGATGAGATCATCTCCGGCCTCATGGAGTTCGCCGAAAAGAACCATATCAAGAACGGGCACTTCTCCGGGCTAGGCGCGGTCAACAAGGCCACCTTCCGCTGGTCCGATCCGGTCAATAAGACCAACAAGAAGACCGAGATCGATGAAGAGGCCGAACTCGTGTCGATTTCCGGGAGCATCGGCACCGATAAAGACGGCAACGTCGGCGTCCATGCGCACTCGGTGGTCGCGCTCGGCGACGGTACTACGCGTGGCGGTCACCTGATGAGCGCGCGCGTCAGCATTATCACGGAAATCTTTGTCACCGAAGAAGAGGTTCCCGCGACAGCCAGCGCCAGCCGGTAGGCGGGCTTATTTCCCTTTGAACAATTCGAGCAGCTCGATCACCTCGGCGCGGATGCCGTTCTTGATGGTCGGTTCCCGGTCGGGCGCCCACTCCGGCGAATGCGGCGCGGGGCCAGGGATTCCGGTCCGTTTGATTTCTTCGAACTTCGCCGCGTTGACGCCGCCAATGTGAATCAACGCCGAGGGAACTTTGCCTGTGTTCCAGTATTCGGCGAAATCCTCCGACGTCATCTTCTGCGGCATCTCGGTCACCAGCTTGTCGCCGAGCCCCGACTTGAGCGCCACGGCCAGGCGCGCGATCAAGGCCGGGTCATTGTAGACCACCGATTCAGAGGCTCTTTCGCCGCCGGTGATGATTACTTCCGGTTCGCGGGGCGCTCCGGCGGCAATGGCTTCGCCGCGCGCAATGCGCTGGATCGCCGCGAGGGTTTTGCGGCGCACTTCGGTCGTATAGGTCCGCACCGAAAGCTGCATCTCGACCTGATCCGGAATGACGTTGCGTTGCGTGCCGCCGTGAATCGTGCCGATAGTGATGACCACGGGGTCGGTGGGCGTGTTCTCGCGCGAGACAATGGTCTGCAGCGACATCACGATTTTCGCGGCGAGCACGATGGGGTCCACCGTGTTCATGGGCATCGCGGCATGGCCGCCACGGCCATGGACGATGATGTTGACCGCGTCAGCCATCGAACGGAACGGTCCCGGATGATAGCCGAGCGTCCCGGCGGGCATGGTGTCGTCGTCATGCAGTGACAGCGCGAAATCAGGGCGGGGAAAACGCGTGAAGAGACCGTCCTTGAGCATGGCCAGCGCGCCGCCGCTGCCGCCTTCTTCGGCCGGCTGGCCCACCAGCATGAGCGTCCCTTTCCAGCGGTCTTTATGTTCGGCCATCCAGCGCGCCGTTCCGGCCCAGGCCGACATGTGAACGTCATGGCCGCAGGCATGCATCACATGAATCGTCTGGCCGGCTGCGTTCTTGGCGGTGACCTTGCTTGCGAACGGCAAGTTGGTTTTTTCTTCGACCGGGAGCGCATCCAGTTCGGTGCGCAGCATGACGGTAGGCCCGGTTCCATTCTTCAGGATCGCCACGACTCCGGTCTTGCCAACGCCCGTGGTGACTTCATATCCCAGTGCTTTGGCGTGCGCGGCGAGCTTGGCTGCTGTCCGCACTTCCTGGAAAGCGAGTTCCGGATTCTGGTGAAGATCAATGTACAGCGTTTCGATGGCGGGATAGAGCGCGTCAATCTCCGAGGCTGTCGGGGCTTGGGCGTTTCCGCTCGCGGCGGACAAACTGACTGCAAGAATAAGTGCGGCGTGTCTCATGAACGTTCCTAATGGCCCTACCAGATTAGTTTTAACGTAAATTGGATCTGGCCGGGTGGGGCTTTCTCCGGGCGGCACTTTCGCGGCCACGATCAAACCGGAGCTACTTGTATGCGGCGCACACCACGCGTTTCCCGCGTTGGTGTTGCTCATAGGCGCCGGGCGGAGGCTCAATGATTTCCACTCTCCGGAAGCCCGCGTGCTTCAGCATGGTCTCCAGCGCTTTAGGCGACGGACACATCACCAGCGGCGTCGCCCCGGTCTCGCGGTTGTCGCTATAGAATTCGCCGGATTCGTCAATAACCGCCAGCACGCCATGGTATTTCTTGGTCCACTCGCGCGCGCCCCATTCGGCGTAGCCGTCGACTTCATCCACCACCTGGGTTTCCAGCACGCATAGATTGCTGGTGACCCGGCTGATATTGCGCAAGGCCAACATGGGATTTTCCAAGTGATAGAGAACGCCTAGAAACAGGCACAGATCGAAGGAGCCGATCTCTTCCGGATTCATCTGTTCGCAGTTTTGCCGGCCAAAAGTGAGATTGCTGAACCCGAGCGCTTCCGCGACCACGCGCGCTTTTTCAAGACTCTGTTCGCGCACGTCCACGCCCTGCACTTCGCGCATGCCTTTGCGCGCCATCGCGACCGAATAGTAACCTTCATGGCAGCCGACATCCAGGCAGCGGATTTGAGAAAACGAACCCGCAAAATGCGCATCCACGGCCCGGTTGACCATTTCGAGCCGGGTCTCATGAATCGGCAGCACTTCGGGCGGCAATATGGATGTGGTCTTGCCGAACTTGCCTAAGTCGAATTCATAAAACCACGGACCAAGTTCCGCTATGCGCTTGTGCACGTATTCTGCTGAGGCGCTCTCGACCAGGCCGGAGGCGTCGGGATTAAGAGTCACAAAGTCATTGTAGCGTGCGCGGCGAACTCAGCCTAAGCTAGAGTGATAGAGTTTTCCGTATTGATGGAGGTCATCAGTGAATCGACTGAATCGACGCGAATTGTCTTTGCTCCTCGGTGGAGCGGCAGCGGCATGGGCGCAACGGGCGTCGGCGCAGCAGGCCGTGAAACAGCAGAAGGCCGCTCCAGGGAACCCGGCGCCTCGACTGGATTGGCTCGCGCGGCACAAAGAAACGGTTCTAGAGCCGGACCTGAAGATCATCGATCCGCATCACCATTTGTGGCAGCGCCCCGGAT
Organism: Candidatus Sulfopaludibacter sp. SbA3; assembly: GCA_945861625.1. Classification (GTDB taxonomy): domain Bacteria; phylum Acidobacteriota; class Terriglobia; order Bryobacterales; family Bryobacteraceae; genus Palsa-187. Next base: position 49,545 of record CAMAVI010000003.1, read on the forward strand.
GGCGGTATTTGCTGGATGACCTGTTGGCTGATACCGGTAGCGGCCACAACATTGTTGGCACAGTGTACATGGAGGCGAGTTCGATGTATCGCGACCGGGGGCCCGAAGAAATGCGGCCCGTCGGCGAGGTCGAGTTCGCGAATGGCGTCGCGGCGATGTGCAACAGTGGCGTCTTTGGCAAGACCAGAGTCGCCGCCGGCATTGTGGGGCACGCGGACCTGAGGTTGGGCAGCCGCGCCGAGCCGATCTTGAACGCGCTGATGCGCGCGGGTGGCGACCGCTTTCGCGGCATCCGCCATGGCGTGTCATGGGAGGCCGAGGCTGCCACGCTGAGACCCAACGCGAATACCCGCGCCGGGATGCTGGCCGACAACAAGTTCCGGGAAGGCGTGGCCGTGGTCGGCCGTCTTGGCCTTTCCTACGATGTGTCCCTCTACCATACCCAGATCGGAGAAGTTGCCGGTCTCGCGGGCGCGTTACCGAATACCAGGATCGTTCTCAATCATGTCGGCGGCGTCCTTGGGTTGGGCTCATACCGCGGCAAGCAGGATGAAGTGTTTTCGCGTTGGGCGTCCTCCATCAAGGCTCTGGCGGCACGGCCCAACGTGTACGTCAAGCTCGGGGGCCTGGGTCAAAGCTACACGGCCTTGCGCTTCGATGGGGATGCCGAACCGCCGTCGTCGGAAAAGGTGGCCGCGCGATTCCGCCCCTACGTGGAAACCTGCATCGCGGCCTTCGGCGCGCCGCGCTGTATGTTTGAGAGTAACTTTCCCGTCGACAAGATTTCCTACAGTTATCAGGTGTTCTGGAATGCCTGCAAGCTGATGGCGAAGGGCGCCAGCAGCGCTGAAAAGGCGGATCTGTTTGCGGGAACCGCGGCGCGGTGCTACCGCCTGGATGGAATTCTTTGATTCAAGTGAGTGGAGGTGTGGTGCGCCCGAGAGGATTCGAACCTCTGACCTTTTGCTCCGGAGGCAAACGCTCTATCCAGACTGAGCTACGGGCGCATACAAGCGGTCAATCCTGAGTTTAACAGAGTGCGTGGCGGTGCCGGACGCGGCGTGGAAAATTCTACCCGCGCTGTGCTATCTTCGATTGTGCCGCTTAGCATCCTTGGCGTAATTCCCGCCAGGTACGCATCCTCCCGATTCCCCGGCAAAGCCCTCGTCTCTATCGGCGGCAAAACCATGCTCCAGCACGTATGGGAGAGGGCTTCCCAGGCGCGCTACCTTACCAACCTTGTGATTGCCACCGATGACGAGCGCATCCTAAGTGCTGCCCAGGAATTCCGTGCCCGCGCCATCATGACGCGCTCCGATCACGTCTCCGGGACCGACCGCGTGGCAGAGGCTGCTTCGGCGTCCAACGCGCAGATCGTCGTCAATATTCAGGGTGACGAGCCCATGCTGGATCCGGCGGCGATCGACGCCGCGATCATCGGGATGCTGGAGCAGGACGACGTGCCCATGGGAACTCTAAAAAAGCGCATCGAACACGCCGCCGAAATCACCGATCCGAATGTAGTGAAGGTCGTAACCGATCATCACGGCAACGCTTTGTATTTTTCGCGCGCACCGATTCCTCACGTGCGTGGTGGCTCGGCGGATACGGTCGAATACTTCAAGCACATCGGACTTTACGTCTACCGGCGCGACTTTCTGCTCGGATACTCGGATCTGCCCATTGGACCGCTCGAACAGGCCGAGCGTCTGGAGCAACTGCGTGCCCTGGAAAACGGTTACAAGATCCGCGTGATCGAAACGGAATCGGAGTCTCTGGGCGTGGATACGCCGGAGGATTGGGAACGTGTGTCGGCGCTCTATGAAAAGAGCACAGGCCGCGCAGGCACGGCGCCAACCGGTGAGAAACTCGTCCATCCTGCCGGGCAGGAGCGAGTCCGTTGTGCGCGAATTCTTCAAAAGACGGCCGCCATGGAAGCGGCCGCAACCAGCACTATGGAAACCGAATAATGGCGAAATATATATTTGTTACTGGAGGAGTGGTTTCATCGTTAGGGAAGGGAATCGCCGCGGCGAGTATCGGCTGTCTGCTTGAGAGCCGCGGCATCAGCGTCACTCTGCAAAAATTCGACCCGTACTTGAACGTCGACCCCGGCACCATGAGTCCGTTCCAACATGGTGAAGTCTTCGTCACGGACGATGGCGCCGAGACCGATCTCGACCTGGGCCATTACGAGCGCTTCACGCACTCGCCGCTCACGCAAGCCAACAACCTGACCAGCGGCCGTATCTACGAACAAATCATCTCGCGCGAGCGCCGCGGCGATTACCTGGGCAAGACGGTGCAGGTGATTCCGCACGTGACCAATGAGATTAAAGCCGCCGCGCGGCGTGTGGCGACGGCTCCGGATGGCTCGGCCGTGGACGTGGTGATCGTTGAAATCGGGGGTACGGTGGGCGATATCGAGTCGCTGCCGTTTTTGGAGGCCATCCGCCAGATGCGCCATGAGTTAGGGCGCGACAATACTCTCTTCGTGCACGTGACGCTGGTGCCGTGGATCGCGGCCGCGCAGGAACTGAAGACCAAGCCGACGCAGCACAGCGTCAAGGAACTGCGCGCGATTGGTATACAGCCGGATATTCTGCTGTGCCGCAGCGAGCGCGCTCTGCCTCCGGACATGAAGGAAAAAATCGCGCTGTTCTGCGACGTGGATCCGCTGGCGGTCATCACAGCCCGCGACGTGGATAGCGTTTACGAATGTCCTCTTGTCTTTGCCGAGCAGGGCGTCGACGACATCGCGCTGCGTCTGCTGGCCATGGACGCGCCTCCCCGCGATCTGACGCGCTGGCGCGAGATGGTGGGGCGGATGAAGCATCCGGCGCGCCAGGTGTCCATCGGGCTGGTCGGCAAGTATGTCGAGTACGAAGATTCCTACAAGAGCCTGAAAGAAGCCCTGCTGCATGGCGGCCTCGCGCATGACACGCGTGTCAACATCACCTGGATCGAAGCCGAGCGTCTGGAGTGGCCGCAAGCCATGGCGCAGCTGGAAGCCTTTGACGGCATCCTGGTTCCCGGCGGCTTCGGCAAGCGCGGCATTGAAGGCATGCTGGTGGCCATCCGCTACGCGCGCGAGGCCAAGGTTCCCTACTTTGGCATTTGCCTGGGCATGCAGACGCTGGTAATCGAATTCGCCCGCAACGTGTGCGGCCTGTCGCAGGCCAATTCTTCCGAGTTCGATCAGGCCACGCCGCAGCGGGTCATTTATAAGCTGCGCGAGTTGAAAGGCGTCGATGAACTCGGCGGCACCATGCGGTTGGGCGCTTACGACTGCAAACTCGCCGAGGGCAGCTTCGCGCGCGAAGCTTACGGCAGGCCCGAGGTCAGCGAACGGCATCGCCACCGCTACGAGTTCAACCGCGAGTACGAAGACATTCTGAAGGAACACGGACTGCGGCTCACCGGCGAAACGCCCGACGGGACTTATGTGGAAATCTGCGAGCTCGCGGAGCATCCCTGGTATCTGGGTTGCCAGTTCCATCCGGAGTTCAAGTCGAAACCCTTGGAGCCGCACCCGTTGTTTCAGGCCTTCATCGGAGCCGCGCTCGAACACCGGCGGCGCAAGACCGACGGCGGCTCGCACAAGATGGAGGAAGCACGCGGAGTGCCGCAAGTGGCGGGCAGCAAGCCGTGATTCCGGTCGAGATTACTCCACAGATCCAGATCGGCGCAGGCCGGCCGTTGGCGCTCATCGCCGGGCCATGTGTGATCGAAAGCGAAGAGCACGTCCACTTTCTGGCGAATGAGATCCGCAAGATCGCCGGACCTTTCATTTTCAAGGCGTCGTTCGACAAGGCCAACCGGTCGAGCGTGAGTTCGTACCGCGGACCTGGACTCAAAGAAGGACTGCGGATACTCAAAGGCATCCGCGAAGCCGGGTTTCCGGTATTGACTGATATTCACGAACCTGCACAAGCCGCGCTTGCTGCTGAGTCGGCTGACATTTTACAGATCCCTGCGTTCCTGTGCCGCCAAACGGATCTCCTTGTCGAGGCGGGCCGGACAGGCCGCGTGGTCAACATCAAGAAGGGCCAGTTCGTATCGCCGCAGGACATCCGGCACGCGGCGGAGAAAGTTGCGACCACAGGAAACAACAAGATCCTGTTTACCGAGCGCGGTTCCACGTTCGGGTACAACAATCTGGTGGTGGACATGCGCGGCCTCGCGATCATGCGCGACTTTGGATGGCCGGTGGTGTTCGACGCGACCCACAGCGTGCAGTTGCCGGGAGCCGCCGGGACGGCCTCCGGAGGCCAACCGCAGTTCATCGGGACGCTATCGCGCGCCGCCGTCGCCGCCGGATGCGACGCCGTGTTCGTCGAAGTCCACGACGCACCGGAGCGGGCTCTCTCTGATGGAGCGAACGCGCTGCGGCTTGACCTGCTCGGCCCGCTGTGGAGCAAGTTGCGGAAGATTCAGGAAGTGGCGGTAGGGTGAAATCGTGTGTCGCGGGCCAGTTTCCGCGCTGCTTGTTGTGGGCATGCTGACCGCGTTCTCCCCACGCGTTCGCGTCGAATCGGAACGCACACTGGATATCGTCCCTGAAGGAGAATACCTGCGTGAAGATTACGTTGCGGCCTTATGCGAGAGTTATTCCCCGTTGAAAGCAGACCGACGCGGTGATGATCCCCAATTGCTGTGGGTGGGACATGATGCGCTGGGTTGCAAACTCATCCGGATGGCTTGGAGTTTCACCATACGAGCGGTGACCGTGGAGAGCATGTATCACCCTTACCGAAGTGGCAATTGAAGCGAATCACTCCATCCACCTGCAAGTAGGTTTACGGGATGCATGCACTCTACATCATACTGCATGTAAAATGAAAGCATGCCCACTCTTCAAGTCCGGGACGTACCTGAGCATATCTACCGCCGCTTGGTCCAAGAGGCGGAAAGGGACCGGCGCAGCTTGGCTCAACAAGCCGTAGCCGTCCTGGCTAAGGGTCTTGACGTCGAGACCGATCCTATGAGGCGGCGGAAGGAAGCCCTGCTCAAGGCAGCGTCGATTGATCGAAGGCTGACCAGCCACCTGCCCAGCAGCGTGAGGCTGATCCGTGAGGATCGCGATCGATGAAAGTGGTCCTCGACGCAAGCTGCGCGATTGAGATTGCCCTCAACAAGAAGGCCGCCGACCGGTTGAAGGATCTTTTGGAACAGTCCGCGGAGGCGCTTGCTCCGGACTTGTTGGTTCCCGAGTTCGTCAACGGTCTCTGGAAGTTGCATCAATTGGGCGGGCTTGACCTGGAGACTTGCGATCAAGCTCTCGATATCTTGCCGGATCTCGTGAATGTTCTGGTGCCGTCGGCCGAGCTTTGTCGCGAAGCATTCGCCCTCAGCCGCGCGCAGAAGAGCCGCGCCGCCTATGACATGTTCTATTTGGCTCTTGCCCTCCGCGAGGACGCAGTTCTCCTGACGCTGGATGGAACTCTCAAGAAAGAAGCCAGACGCGTTGGCATCCGCGTCGCATAAACGAGTTTGCCGCCGCCGTCCCTAACGGAGCATCATAGGAATCGACCATGTCCCTTCGCCGCTTTTTTGGTTTACCGGATGAACCCGCCCACACCGGGGAGACCGACGCCGTGCGCAAAGTCGTCCAGGCTCTGGATCAGATCGAACCAGCCCAAGCGCGGTACATCGCCGCCTTCGGCTACATTCTAGGGCGTGTCGCGAATGCGGATCTGCATATTAGTCCGCAAGAGACCCGCGCCATGGAGCGCATTCTTATAGAGCAGGGCCAACTCCCGGAAGAGCAGGCCATCATCGTCGCCCAGATCGCCAAAACGCGGAACCAGTTCTTCGGAGCCACCGAAAATTTCCTGGTCACGCGCGAGTTCGATCGCATCGCCACACGCGAGCAAAAACTGGCGCTCGTGAATTGTTTATACGCCGTCTCGGCCGCCGAAGACGACGTGTCGCTCATCGAAGACAACGAAATCCGCCAGATCGTCAGTGAGTTGCACCTGGACCACCCCGACTTCATCCAGGTTCGTTCCCGCTGGAAAGACCGGTTGTCGGTACTCAAGAACCTACCGGACGTGCCCAAGTCCGCCGATTGACTGGTTGGATAGACCGGCTGGTTCTGCACGCCGCGGGCGATCCTGGCGTCTACAATATAGACATGCGCGTATCTGCTGGAGTAGGGAATCGTGGCCCAAGGGATCGGGGCCGTCGCGGCTTTTCACTGATCGAACTGTTGATTGTGATCGCGATCATTCTGATCATCGCGGCCATCGCGGTACCCAAGATGAACCAGCAGTTGATGGCCGCCAATGAGACGGCCGCGATTCAGCACATCCGCACCATCCACGCCGAGCAGCTTCAGTATAATTCGCAGTTTGGAAAATACGCCGAAAGCCTGGCGATGCTGGGTCCGCCGGCGAGCGGGGCCGCCGGGCCCGCGGCCGCCGACCTGATTCCCAAAGACTTGGCCGAAGGCAAGAAAAGCGGATTTCTTTATACCTTGTCAGTGACTCCCACCGGATACGCGATTGCAGCGATCCCGGAGAAGTTCAGCAGTTCCGGCCGCCGCAGCTTCTATTCAGACCAGACTTTGGGCATACGCAACAGTTGGACCAATGAGCCGGCCAACGTCAGCAGCCCGGAAATCAAATAGGACGCGGCGTTCCACAGCCGGACTGCATTAGACCGCCGCGGCCCACCGGATGGCCTGTTGCAGCGCGGTGGCTTTTTCCCGCAAATAAGCGGCATCGCGGTCCTGGCGCAGTTGTTCCAATAGGAATGCCCGGTATTCCAGGTTACGAATCAGTTCCCCCGTATGCGCGGGCTGAAGGGATTCCCATACCTTGCCTGCGCGGCTCCACTCCGCGATGGCATCGTGGTAGTGGCCGGTTTCCTCCGCGATCCTGCCCAGCGTTTCATAACCCAATGCCAAACGGGATCCGCCCTTGCGCTTGAAACTGCCTACCGCTTCCAGTAAGAGTTCACGGGCCCGCGAATATCTGCGCCAGTCGATATAGCGGTTTGCCAGTCTCACCTGCGCTTCCGCGATTTCATCCAGGTCGGCGCCCACAATACGTAATTTCAGTCCCAGGACTCGCTCGAACTGCGCCGCCGCTGCGTCCTGGTCTCCGGATGACTCCAGGGATTCGGTAAGCATTTGCAGGTCGGCAGCGGCTTCCGGCGAATCTAAACCGCACTGCGCCTCATGCACCCGGATGGCGCGGCGCAGGCAGCGCTGGGTTTCGGAGTGGTTCTCCAGCGCGCGGTAGGCCGCGGCCAACTCGCTCACGCGATTCGCGGTTCCCAGATGGTCCGCTCCCAGTACCTGTTCATGAATCGCCGCGCTTTCCGCTAACGCAGTTACCGCTTCTTCCATTTTTCCACTGTGGTAGCGCAGCAGTCCGATGCGGTTCAGGCGCCGGGCCGCCGCCAATGGATCCCGCCGTTTCAACGTGGCCTCGATGTCGGTAGCCTCGCGAACCGCCGCTTCAGCGCCTGGTAAGTCTTCTTTGTCGCCGAGGATGCTGGCCAGTGCGTCCAGGCATTGCAGCATCAGGGGGCGCTCGCCGGTGCGCTTCGCCAGTTCCATCGCGGAACGAATGGTTTCTTCGGCTTCCGATAGCTTCTCCCGGTTGCCGCCGCCCGGCCCGGGCCGGTATTGTTTGCGCCGGGCTTCCGCCAGTTCCAGGCGCACGAGGATGCGTTTGTCCGGAGACTGCTTCCGGCGCTCGTCCTCCACAATGGCTTTTACTAGGTGTAGTTCCGCGCCCGAGTAGTCTCCCTGTTCAAAGAGACGCTCGCCTGTTTTCTGGTCTTCAGTGCGATCTCCAGTCCAGGCGCGAATTCGCTCAAACAAAAACCGTTCAAACATAGGCTCACTCCGACTATCGCCAATCTATCGGCGGACTAGGGAAATGACTTTAGCCCTTGTCGGAAAAAGTCCTGGGTGGGGGGCCAGAAAGGAGGATCAAAAGCGGTGAAACATTTTGGGGCATCTATGTGAGCCTTGACCCGCGCTGCCCTGGCTCCGTAGAATGAAGATTCAGGAGCCTTAGTACTTTGGTCCCGCGAAGCCGCGAAGTCTTGCACGAAATCGTCGTCGCATTTATAGAAACCGGGGAGCCGGTGGCGTCGCGTGCGATTGCCAAGCGCTGGGGCGACTCGCTGAGCGCCGCTTCCGTGCGCAACGTCATGGCGGATCTGGACGAGGAAGGCTATCTGCATCAGCCCCATACCTCGGCTGGGCGAATCCCGACCGAGAAGGCGTTTCGCAGCTACGTCCAGTCGCTTACCCTGCGCCGCATGGCGGCGGCTGAGTTGGAACGCCTGCGCGGCGAGATCGGGCGGCTGGAAAGCGTGGAACAGCGCGTCGAATACACTTCGCGAATGCTGATGGACATGACCCGCGGCGTCGGCATTGCCGCCGCCATTCCCAAAGCTTCCCCGGCGTTGGAACATATCGAGCTCATCTTGCTGCCGGATCAGCGCGTGCTGATGGTGGTGATGACGCGCGATCACGAAGTGCGCAACCGGGTTGTCCGGCTGGAGGAAACCGTTACAGCCGACGAACTGGCCTCCATCCGCAACTACGTGAACCGGAACTTCGCGGGCTGGAGCCTGGAGCAGGTCCGCAAAGAACTGTCGGCGCGGCTGGAACAGGCCAGCGCAACGTACGACGAAATCCTGCGGAAACTCGAAATGTTGTACGCCAAGGGCTTGTTGGACATGGCGGCGACGCCGGAAATCCATATGGAGGGCGCGAGTAACCTGGTCGGCCTGGATCTGCACCTTACCAAGGAAAAGATGCGTGAGTTGTTCCGCGCGCTGGAAGAAAAGAAACGCGTCTTGCATCTGGTCGACCGCTTCCTGGAGAATCCAGCGGGGGAGATTGGCGTACATGTCGGGTTGGGCGAAACCCATCCTTTAATGGGAGAACTTTCCTTAATCGGCGTGCCGGTCCGCATGGAGACCGGAATCTCCGCCGTCATCGCCGTGCTTGGCCCCATGCGCATGAACTACGGCCGCGTGATGTCCGCGGTACAACACGTCGGACAAGCCTTCGGCATGGAATAGTCCAGATCGCGCTCTGGCTTTCGTCGCAATGTTAGGCTGGAAGTGTGTGCCGGAGGCACTGAACGCAGATACAAACGAATGAGTAAGAAACCGAAAATAACCGAAAATCCTGTTGTGGAAACAGGAAACGCCGAAGAACAAGATGTGGAAGAAAATGGTCCAGGCCATGCGCCAGCAGAGGGGGATGCGGATCCTCCCGGAGCCGAAGCCGCGCTGACGGCCGAGCGCGATCGATTAGCGGCGGAAAAGACCGAATTGCAGGACCGCTTCCTGCGCGCGCAAGCCGAATTCCAAAATTTCCGCAAGCGCGCCGAAAAAGAGCGGTTGGAGTTTACTGAGTATGCCAGTACGGAGGCTGTGCGGGCCTTGCTGCCGATCTTGGACGATTTTGAACGCGCTCTCAAGTCCGAATCCGCCGATAGAGAATTCCAGAAGGGCATGGAACTGATTCATCAACGGCTTTACGACTCGCTGAAGCGCCTGGGGCTGGAGCCCCTGGAGGCGTTGGGCAAGCCTTTTGATCCGCATACGCATCATGCGGTCGAGATGTCGGAAACCGATAGCGCGCCCGAGCACACGGTGCTGGATGAATATCAGAGGGCCTATAACTTCAAGGGCCGCCTTCTGCGTCCAGCCATGGTGAAAGTGGCCGTCGCGCCGGCGGCCAAGGAGCAGGACGGAGTCAGGTGAGCGCGATCAAACGGAATTATTACGAAGTTCTCGGCGTCGGCCGCGATTGCGATGAATCCGTCCTCAAGGGCGCTTACCGCAAATTGGCCATGCAATACCATCCGGACCGCAATCCGGGCGATCACACGGCCGAGGAAAAGTTCAAAGAGGGGGCGGAGGCTTACAGTGTCTTAAGCGACGGCCAGAAGCGCGCCGCCTATGACCGCTTCGGGCATCAAGGCGTGGCCTCGGCAGGCAATGGCTTCCCAAGCGGCGCGGATGGCTTCCCCGACTTGGCCGACATTCTGAGCGACGTATTCGGTTTCGGCGATCCGTTCGGCGGTTCGCGGCAGCGGCGCGACCGGGCGAGGCGAGGCGAGGATGTCCGCTATGACCTGGAAATCAGCTTTGAAGACGCCATGCGCGGCTTGTCGATCGACATCCAGGTTCCGCGCCTGGAAGCATGCGGACGGTGCCAGGGCAAGGGTGCCGAACCAGAAGACGGTTTGACGACGTGCCCTATCTGTCGCGGGAAGGGGGAAGTCATCTACCAGCAGGCGTTTCTTTCCGTGCGGCGGACCTGTTCGCAATGCGGCGGCCGCGGCCAGATCATTCGCAGGCCCTGCAAGGAATGCAAAGGCGAAGGCCACCTGCGGCGGGAGCGCAAGCTCAAGGTCAGCATCCCCGCGGGTGTGGACGCAGGCCAACAATTGCGGCTGAGCGGCGAAGGACAACCCGGCGCCAATGGTGGTCCAACCGGCGACTTGTATGTTTTTCTGAAGGTCACTCCCCATCCGATCTTTGAACGGCACGAAGATAACCTGCATTGCAGCGTGCCCGTCAACCCGGCTCAGGCGGCGTTGGGCGCGACCGTCGACTTGTTGACGATGGATGGCTTGCAAACGGTCAAAGTGCCGGAAGGGTCGCAGCCGTCCAGCCGGGTGCGGCTCAAGGGTCTGGGAGTCCCGCACATTAACGGCAGCGGCCGCGGAGATTTGTTTGTCCACCTGGATGTGCGCATTCCGACGAAGCTGACACGGGAACAGCGCAAGCTGTTTGAGCAATTGGGAGAAACCTTGCCCGCCGACAACGAGCCGTCCGCAAAGGGCATGTTCGACAAAGTGAAGGATTACTTCCTATAGACGTCAGAAGCGGACGGTGAGTCCCACGCGCACGGCGCGCGGCGAACCGGGCGTGATGTTGGTGTTGCTATCCGCGTTGAGGTAATACCGCGTGTTCCACAGGTTCTCCACGTTTGCCTGCAGGCGGATGTTTTCGGTGAATGAATAGTACACGGCGGCGTCGGCCCGCGTATACGCGGGCAGTGTGACTGTGTTGTCAATGGCCGCGAACATGTCGGCGCGGCGCAGTACCCCCAAACCCGCTCCCAGGCGCGGCCGGATCTGATAGAAGTTCCACGCGGAAAACGTATGGCGCGGCACCTGGCCCGCCTGTGCTCCGGCGCGCGCGGCCGTGGTGGCGCTGGTTACGAAGGCGTCCTGGTAGGCGTAGCCGCCCGAGACCTTCCATTTCCTGGTGAGCCCCCCCGTTAGCCCCAGTTCGTAGCCGTTGGTCCGCTGGCTGCCGGTCTGGATGATCCGCGTGGGGTCATTGGGATCGGTTGCCCGCGTGTTGGTTCGATCCAGGCGATAGACCGCGGTGGTGAGAGAAAGATCGCGCCGCAGATCCCATTTAATTCCCAGTTCGTAGTTCTCGAATTTCTCGGGCTTCACCTGTTGCGTGATCGAAGTCAGCGACGCAAATTGATCTCCGGAACTGGGCAGGTAGGAAACGCTGTAGCTGCCATAGACCGACATCAGCGCCATGGGTTTGAAAACGATGCCCGCGCGCGGCGAAACCAGATTGTCGATGCGCCGCAAATTGTCGTTGTTCCGGTTGTTGTGATATTGCAGGTCGAAGTGATCGAAGCGGACGCCGCCGACGAGTTGCACGTAGCGGGATAATTCCACCTGATCCTGAATATAGGTTGCGCCGATGTTGACGCGCAGATGGTTGTTGGCGTCGGTGGCGTTCGGCCGGAAAGTGACGGGAGTATGAATCACCGGATCGCTGTAGGGAGCCAGAAGGGAAGCGGCCGTATTATTGAAAAACCCCGTGGTGCGCAGATTGTCAGTGAGTTGACGGCCGGCTTCGGCGCCCACCAGTATCGTATGCCGGATCCACCCGCTGCGGAGAGTAGAGGTGACATCGGTCTGATTGAATAGATTCCGCCGCTGCGTGGCATTGTTGTACGTCGAAAGCGCGACCTGCGTCTGATCCGGAGTCACTGCGCCGGGGACATAGTTCTGGTAATAGCGGTCGTAATCTCCCACCAGCGTCTGATTGCGCAGCATCCAGCGCCCTAGCTGGCGTTCGGCGGCGAACCTGCCCAGATTGACGCGAGCCCTGACCTGGCTGCGGTCCGGATCGCCAAAAAATGTGGCGATGTCGATGTCCGCGGGCCGGCCCTGGAACGAGGGAATGCCGCGGTCCGCGGCGCGAATATCACGGAAATGCTCGTATCCCATCCGTAACGTGGTCCGTGTGCTGGGGGTGAAAGTCAGCGTGGGGCTCACGCCAAAACGCTCCAGACCAACATACTTGCGGAAGCTGCCGGAATTTTCATACATTCCATTCACGCGGGCCGCCAGCTTGTTGTTGAGCAACGGCCGGTCAAAGTCGCCGGCGATGCGCTTGTTGCTATAGGAACCGCCCTGCAATGTGATCTCACCCAGCCGCATGAAATCGTCGGTTTTAGTGACACGGTTGATCACCCCGCCGCCGCCGCCGCGCCCGAAAATCATGGCGTTGGGGCCCTTCAGCACTTCCACGCGTTCCAGGCTATACAGATCGCGGTAATACTGCACGTCGTCGCGCACGCCATCGACGAAGAAATCGGCCGACGAACTGTTGCCGCGAATCACCACCTGGTCGCGGTTGTTCTCGCCCTGAATGGCGGTCACGCCAGGGACGTAACGGACCACGTCTCCGATGCTCATCATCATCTGGTCATGGATCTGTTCCCGCGTCACCACACTGATGGACTGCGGAATATCCCGGAGAAGGGTTAAGGTCTTGGTTCCCGAGGACGTCATCCCGGATAAATAGGCAGTATTCTCGGTGACAGTGACTGTGTCGCGTACGGGGGCTATTTGCAATTTTATATCAACTGAGATATCACTCGTCTCCCCAAGGAGGACTTGTCGAACGCCGTCAAGAAAGCCTTCCTTTGCAACCCTCACGGTGTAACTTCCGGGACGCGCAAGGAACGAAAAGACACCGTCTGGACCAGTGGTAAAGGACTGTTGGGGAGCGTCGCCAGCGGATACCAACGTGACATAGGCCTCTGCAATAGGCATATTGGAGGAGTCAAACACTCTTCCTTTCACGGCGTTGGCGGGAGTCTGCGCGGCAGCGCTGAACGCCGCCAAGAACAGAGCGAGGACCCGGAGTGGATTCAGATTGCAAATCGGTTGCATCTGGAGCCGATCATAACTTGGATCGGACTATCCTGTCAAGCTTGCTGCAAAACTATTGCAACTGGATCAGTGATTCCGGCCACTCTTCCGCACCAAGTCCCGGAAGGTTTCGGCAAGGCAACCTGCGGCCTCCACCTGCAACTGCATTTTTCGCCGCCAGTTGGGGTACTGCCAGGTGCTGCCGGGCAGGTTCTGTTGGAGGGGCTCTCCAGACAGGTCCTCTTGGTTGATTACCGCCAACAGGCAAGGTGTTTGCAGAAGAAACCCGAGCGGGTCCGCCGCGCAGCCCTGCGCGGACAGAGCATCCTGCAGGCGATGAATCTCGTCTTGGCGATGGGCCCATTGTTGTTGATACTCGGCCTCATCGGCCAGACCAGCGGCCTTGCGGGCTTCCAGATCTTTGCCCTGGAAAAATCCGGCGAGGGTCGGCAGGTCGTGGGTGGTAGTGGAGGCCAGTGCGCTTTCGGAGTAATGGTGGGGTGGATGGAAGTTGCCGGCATGATCCCTCTCAAACCAAAGGACCCGGTAACCCAGAATCCCCGCCTGCGCGAGTGCCGCGCGTACTTCACCGGTTACCGTGCCCAGATCCTCCCCGATCACGACGAAATTGCCGCGCGCGCTCTCCAGCGCAAGAATGCCCAATAGGTCTTCGGCATAGTCGCGCACGTAGGTCCCCTGGCTGGTGTCGAATCCTTCGGGAATCCAGAACAGGCGGAAGAAGCGCATTACGTGATCGATGCGCAGGGCGCCGCCGGAGGCTGCCGCGTTGCGGATCAACCGTGCGAACAACTGATAGCCGTCGGCGCGGTGCTGTTCGCGGTTGGGAGGAGGGAAGCCCCAATCCTGGCCGCTCGGGGCGAGTTCATCGGGCGGGGCGCCGACGCGGCAACCCGCGGCAAAAAAGCTTCTCCGGGCCCACAGGTCCGCGCCGTATTGGTCGGTGGCGAGCGCCAGATCGTGATATAGGCCGATCGTTATGCCGCCCTCCAGAGCGTGGGCGTGCGCTGCGGAGGCTTGCAGGGAAATCTGCCATTGCAGGAATTTGAAGAAGAGAATGCGCTCGCGATGTTGGGCGGCAAACTCGTGGACGGCGGGCGAGCCGGGGTCGCGGTATTCCTCCGGCCACTGGGTCCACAGCCAAACGTTGGGGTCGCGGCGGTGCATCTCTTCATCGAGAACGCAGAAGATCGCGTAGTCTTCCAGCAACTGGCCTTGGCTGGAGACGTAGGCGTCAAAAGCGTCTTGCTCCAAATGCGCGGGACCGCGCCCCGCGCGGAATTGCTCGAAGATCCGCCAGAGCGCCGACAGCTTGAGCGACGCCACGCGCTCGTATTCGACGAATTCGCTGGCGCGCAGCGCCGCGATCTCTTGCCGCATGCTGTCATCCAGGTGAGGATCGCCGACTCGCTCGACGTCCAAATAGATGAAATTGCGGAACAGAGCGCATTGCGGCAGATACGGGCTGGTGTTGTACGGTTGCCGGTTGGCGATCGCATGCAGCGGGTTTAGCGCGATGAACGCCGCCCCCGCTGGAGCAAAAGTGTCAATAAGCCCGTTCAAATCCGTGAAATCTCCACAGCCCCAGTTGCGGCCGGAGCGCAATCCATAAAGACTGACGGCCAGACCGGCCATGCGCCGCTCCACGGCCTTCGCGCGGGGTGGGCAGACAATGAAGCGCGCCTCCGCAAATGTCCGCGGCTCGGGCTCTTGTACCCAGTGGACACGAATTCGGTGGTAGCCGAGGCGCAGAGATTTTGGCAGCGGCATGCGCTTGGCCAGCCATTCGATGCCGTCGAATGTTGCGGTCTCCAGAGTTGGAAGCTCGGGCATCCAGTACCAATGGTGTTCCAAATCGCGACGTTCCAGATCGCGACGTTCCAGATCGCCGCTTTCCCACTCGATTTCGAGTTTGGCCGACGCACCGTTCTGGCTGGCCGGGATGCGCAGGCGAATGTGATCGGCGTCTATTCGAACGACGACGGTCGCATCCAGCGGCTCACGCCACTGGGCGGCTTCCCGCTGCGCCAGCGCGTGCTCGATCTCCCCGGTGCTGCCCACAGGAAAACCAAGCGCGGCGAGAATGGCGCGCATTACATCCGGCGAAGTCTCGTGGGTTTTGCCCCAGGTGTCAGTGTAGTTGGGCTCAATTCCATGCGCGGCGGCCGCCCGCCGCAACGCGTCTTCATAAGACATGTGAACTTTTAGTGTAGCGGCCCCTCGCGAGAATACGCATGTATAATCCATACATGCGACGCCTTCTGTTCCTGCTTTCCTTGGCCGTGGGCTTGTTCGCCCAACAGACCGGGACCATCTCCGGCACCATCGCCGACCCCGATGGCCGCCCCGTAAGAGTGCCGATCCGCGTGGTGAATAATGCGACGAAAGCGGCATATCAGGGGATGCCGTCCGCGACGGGGGAATATTCGATCGCTCCGCTGCCGGCGGGCACCTACCAGTTAACGGTGCAAGCGCTGGCAAATTCGTTTCGCGCTTTCGTGCGCGACGGTTTGACCGTTTCCTCGGGACAAGCCACCAAACTCGAGATCCGCTTGCAGGAAGGGATCGCGCTGAACACTCTGGGCGATGGGCGCGAGTTTTTTCAGGATGTTGCGAAAGCCAATTCGGCCAAGCAGGTGATCCCGAAGGGAGCCACTCCGCGCATGCCCGATGGCAAACCCGATTTTTCCGGCTACTGGGTGGCGCCAGGCGGGGCTTTCGATCCCGGCGTGCCGGAACTCCAGGACTGGGCGGAAACCGTTGCCACCAAGCGGCAGGCCGACGATCTCAGGGACATCCCCGGTTCGCGCTGCCTGCCCACAGGAGTCGTGCTGCCGGTCAACAACGGCCAACCGCGGCGCATGGTTCATATCGCGAGTTTGCTGGTCAGCTATTCCGAAGGGCAGCTTCCGCGCCAGATGTTCCTCGATGGCAGACCGCACCCGAGCGATCCCAATCCCAACTGGTACGGCCATTCCATCGGGCGCTGGGAAGGCGAAACGCTGGTGGTGGATACGGTCGGACTCAACGACAAATCCTGGCTCGATTGGTACGCGCGCCCACAGACGGAGAAAATGCACATCATCGAGCGCTTCCGCCGTCCGGACCTGGGGCACCTGGAGTTGGAAATGACGGTGGACGATGCGGGCGCGTTGAAAAAACCGTGGGTGATCAAGCGGACCTACGTTCTAGAGCCCACCGATGACATCATGGAAAATGTCTGCGCCGAAAACGAACGAGATGTGCAACATCTCCCCAATAAGTGACCTGCAGCACCTGGTGAACAAGTGAGATAATACGGTCGTGGACGCACCGGAAACGCAATTTCATCTCAGCCAGCCGCCCGAGTTATTCGCGCGCATCGATCAGGAGCCCGAACCGGATCAATTCGGCGAGTCGATCATCATGACGACCCTCGGCAGCGTGGTCAACTGGGGCCGCAAGAACGCCATCTGGCCCATGAGCTTCGGCTTGGCCTGCTGCGCGATCGAGATGATGTCCATGATCGGCTCGCGCTTCGACATTTCACGGTTCGGAGCGGAAGTCATGCGCGGTTCGCCGCGCCAGTCGGATCTGATGATCATCGCCGGGCGCGTTTCGAACAAGATGGCCCCCGTCATCCGCCGCCTGTATGAGCAGATGCCGGAGCCCAAGTGGGTGATTTCGATGGGCGCCTGCGCGACTTCCACTGGCGTGTTTTCAAATTACGCACTGGTGCCGGTGAACCAGGTGATTCCCGTGGATGTCTACGTCCCCGGCTGCCCGCCGCGTCCCGAGCAGCTCATCTACGCGATCACGATGCTGCAGAAGAAGATCGAGCAGGACACGCACGTGGTGGCCAAGCTTCTCAATATCGATTAGATCCAAACCTCAATAAGGGCGGGCCAAAGGGGTGTAAGATACCCCCATGAAGCCTCTATTCAGCTTGCTTGTATTTGCCGCGTGCGTCAGCGCGCAGACGCGGGTCACCGTGCAGCAGGAAGCCTCGATCAAGGCCGATCTCATGGGCCGCATCGACGGCATGAGGAAGCAGGCGCAGGTGATGACCGACACGGTCTTCAGCTACTCCGAGTTGGGCTTTCAGGAGTTCGAGACTTCGAAGTACCTGACTGGCCTACTTGAAAAAGAAGGCTTCAAGATCCAGCGCGGCGTAGCGGGAATTCCCACGGCGTTCACGGCGACCTGGGGCTCGGGGAAGCCGGTGATCGCGCTGGGCTCCGATATCGACGACATTCCGCAGGCCTCCCAGAAGCCCGGCGTCGGCTATCACGATCCCATCATTGAAGGCGCGCCGGGTCACGGAGAAGGCCACAACTCCGGGATGCCCCTCAATATTCTTGCGGCAATCGCGATCAAGGAAGTCATGGAGCGTCAGCATCTGCCGGGAACGCTGATGCTGTGGCCGGGCATAGCGGAAGAGCAACTTGGTACCAAGGCGTTCTACGTGCGCGCGGGGTTGTTCAAAGATGTGGACGCGGTGCTGTTCGCGCACGTCAGCGACAACTTCCGCGTGGAGACGGGGCCGGGCGCGGGAACGGCGCTGGTGTCGGTCGAGTACTCGTTTAAGGGAGAGAGCGCGCATGCTGCCGGTGCGCCGTGGCGCGGACGCAGCGCGCTGGATGCCGTCGAGCTTATGAACATCGGCTGGAACTTCCGCCGCGAGCATATCCGCGTCGGCTCGCGAGTGCATTATGTGATCACCAACGGCGGCGACCAGCCCAACGTCGTTCCTCCCAACGCCAGCGTCTGGTATTACTACCGCGAAGCCGATTACGCGCACGTGATGGATCTGTGGAAGACCGGCGACACCATGGCGCAGGCCGCGGCAATGATGACCGGCACTACGATGACGTCGCGCGTGCTCGGCTCGGCGTGGGCGGCGCATTTCAGTGCGCCGGTTGCGGAGGCCATGTATGAAAACATGAAGCGCGTGGGCCTGCCGCAGTGGTCTTCCGAGGATCAGACGCTTGCCAAGGGTTTGCAGCGCGAGTTAAAAGTGCCCGAGCGCGGACTCGCCGACAAGATTCCCGATATCCGCCGTCCGCGCCAGGAGCCCGACGAGAATGACGTCGGCCCGGTCGGCGGCGGCTCCGATGATATCGGCGACATTTCCTGGGTGGTGCCGACGGTGACGATGCGCTATCCGTCGAACATTCCCGGCGGGCCGGGGCACAACTGGGCCAACGGCATTTCGATGGCTACGCCGATTGCGCACAAAGGAGTGATCGCGGGCGCGAAGGTGCAGGCCATGACCGCGCTTGATCTGCTGCTGCATCCGGAACTGGTGCAGAAGGCTTGGGATTACTTCCGCAACGTGCAAACCAAGAACGCGAAGTATCAGAGCTTCCTACGCCCGCAAGATCAGCCGGCCATCTGGTTGAATCAGAAGACCATGGAAATTTACCGGCCGCGGATGCAGAAGCTGTATTACGATCCGGCGAGATACGGCACCTATTTGGAACAGCTCGGCATTACATATCCGACGGTACGCTAAGGAGCCATCATGAGAATCGCACGGGTAGTTTCCCTGACCGCGTTGCTGTCCGCCACGCTCTCCGCGCAACAGATTTCGATTCGCGCGGGGGTGCTGCTTGATGGCAAGGGCGGGCAAACCCGCAATACGACGATCGTCATCGAAGGTTCGAAGATCGTCAAGATCGACCCGTCGATCCGCAACGCGACTTATGATTTGTCACGGCTCACGGTGATGCCCGGATGGATTGACACGCACACGCATTTCGCGACGCACTTTGACCGTAAGGCTGGCCGCGCGGTGACGGTGCGCGATCCCAAGGAATCCGCGGAGCTGGCCATGGCCCACGCGCTGGAGAACGCCTACATCACACTCATGGGCGGGTTCACGACAATCCAGAGTCCGGGCATGCGCATCGACAAAGATGTGCGCGATTTCCTGGCTACCGGACCAATGCCCGGGCCGCGGATTCTTACGTCGCTCGAAACGATTGTGGATGGCACGCCGGCTGAAATTCGCGCGCGCGTGCGCCGTTTGGCGGGTGAGGGCGCCGATTTGATCAAGATCTTCGCCACGGCCAGCATCCGTGAAGGCGGCAAGCAGACGCTCTCCGATGCCCAGCTTCAGGCAGGCTGCGGCGAGGCCCATGCGCTGGGCAAGCGCGCGATGATTCATGCGCAGGGAGCCGAAGGCGCCAAGGCCGCAATCCTGGCTGGCTGCGACACCATCGAACACGGCTACCGGCTGACCGATGAAGTGCTTGACCTGATGGCCGCGAAAGGTGTCTATTACGACCCGCACTTCGGCCTGTTGCTCCACAATTACATCGAGAACAAAGCGCATTACCTGGGCATCGGTAATTTCAACGCGGCGGGTTTCGACTACATGGAGAAGGGCATTCCCGTCGGCGTCGAGACGTTCAGGCGCGCGCTGGCGAAGAGGGTGAAGATCGTCTTTGGAACCGACGGCGGCGCCGGGGCGCACGGACGGAACTTCGAGGAATTCATTTACCGCGTACGCGATGGCGGCCAGCCGCCGATGGCGGCGCTGGTGTCCGCGCAATATACCGCCGCCGAGTCCCTGCACATGCAGAATCAGATTGGCAGCATCGCGCCGGGCTTACAGGCCGATATCATTGCCACGGATGGCAACCCTGCCGACGACATCACCCATGTGCGGAAGGTTATATTTGTCATGAAGGGCGGCCGTGTCTTGAAGAATGTCAAATAGGGGTTCTCGCAACCGCGATCCTGGCCGATATGCCCCTTGTAAGTGGGTGAATCCCGCTTACAAGGTGGCGATATGGAAACTTCGTCAATTCCGCCCTTGTCGGCGCCCACCGGCGCTGCTTCCGCAACCCCTCCGCCCGCGACTCCCGATCAGCGTGCCTTGATTCAAGCCGTCAAGGCAATCAACGCCACTGCATTATTCGGGGACCATAACGAATTGTCTTTTATCATGGATCGCAATACGCGCCAGGTTGTGGTACGCGTAGTGAATCGTGACACGCGCGAGGTGGTGCGGCAAATTCCCGCTGAATATGTCCTCCGTTTGGCCGAAGAGGGTCTTGTCAAGTGAGACCAAGCCAAGTAAAGCCGCGGAGAAGCCATCCAAGACATGACACCTTCAGCCTATGACCGTTATCTGGAAGCAGAGATCCTCAGCGCCGAGCCTGTAAAATTAGTAGGGATTCTGTACCGCGCAGCGATCGAGGCCGTGGCCGGCGCGCGCCGTCATCTGTTGGCCCGCGATATTCAGCAGCGCTCGCGGAGCATCACAAGAGCGTCGGAAATTCTCAACCAATTGATGCTTTCCCTCGACCATTCGGCGGGCGGTGAACTGAGCCGCAATCTGGTCGAACTCTACGCCTACATGCAGACGCGGCTGATTGACGCGAATACGAATCAAACCGATCCACCGCTGGCCGAAGTGGAGCGCCTGCTCGGTACCTTGGCGGAGGCCTGGCGCACCGCCACGGCGGCTCCAGCGGTTTCCGCCGCCGAGTCATCCTACGTTCCGGTCAGTTGCGTGCTCTAACCCCTTGCCGGACACGCTCTTTCCCCTACTCTCTTTCCCGTACCATGGAAGCAGCAGCGCATGGACCCACGCCCGCCAGCCATCGAAATCCGCGACTTGCGAAAACAGTATGGGGACAAAGCCGCCGTCGATGGACTGACGCTTTCCGTTGAGCAAGGGTGCTTCTTCGGCTTCCTCGGGCCCAACGGCGCGGGCAAGACGACGACCATAAAAATGCTGATGGGCTTGGCCCCGCCCACATCGGGCAGCATTGAGTTATTGGGCCTCCCCATGCCGGAACGGTCCCTGGAAATTAAACGGCAAATCGGGCTGGTTCCCGACGAGTCGCTCCTGTTCGATCACCTGACTGGGGGCGAGTTCATTGAGTTCACCGGCCGCGTCTACGGCCTGGACCGTTCCACTTCACGCGGCCGCGCGGCGGAGCTTCTGGAGCTGTTCGATCTCGGCCATCTGCCCCGCAAGCTCATCGCTGAATATTCGAAAGGGATGCGTAAACGCGTG
This sequence comes from Candidatus Sulfopaludibacter sp. SbA3, assembly GCA_945861625.1. GTDB lineage: Bacteria > Acidobacteriota > Terriglobia > Bryobacterales > Bryobacteraceae > Palsa-187. The sequence continues at coordinate 70,752 of CAMAVI010000003.1, forward strand.
GCCATGGCCGCTGCTCTGATTCACCGGCCCAAACTGTTCCTGATGGACGAGCCGTTTGAAGGCGTCGACGCCATGGGAGCGCGGTTGATGAAGGATATTCTTCTGGAGCAGGTCCGGCACGGCGCGACGATCTTTTTGACATCGCATGTCCTCGAAGTGGTGGAGCGGTTGTGTGATCGCGTCGGTATCATCCAGGAGGGGAAGCTCATTGCCGAAGGACCCCTGGAGGAAATGCGGGGCACGGCGGAGACGCTGGAGGATGCCTTTGTGCGGGCCTTGGGAGCGGAACGCGAAACGGAAACGCTCGACTGGTTGTAGGGGCCATGCCATACGTAGGCGCGATCTTCTGGGCTCAGTGGCGCACGTTCCGCAATTTTTATCCTCGCCGGGGCGCGGCGTGGACCGCGATTGCCGGCGTCATCTGGTACGGCATCTGGTGCGTGGCCGCACTGGCTCTTCTGCGCACGTTCCGGGATGCGGAGAGCCTTCCGATCATCAGACAGGCACTTCCCGGAGGATTCCTGCTGATGTTTCTGTACTGGCAGGTGGTGCCCCTCATTCTGGCGGCGACCGGCGCCTCACTCGACCTAAAACGATTGCGTTCCTATCCCATTCCCCGGCAACATTTGTTTGGCATTGAGATCCTGTTGCGCGTTACCTCGGCGGTGGAAATGGCCATTCTCCTGGCAGGAGTCACAGTCGGAGCCATGCTCAACCCGCGGCTGGCGAAGTGGACGGCGTTCGCCGCCCTGTTGTATCTGCCTTTCAATCTCATCATCGCGGTTGGTTTGCGTGACCTATTGGCCCGTTTGCTGGCACGAAGGCATATCCGGGAACTGGTCTTTTTCATCCTGGTGCTGGGCGCGGCGCTCCCGCAAGTCGTGTTGGCTCGCAAGGGTATGGTTAGCCCGCAGCTGCGTTTGCTGCTGGCGCATGATTCCTGGCCGGGTTGGCCCTGGAATGCCGCCGCGAATCTCGTGCTGGGCGCCCAGACTTTCCCTTCGCTGGCGATCCTTCTGAGCTGGATTCTCGCCGCCTACGTTTTTAGCTCCTGGCAGTTCGCGCGGACCTTGCACTTCGACGCGGACGCCGCGGCCGCCTCGGACGGCAGCCTGCGTCCCAGCGGCGGGCTCGAATGGTTTTACCGTCTGCCCTCCGCGCTCTGGCGCGATCCGCTGGGCGCTCTCGTGGAGAAGGAAGTCCGTTTTCTCACACGCTCCGCGCGCTTCCGGCTGGTGTTCCTGATGGGGTTCACGTTTGGGCTCCTGATCTGGCTGCCGATGGTATTTGTGCCCAAGGGCCCCCTGGGAAATTTCTTCGTGCAAAACTATCTCAACGTGGTGAGTGTCTACTCCCTGATGCTGATGAGCGAAGTGTGTTTCTGGAATGTGTTCGGATTCGACCGCGCTGGGGCGCAATTCTATTTTCTGGCTCCTGTGTCTTTCAAACGCGCCCTGGTGGCGAAAAACCTGGCGGCGGTGTTTTTCATCGTGGTTGAGATTTCGGTCGTCACGGCCGTTTGCGCGCTGCTGCGTATGCCGCTCGATTTCCGGCGCATTTGCGAGGCGTATGCCGTCACTGCCGTGCTCATCGGTTTCCTGTTCACGGCCGGCAACCAGCTTTCCATTCACCAGGCGCGCGGCATCAATCCCGCTCATTCTCTACGCACCAGCGCGGCCGGGCGCCTGCAGGCGACGTTGTTCGTTGTCTACCCGGTTGTTTTCGCGCCGATTGCCCTCGCCTACCTGGCACGCTATGCGTTTGGCGGCCAGGGTGTCTTATATGGGATGCTGTTCGTGGATGCGGTCATGGCGTGGATCTTCTATCGCATTTCCTTGGATTCCGCCGCGCAAACGGCGGAGCGCGGGAAGGAGCAGATGCTGGCGGCGCTTTCCACCGGCGACGGACCGATCTCAGATTGAACGCACCCGCTGTTCCAGATCCAGAAGAGCCTGCTTTACCGCCAATCCGCCGCCAAACCCGCCCAGGGTTCCGTCGCCTGCAATCACACGGTGGCAGGGAATGACGATGGGCAGAAGGTTGGCGCCATTGGCTGAACCAACGGCGCGCGCCGCTTTCGGATTCCTCACGCGCCGGGCCAATTCGCCGTAGGAAATCGTCTCGGCATAGGGAATCTCGCGGAGCTGCTCCCAGACTGCGCGCTGAAATACCGTGCCTTCCAGGGCCAAAGGAAAATCAAAATCGATACGCCGTCCCGCAAAGTACTCGCGTAACTGCCGTGCGGCTGCACCCGTGGGCCCGCGCACGGATTCCGTCCAGCCCGCTTCCGGTTTCGCCGCTTTGCCGCGCTTAGCGAAAAAGATTCTCCGCACGGCGGATTCATCGCCGGCAATCAGCAAAGGCCCGATGGGCGCTTCCAAATACGTGTACGTCACAGGGACAATTCTACAGCGCCAGTTTTCCGTGATACAGCATGTCCTTGAGAGGAAACTTGGCACTGATCTCCAGCGGACCCAGTTTGGTGCTGAACGTCGCGATCCTGTCGTCCAGCGAGATATCATCCAAGCGCGCGAAGTAGAAGTGCGTTCCAGGCCCCACGCCGGCGATGCGCGAGCCCTCCTCGATTTTCACGAGTTGGACGGGCCGGCCCCTGCGTTCGAGCTTGGTGTATTGCTTAAACATTTCCTGACGCCGTTCCTGTTGCGCGTTATCGTCGTTGGTGCCGTCGCCGGAAGTATCATCGCGGCGCCGTCCCCCACCCACCATCGGGAGATCGCCGAGCAAAGTCAGAACGTAATATTTTTCGAAATCGGGATTGGGCTTTTCGCCTTCCACGCCAATGTGCAAGGCCTCCCGCACCGGAAGAGCCGATTCCCAGCGCACGGTTCCGTGGAATCCGCGCTGGCTAACTCCGCTGTCGGGTCTGGTTTCACCGCCGCTTCCTCCTGGATAGCCCGTGCCTCCCGGAGATCCGCCACCGGGGTAGCCGCTTCCCGGATAGCGAGACCCTCCTCCGGGGTAACCACCACCGCCGGGAAATCCGATTCCTCCACCACCTGGGAATCCGATGCCTCCACTGGGCCGGCCCATGCCGCCGCTGCTTCGCCCGAAGCCTCCCGGACCCTTGTTGTCTGCGACGGACACCTCCTTGGCCCACGGGGATTTTGTGAGCAGCCGGTCCACTTCGTCGGAACTCCATTCGGCGGACGGCTTGGTGTCCCAAAACTCTTTCGATCCAAACGCCCACGCGCCCGCCGTCATCACAGCAGGAAGACCCGCGGAAAGCCGGATGAAAGTTCTGCGTGTAACAGGCATACCTATGGGACGGCGCATCCGTATGTGCCGGTTACCAAAAAGAGTTCTTTCCATGCCCGTGCTAGAGTAATAAGCTTCCACACCTTCATTGCGCATGCCGGGAATCGACTTTCTCCATATCAGCGTTTCTTTCGTTGTGGGTGTGATCGCCGGTACCATGAATTCCGTCGCCGCCGGAGGTACGCTTCTCACGTTCCCCACGTTGATCTGGCTGGGCCTGACTTCGGTTTCAGCCAATGCCACCAGCACGGTGGCCGTGTGGCCCGGAGTGGTGGCTGGAGCGATCGGCTACCGGCGCGAAGTGGTGACCCTCCCCAAGCGGTTCTTCCTATTACTGATTCCTAGCGTGACGGGAGGCCTCATTGGCGCGGTGATGCTGCGGCTCACTCCCAGCGCAACCTTCGACCGCGTGGTGCCCTACTTGATCCTGTTCGCGACGTTCCTCTTCATGCTCCAGGACCGCATCCAGCGCGCCGTTAAGATCAGCCACCCGGAAGCCCATCAATCCAGGAAATGGTTTTCGGGTGCGATCATTTTTCAGTTCATTGTTGGAATTTACGGAGGCTACTTTGGGGCCGGCATCGGCATTCTGATGCTGGCGTCATTCGGAATTCTGGGACTCACGGACATCCATCAGATGAACGGGTTCAAAAATGTATTGGCGGCGTCAATCAACGCTCTGGCGGCGCTCTACTTTATCCTCAACAACATGGTGTATTGGCCCGACGTGGGACTATTGGCCGCGGGCACGATTACCGGTGGCTATGTCGGCGTAGGAGTCGCGCGCAGAATCGGCCAGAAGGCCGTGCGCAAACTTGTGGTTTTGATCGGTCTGGGGATGGGGTTGTCGCTACTTTTCAAAAACTAGCGCGCGCTGCTGACGGCCTTTGCCCGCGACGTGGTGCGGACGGGAGCCGTTTGTGCCGGCGGTGCATGCACGGGATAGTGTTCGCACAGCCATCTTTCGATCTTTTCTTTTTGCGTGGCCAGCACGACACGCTGCCATCTCACCACGCCTGTGCGCTCGCTGTACTCCGCCATGACGTACGATCCTTCGTTGAGGACCTGGATCAAGCCGTCCGTTTTCGTACGCTTGAAGTGGTAAGAAGAGAGTGCCGGCGGTTTTTGCATCATCTCTATGATAGCAGATTTGAAACATGGCGTGTAAGTTATGATTTAACAACAACATATGGTGCTCGTGCGGCGCGCGCCCAAGCCTGATATAGTAAGCTGCTATGAACCTCCGAAACCTTGTCTTCTTCGCGATTTCCGCCGTCGTGCCCATGTCAGCACAACTGGCGGCGCCCAACAGCGCTGGGGCGGCGATTGCCCACTTCCACATCAACGCGGCCGACATCGAGGTCCAAAAGAGCTTCTGGGCCAAACTCGGCGGCGTCGCGGTCAAAAACGAAAAGCTGGAGATGGTGCGTTTCCCCGGAATCTTCGTGGTTCTGCGCAAACAGGATGCGACGGGACCAACGGTGGGATCCGTCGTCAATCACGTCGGCTTCCATGTGAAAGATATCAACGAGTGGGTACCGAAGTGGAAGTCGGCGGGCATTCCCATCGAGGCCGGCAACAGTCCTCAACAGATGTTCTTGACCGGACCCGACAATGTCCGCGTGGAGATCATTGAAGACAAGAACATTCCCACGCCCGTCGCCATGCACCACATTCACTTGTTCGTGCCCGATCCTCTCGCCGCGCAAGCCTGGTACGTGAAGCATTTCGGGGCGGTGGCAGGCAAGCGTGGCCGCTTCGATACGGCGACTGTCCCGGGCGGCGAACTCACGATCGCCAAGGAAGAGAAGGCGCAGGCTTCCACCAAGGGCCGCTCGGTCGATCACATCGGTTTTGAAGTGAAGGATATTGAGGCATTCGCCAAGAAGATGCAGGCGGACGGCGTCAAGATGGAAGAACCAGGAATGCGTACCAGCGCGAACGCCTCCAAGCTCCGGTTGTTCTACATCATGGACCCCTGGGGCACTTACATCGAGATCACGTCGGGTCTCCCGCCGGCGCCGGCACAGTCGGCTGCGCGCTAACATGAAGCGCCGGAATTTCCTGCGCAACGCTACCGCTGTGGCGGGCGTCAGCGGTAGTGCGCCTTTGTTCTTCGCCACGGCCGCGCCGCTGGATGCGGATGAACCCGCTGCGGGGTCGGGGCAGACCGTGCGGCTGGCTGAGTATGCCGCCGCGTTGCGCTCCGAAGAGATTCCGGCCGAAATTATCCAGCGCGCCAAAGACTGCATCACGGACACGGTAGCCGTGATTCTGTTCGGCGGCCAGTTTCCGTGGAGCAAGATGATCATCGCCCAGGCGCAGCGCATGGGCTCCGGCGGCAAGAGCGCCATTCTGGGAACCGGATCGTTGGTCACCGCTCCCGCCGCGGCGCTGGCGCATGGCGCGCTGACGCACGCCTTCGAGCAGGATAACTTGACGCTTCCCGATTCCGGCGCACATCCTGGAGCCGCGCTGCTTTCCTCCGGCCTCGCGATCGGGCAGGAGCGCGGAGCGAGCGGCCGCGACCTACTGACGGCCTTCGTGACCGGCGCTGAAGTCATGATCCGCATCGGCCTCGCGACGAAACGAACCAACGAAGAGCGTGGGTTTCACGCTCCGGGTACCGTCGGATCGTTTGGCGCGGCGGTGGCCGGCGGAAAACTCATGAAATTGGACGCCGCGAAAATGACCAACGCTTTGGGCATCGCCGCTTCTACTTCCGGCGGTCTGCTCGAGTTTGCGCGCAGCGGAAACGGCGCCATGGTCAAGCGCCTGCATCTGGGCCGCGCGGCCGAGGGCGGAGTGCTCGCGGCGAGTTTGGCTGCTGACGGTTTTACCGGCCCCACGACCGCAATCGAGGGCCGGGCCGGATTCTTAAAAGCCTTCTGCAACGAATCCGACGCTTCGCTGCTGACCCAAGGGCTGGGCAAGAACTTCGCCAGTTCCACCATCCTGCTGAAGCGCTTCGCCTGCCACATTACCGCGCACTGCGCCGTGCAGGCGATCGGCGAGTTGCGCGCGCGGCACAAGATCACCGGCAGCGACGTCGAGTCCATTCAAGTGGACGGCAGCCGCCGCATGTCGACGGTCAACAACATTCCCAAGCCGCCGGATATCCTGATCGGTCAATTCAGTATCCCGTTCTGCGTGGCCGTGGCTATGTACCGCAATGCGGTCGACCCCTACTCGTTCGATGACGCGGCGACGCGCGATGCGGCCATCATGGCGCTGGCCTCCAAAGTAAAGATGAGCGCCGTCGCGGGACAGAGCGAAGCGGATGTGGCCGCCAACGTGACGATTACGCTGAAAGACGGACGCGTCCTCACGCAGCGCGTGACCGAGTTCCTGGGGACTCCGTCTCATCCGCTGACCGGCAAGGAACTGCGCGAGAAGTTCGGGCTCCTCACACAAAAGCATCCCAAACAACAAATGCAGCGAATCTACGACCGCCTGCAGAGTCTGGAAACGGAAAAGAATCTGGACTGGCTGCGCGTCTGATCTGACGCTTAAGAAGCAATCCCCAAGAGTTTAGCCGCCGTCTCACCGAGGATCGCGCGCCGTTCCGCATTGCTCAATCCCGGCGTGTTGAGGATGTGATCCACGGGATTCGTGTTCCATGGGTAAGGGAAATCAGTTCCAATCATCACTTGTCCAGCGCCGGTGTTGGCGATCAGGTGGCGGAGCCCCTCTGACGTAAACAGGATCGAGTCGACGTAGAGCTGCTTCAAGTACTCCGTGGGATGCTTCTTGGGCAAGCCCGGTGTGCACGATTGCGGGAAAACCCGGCAACTGTTATCGGAGCGGTCCCCATAGGAGCCGAGGTATCCGCCGCCATGAGCGGCGCACAGCTTGAGTTTCGGGAAGCGGTCGAAGGTTCCCTCGAAGATCATGTGCGAGAGCGCGATGGTGGTGTCCAGCGGATTGCCGATGGTGTTGGTCAGCAGACCGTTGCCTTGCAGCCGCTGTTGCAGTTCCGGCAGCGCGGCCGGGTGCATGAACACCAGGACGCCGAGTTCTTCCACCTTGGCCCAGAAGGGGTGAAACTTGGGGTGTGATAGCTCGTCGCCGCCCACACGGGCCCCGATCGACACGCCGCGCAAGCCGAGCTTCTTAATGCCCTCGGTCACTTGCTCGACCGCGAGATCGGGATGCTGCAGCGCAACGCTGGCGTAGCCCACGAAGCGGTCGGGATGCGCCGCGCACAACTCGGCCAACTTTTCGTTCTGTAATTTGACGATTTTGGCCGCCACCTCGCGCCCCGTTCCATACCAGAACGGATTGATACTGATGGCCTGAACATCCACGCCCTGTTCGTCCATGACACGCAGGCGGTCTTCGGCCGATGCGATCGCTTGCGCCTCCGTGGGGTTGGGCTTCGCTCCCGTGAGGGCGAACGCCTCTGGGATCAGCACGTGGCCGTGGACGTCCACGGTCTTGACGCGGCGGCCGCCCACGGAGACTTGCCGGCGGCCTCCGGCGCCCGTGGATTTCCCGCGTTGCGCTGCGTCCAACAATCCGCAACTGACGAATCCGATACCGGCCGTGTTCTGGAGAAACTGCCTGCGATTCGTCATAGAGCCCCGCGTCTCAAAGGTTTCGTTTCAGGAAGCTGCAAATGTGATACCCGTCGAAGAATTTGAACGGCGACTCGCCCAGCGTGTAGTGGCCGCAGGGCAATACTACCACTTTGTGATCCATCTTGAGCTCGCGCGCCTTGGCAATCACCTGCTCGGAGAAACGCACGGGGAAAGTGGTGTCGTAGCGGGCGTAGATGAAGAGCGTCTTCTTCTTGAGAGCGGTGTAGCGCTCGATGTAATGGGGCGGGCTGATGACCATCCAGGCGTCGCGAAGCTGCTCCAGCGTGATCTCGGGTTCCACGCTCTTCCGGATATGCTGGGAGGACAACCCCTCCCAGACGACGTCGGCAAAATATGTCGAACAATGGTTAAAGACGTTGACCGCAATCCTGGGGTCATGCGCGCTGGCCAAGAAAGCGTAACAAGAACCGAGGCTGGTGCCCACGATGCCGATCCGTTCGTAGCCCTGAGACACCAACCAATCAACGGCGCTCCGGGTGTCAATGACCGCTTGCCGGGTGGCGTCGACGGTGCGGGCGATGTTCGAAGAAACCGCGTAGTCGGCCCGTGTCAATTCGGCGGGCATGCGGTAGTCGTGGTAAGGCAGGCTGAGGCGTAGCGCGGAAATTCCCAGCTTCGCCAGTCCCACGCACAGACCCTTGTGCTGTCCGGCGGAGGCGTTCCAGTGCGGCAGCACCAGCGTGGCGACACGTTTGGAACCCGGCTTATGCTGCGCGGGAAACCACTGCCCGTGCACGCGGTTGTTCTCGGGATGCGGAGTTTCAACAGCGCTGGTGAAGCGCAGCAGGTTGCCTTCCAGTTCGAAATCCGTAGGAGGTTCGTAGCCGAAGAACTCGTCGCTCTTTTCCAGGGCAACTCGGTTCAAAAGTTGAAGGTAGTCCTCTGGATGATGTCGGTCCAGGGGGTGTTCGCGCGTAACGGGCCAGCTTTCGGTCCACTCCAATCCCCATTCAAAAGGCCGCACCTGGCGGTCGGTGGCTGCCGAACACAGGCGGTTTTCCCAGTCGTACATCCATCTCGCATAAAGATTTCGCATTCGTAAACTTCTAGTTTAATGCGAGACAAAAAAGCGCGCCACCTTGGAAGGTTGGCGCGCGAAGAGAAATGAGACAGACTTGACTAAGGAGAAACCGTTACCTGATTCACCAACCGAGCGGCTCCGGGCGCTGCCGAAGACTGCGTACGGAACTCATACTGCTGAATTTCCACCGCCGCGAATCCTTCCTGGAAGCGAACCACGCGGCCACGGGCGACCAGCTTGAGAGGAATCTGATTGTTAAGCTGCGCGGGCCAACTGATCGCCAATTCCATACGGCGGCCGGGCACCAGCATATGCTTCGAGGTAAAGAGCACTCCGGAACTGGAGATATTGACGGTATTGCCTTCGCCCGCTTCCTCTCCGCCACGTTTGTTGAGAACACGGTATCTGACTTCACGTTCCAGTTCGAACCGGTCGGACTGCCGCCGGTCAGAATTCTGTGTCTCTGTTTGACGCACTCAACTCACCTCGCAAGAAGAGTGTCGCTTTTCGAGCGTGTCGCCACAATAGTTTTCGCGGCCCAATTGCGGGTAGTACCCGGAGCTGCCGGAACCGGTACCCTCAGCCTAGGAATTCCCGGCCGGATCGGCCTTCCGGCGGGCGCGGATCTCGGCGAGCCGCTCGGAAATCCGTTTCTCCACACCGCGTTCCGACGGGCGATAAAACTCAGTACCGCGCAAGGCGTCGGGGAGACATTCCATGGTGTTGAGCGCGTCAACAAATTGATGAGCATGTTGATATTCCGCCCCGTATCCCCACTCTTTCATGGCCTTGGTGGGTGCGTTGCGGATCTGCATGGGAACGGGGAAGGCAGGCGACGTAGCGACGGTCTGGCGGGCCTTGTTTAGTGCCTGGTAACCCGCATCGGACTTGGGAGCGATTGCCAGATAAATGGCCACTTGCGCCAGTGCTTGATCCCCTTCGGGAACACCAAGGAAGTGAGCCGTTTGCTGCGCCGCGACCGCCTGCTCCAGCGCGCGGGGATCGGCCAGCCCAATGTCTTCGATGGCCATGCGGACCAGGCGGCGCGCCAGATACATCCGGTCCTCGCCGGCCTCCAGCATGCGGGCGAGCCAATACAAAGCCGCGTCGGCATCCGACGAACGAATGCTCTTATGCAGCGCCGAGATGAGGTTGAAGTGCTCTTCGCCGGCCTTGTCATAGAGCAGCATCTTGCGCCCCATGGCGGATTCAACGCCTTCCGGGTCAAGCCCGCCGTCGCGGGCGACACTGGCGGCCTGTTCCAAAATGTTGTACGCGGCGCGCGCGTCGCCGCTGGAAAAGATCGCGATCTGCTCGAGCAGCTCGGGCGCAGCGGTCAAGCGCAGGACCTTAAGCGCGCGTTGCAGAAGGGTTACAATTTCCTCCGTGGTGAGGGCCCGCAGTGCGTAGACTTTGGTGCGCGACAACAGCGCGGCCACGACCTCAAACGACGGATTCTCCGTGGTCGCCCCGATCAGGACAATGTCGCCCCGCTCCACGTAGGGAAGAAACGCATCCTGCTGGGCTTTGTTGAAACGGTGAATCTCATCGACGAACAAAACGGTGCGGCGTCCCAGGCGGCGCGTGCGCTCTGCGTCCCCCATAACGGCCTTGATTTCCTTGATTCCGCTGAGGACCGCGCTGAAGGGGATGAAGTCGCACTTGGTGATGCGGGCGATCAGGCGGGCGAGCGTGGTCTTTCCGACTCCGGGCGGTCCCCAAAGAATCAGCGATTGCAGCTCGTCGCGTTCGATTTGCGCGCGCAAAGGCTTCCCCGGGCCCAGGATGTGCTGCTGGCCGACGTACTCCTCGATCGTCTCCGGACGCATGCGCTCGGCGAGCGGCCGCGTAGGGTCCGCGCCCGGTCTCGGAGGTGTTACATCAAAAAGACTCATGCTGGTCCACCTCGCTGGCGGCGCGCTTCGTAGAGCAGGATTCCGGCGGCTACGGCGGCGTTCAGGGATTCCACGCCGGATGTCGGGATGCGCACGCCCTCGGCCCGCGCCTGAATTTCCGGACTGACGCCGCGTCCTTCACTCCCAATGACCAGGGCGCACGGCGCTTTGAGGTCTGCCTCATTCGCAAGCCTCTTTGCGCGCGGCATCGCGGCGTAGAGGGGCAGGGAAACGCGTTCGAGGAACTCCCGCGCGTCCAGTCCAGCCACCAGAGGGACGCGGAATGCCGAACCGGCCGATCCACGCAGGCACTTGGGATTGTACGGGTTGACCGTGCCTTTCAGGAAGACCACGCCGCTGGCGCCGAAGGCCTCGGCGGCGCGCAGGACCGCTCCCGCGTTGCCGGGGTCCTGGATTCCGTCCACCACCACCAGCAGGGCATCCTTTCCGCTGTGATCCACAGCCAACATGTCTTGAAGAGACCATTCGAGCGGGCGGACCAGCGCGACCACGCCTTGCGGCGTTTCGGTGGAGGCAATCTCGCGGAAAGCTTTGTCACTGATGACGCGGGCCTCGGGATACCGTGAGGCCGCCGACTCCGCCACCAGAATCGCGCCGATTTCCCGCCCCGCCGCACGGGCTTCTTCGAGCAGATGGAGGCCTTCCGCCACGGCATAGCCGTCCTCGGTCAGGGTGCCCCGGGACACGGCGCGCCGGATTTGTTTTAAGAGCGGGTTCTGGTCGCTGAGAGAGTCCACTACAATAATTCTGATCGCCTGGGTTTCTGATGGGATTCTGAACGCCCAGCATAACGCACATGACACGCCGTTTGATTTGGATCGCTATTGCCGCGCTTCTGATCGTGGTCCCCGCGGTCTCCTACCGGAAGCTGGCGGCCATCGCGGACGCGATCCGTCTGCAATCCACCGTGGATGAAGTTCAGCCGTCCGATGTGATCCTCGTTCTGGGCGCGGCCGAGTATCGCGGCAGACCTTCGCCGGTGTTGGAGGCTCGCTTGAATCACGCTCTGTTTCTCTATCACCAGAAGTGGGCGCCACGGATCCTGACCACGGGCGGCGCGGGCGGCGACCCGACTTTCACCGAAGGCGAGGTCGGACGGGCGTATCTGAGCAGCCATGGTGTTCCGTCGGAAGCGGTTCTCACGGAGACGCAAGGCAGCAGCACGGTGGAAAGTACGGTGGGGGCTTTGGAGATCATGAGGCGGCTCAATCTCCATTCTTGTATTGTGGTTAGCGATGGATACCACATCTATCGCGTGAAGAAAATGCTGGAGGCGCAGGGAATTCGCGTCCATGGGTCACCCAGGCCGACGGAACCGAAGGACGACCGGCATCAGCAGTGGCTCTATTTCCGCCAGGCGATCGCCTATATTTTGTGGCGAATAGGCATCGCTGTCTAAGCTAATACTTTCGCAATACCGCCAGCAATTTACCCTGGATTGCGACCGACGACTTCGGCACGTAAATGGGCTGCATCGCCGCGTTGGCGGGTTGCAGGCGCACCTGATCGCCCGGCTCGTCGTAGAAGCGCTTGAGGGTGGTCTCCACGCCGTCGACAAGGGCGACGACAATATCCCCGTTGCGCGCGCCGGTGGCCTTCTCAATCAGGACGTAGTCGCCGTCGCAGATGTGGTCTTCGATCATTGAATCGCCGCGGACTTTGAGAGCAAAGGTCCCGGGGTCCCCCGCGAAATCGGCGAAATTTAGCGTGTCTTCCCCTGCGATGGCTTCTACTGGTTGTCCGGCGGCGATGCGGCCAAGGAGAGGAACCTCCACCCGCGCCGCGGCAGGCATCTGGCGGTGCTGGCGCTGCTCGTCATAGTATTTTGGAGCGATCTCCAGCGACCGGCTCTGGTTGAAGCCACGGGTCAGATACTGTTTGGACTGCAGCGACTGAATATGCTTGTGGACCGTGGCAAGGGACGCAAGGCCCAGGCCTTCGGCGATCTCCTCGTAACTGGGGCTGTAGCCGTGCTTCTCCAGGAAGCCGGAGAGGAAGTCCAGGAATTCTTTCTGGCGTTTGGTGAGAGCCATGCCCTATCTTAGGCGAAGAAAAGGGGAATTTGCAAGCAAATTCTGTGGTGACGCGAAGTATCACGCCGTGACAATCGAAAACCAGTGCGAAATTGTTTTCGCTCGTCAGTTTCAGGCGGAGGGTATCGCGATAGAACGCTCTGGCCTGGAGCGGGTCCTGAGTGCCCACGAAAGCGACGAGTTCCTGTTCCGCCAACATAACCGTTATTGTGACAGCTCGGTTGCGATCAGCAACGCCATCGCGCCGCCTCTGGGGTCGAGACCGAGAATCGCAGTGCGGTCCAGGTACGCTTGCAGGTTTTTCTGCTTGCCCGTGGACGTGCACACATCGATCAACTGACCGTCAGACGCAACGCGGGCCTTCACGGCGTTCCAGGCGCGCGCGACGATCGGCTTGTACTTTCCGGCGGGGAGCCAGCCGTGGCGAATCCCTTTGTTCATCGCGACCGCGATCATGGAAGTCGCGGACAGTTCCTGATAGGAACCGGGCAGGTCGATCACTTCGCGCCACATGCCGTCTGCATCCTGGTAACGAGCCAGGTTTTCCATCAGGTTCTTATACGCCGTCAGCAGCTCGGCATTCGCCGGCATATATTCGAGCGTCCACGCCAGGCCCAGGGCGGGGAATGCGTTGCCGCGTCCCCAGGCGGCTTCATCGAGCGGCGAGTGACGGTAGATGCCGTCCGTGCGCAGGCCGAGCTTCTGCATGAAGCGGAAATGGCGCAGGGCCATGTCGAAATATTTCTGCTCGCCCGTGAGCTTGCCGGCGGCGGCGAGAATCGGCGTGCCCATGAACACCGAGTCGCTCATTTCGTTGTGCAGGGGCATGGCTTCCTTGGGCGTTCCGTTGGCCTCGAAAGCCAGGTCAGCGGCGGCGCGTACCAGTTCGACGTAGCGCGGCTTCTTAGTGCGCTCGGCGAGTTCCGCAAAGATCAGGTGGCCGGAGAGATGGCTCGACGTGGGTTTGTCGAGACTGTTGACTTGCTTGTTGTAGTAAGGCGCCACGATGCGTTCCACGTCTTCTACAGCGCCCATGCGGAGGCGGCCGATCAGCGCGACGGCGGGAATATAGACGGGCTCTTTCAGATCGTGGCCATAGGGCACGGCAAGCTGCCGGGCGACTTCCTGCGGCGTGCGTGCCAGGCGGCGCGAGATCTCCTCATGCGCTTCCGATGGTTTAACGTCGAGGTCCTTTAGAAAACCAGTCTTGGCTTCGACGACGCGCGCCGGAATTGCACCCACTCCCGCTACCTTGTTCGACGAAAGCGCTTCCGCGAGATGCGCCGGATCGGCACCGACAATGATGACTTGATCCGGCGCGTGGGCTCCCAGCCAGCGCCAAATGTAATGTGACTCCGTATTTTTCGCGTAGCCCTCGCCTTGTGGCGGGAACTGGAGCGCGGCTCTTTCCGGATTCGCGAGGGGAACCGCCAGCAGCGAGTAGCGGCCCTTCGCGGAGGCGATCTCCTTGCGGATAAGCTCGGCATTGGCGCCACTGCCGTCCAGGCCGCCGATCACGGCGATCACCGGTTTGTTCGCGGCGGTTTCGCGGATGCAGGGAATGGGTTTGGCGGAACCCATGAGGCCCACGTTACAAGCTGCGGCGGCAGTTAGAGCGAAGAGCAGCGGGATCATACAGAATTACTTCTTTTCGTTCGCGAGCGGTCACACGTAATGGGGTATGTCTTTCTCGTTTTCCAGGCAGATGTAGTCGATCAGGTCGGTGTCGAGCTGGAGGATCTGGTTCATCTTGACAGTCCAGGGCTTCGTGTAAGCCTTGGGGTCGTTCACGGTGAGATCCAGCTCAATCTTTCCGAAATTGACACGCCGGATGCGCTCCGTGATTTTCGCCGCGTCGGTGATGGGATCGCCGCCGGTATCCAGCCAGACTCCATCGCGGAAGCCGCTGGTTTCGATCACCAGCGTGTCGCCATCCCATTTTGCCGTCGAGTAGCCGGTCCAGGACGGTTGCGGATCCTCCGGTTTCGGACGCCCGTCGGTAAAAATCTGCCGGTAGCTGGTGTTGTATTCGTTCAGGATCACCATGAGCCCGGGTACCTGCACGATCTTGCGAAACATCGGGATAGTCTGCATTTCCACCAGGCCGACAGGCAGGCAGTGCGAAAGCGGATCGTCTTTGCGCTGATTCGCGGACCGCGACTTGGCCAGATCGCGCGCCCAGGGCTGATAAGGAAGACCGCCTTCCAATTTCCAGGCGATGTTGGTGAACTCCCAGGGAACGAAGAAATCGTTGCATCCCTCTGGAGGGCACGGCTTGTTATGCTCTACGTCCCAGGTTCCGGAGAAGTCGGGCTTGCCATCGGGGAGGCGCGGCGCCGGCGCCGACATATTGGGTTTGCCGTCTTTGGTGCGTGGGACTCCCGCCGTTGGATAGTTCCACTGAGCGGCGAGGGGCAGGGCCAGGGTGACCAGCATCGCAAAAGCAGTTCTCATATCGTCCACAATCTATAGCATAAGTTGCAGGCGGAGACGCAGGTGGTCTCATCTTGAGTGGTGAACGCGGTAGGAATCGAACCTACAACATACGGATGTAGAGGTCCGCGGGCTTCGCAATTGTTCAGGGGTCCACCCCGGCCTTCCGCCTATGGCGTGCTGGTCCGGAATCTTGGCCCGAACTCTACCAGGCCTGCATGCTAGGATCGAATGTTTGCGGCACATAAAGGATGACTGACAAAATGCGCTTGAACGGCCAGTGGCTCACATGGTTGCTCGTCGCAGTAGCCCCGATGGTTTGGGCACAGGCTCCGCCCAACCAAACAGTAGCGCGGGATATCCCAGGGATCGTGAAGGCCGGGACACCGATAGTGGTTATCAAGAACGGGCTTGCGGGAGCAGACGATCCCATAGGTTTGCCGGATGGCAGCGTTCTATTCACTGAGCCGAATGCCAGTCGGGTGCTAAGACTCGGGAAAGACGGAACTCTTTCGACTTTTCTGGAAAAGACGTACGGCGGCCTGGGATTGTCTCTCGATTCAACCGGGCGGCTCATCCAAGCAAGATCGGAAGACGGCCACACCGGAGTTGCGGTCATCGACCCGTCCGCGCGGAGAGCGATTCTCGCGGAAACCTACAACGGTGTTCCGTTCAACCGTCCGAACGACCTAATCGCCGATAAAAAAGGCGGAGTGTATGTTACGGACCCAGGGTTAAATGGCGATCAGCGCGCGGCCTTGGAGCGTACTCATGGCGCGAACGCATTGGCCTCTCGATTGCCCCCTGCTGTCTATTACATTCCCGCGGGCGGTAACCCAATTCGAATCGCCGAGGGGATCGAACGCCCCAATGGCGTGACCTTGAGCCGCGACGAGCGAATCTTGTACATCAACAACACCAACGGCATCTATCTTCTCGCTTTCGATATTCGACCGGATGGAACCGTTCGCAACCGCCGGAATCTCGCCGTCTACCAAGGCCGGAGCAAAACATCCAATGGAATCCCAGGAATTGTCACGGGAGCCGACGGGCTCACCATCGATAGCCAAGGCAGGCTTTACGGTCTGACCGAACTGGGCGTCGAGGTGTTTAGCTCCGGAGGAAAGCCGCTGGGGGTCATTCCGGTGTCGTGCAATGGTGGGAGATGTCAGGGAATTGCCTTTGGTGGGCCTGATAAGAGAACCCTTTATCTTGCCGGCGCGGGAGGGATCGTGAAGATTCAACTTCTGGCAATAGGCTTCGCGGGCCGCGCCAAATAAGCCACAGCCGCATGCGCCAAACTCAAGAGCACTTTGCTGCTGCCCACTTCCGTTGTAGGTTCGTATCCGCAGCCGGACTGGTTGATCGACCGCGACAAACTCGCTCACCAGATGCCCCCGCGCGTGAGGGCAGACGCGGTGCGGCGCGTGCCTCCGGAAATCCTTCAAACCACGGCCTCTCCCACCTGTGAAGTGGTCTACTTTCTCTCCGCCCCAGCGGTCTAATTTTACTCCGCCCTTGACAGGGAACGGGTAGAGTCCCTCGAATGGTACTTGACCGTCAGTCATTTTTCTTGACACCGAAATATTCTGGGTGTACTCTGTCCTTGGGTAGGCGGATCGCCTACAGGCTCTTTGAGAACTTAATAGGTTGTTGTCGAGTAGTAGAGGTGTCCAACACGATCCCTTGGTTTTTGAGGGATGGTTCCAGTGATGGGACCTTTCGGCGGCGATAGGAAGGTGACGGCGGCGCGCGACAGCGGCTTGCCAGTTACTGGATTGTCGGTGGCCGGAAAACGTCGTATGTTTCCTGTTGCGCAATTGGCAACGGGACTGCTTCGCGTATTTTGGATGTAGTCTGCGGGTCAAGGTTATGCCATTCCTCCTCTGCTGCGTTTAAGGGACTGAACGCTCTAAGGAGGGCGTTTTTCCGCATGAGAAAAACAACAATCTCTCATCTCAAAAGCTGTGCGAAGGACCTCATAGAGGTTCGAGCGCAGTTGACTAGTAACCTTGAACCCAGCATGATCGCGCTGTTCGCGCTGTTCGACAACGTTGTTAAACGGCTAGAGCAGTGTGAAGCGGTGGTGGATGATCGGGCCGGAGTAATGGCTCTAATCAGGGATGGCCTGCAACTTGCAGCCGTCATCGCTGAGTTGGTCAAAAGCCACTGTGGATGATGCAGCAGACTACTTTCAACGTCAGGAATAAAGATGACTAGGGAAACATTGGGGCGATCAATCAAACTTTGCCGGACCAATCAGGGCCTCTCTCAAGAGGACCTTGCCAAGAAGGTCAAGATTTCGCCCTCTTACATTTCACTCATCGAGAAGGGGGAACGCGATCTTCCAATATCGATGGCACAAAAGATTGCCGAAGCGTTGGGTATTCCTATGAGCTTGCTTACGTTCCTTGCCGCAGAGCCGGGCGAGCTAAAGGGCGTGCCCGAGGACGTGCGAGACAAGCTTGCTGGAATCGCATTCAAGCTTCTCAATGCCAAGCAGCATGCCTGAATGCCCACAATACCTTTTGCCGCCGATTCGCAGCCGCCTCACCCTTGCTCGCATGCTTCGGTGTTCCATTGATGAATTGACGCGGGTTGAGTTGGCAGCTGACGCGCTGTACCGCGAAGTCGTAGAGGTCAAAAAGGACGGCTCTCCTCGGATCTGCTACGACGCCAAGCCACCACTAAAAGGGATGCAGGCTCGCATCCAATGCATGATCCTGAAGAAGGCAGGTTATCCTTCCTACCTCATGGGTGGACTCGCAGACCCGGAGAACCCCAGGGATTACGTGCGCAACGCTAAGATTCACGCAGGCGCGCGCGTCATGGTGAACGAGGACGTGGCAGGCTTCTTCCCCTCGACAACGGACCATGTTGTTCTCGATATATGGCGACAGGTGTTTCATTTCCCGCCCGATATTGCGCGGACACTGACTCGCCTTACAACTCGACAGGGCCAGTTGCCCCAAGGTGCAAAGACGAGCAGCTACCTAGCGAATCTGGTCTTCTGGGGATTGGAGCCGGGGCTGGTGGAGAGGCTACGGGCGATGGGATTTGCGTATACGCGCTACATCGACGATATGACCATCTCCTCAACCACCGACAAGACGCCGGAGGAACTTGGTGCGGCGATCAGCCTCATGGCCTCAATGCTGAAGCGCCATGGACTTCGGTTCAAACGCAAGAAGCACAACATCGCGTATGCGGGCGAACGCATGGAAGTGACGGGGCTCGTCGTCGGGAAAGACTCTGCTGGACTGGGCCGCGCCACCAAGAGCAAGATACGAGCGTTAGTTCATCAGTGTGAGATCGCTGCGAAGACGGCCCCCGGCGATTCGCCAGCCCTCCGGCGCGCGGCCTCTCTTGCCGGTCAGTATGCCCGCCTCCATCCTACGAAGGGGCGCGCCCTGAAGCAACGAATCCAAGCCATCCCCAAAACCACAGCCTGAACAAGGCACACGGCCCGTTGGTGATTTCTGCTAGTGCGCTCTAGCCGGAAGATAATTTCCTTTAGCCTCTACCTGTATTAGACCTGTATCAATTGTCTTGCTGGACATTTTGAAAGTCTGGACTTTCTGGCTAAGTCCTTTATTGTGAGTGGTGAGCGCGGTAGGAATCGAACCTACAACCTACTGATTAAGAGTCAGTTGCTCTGCCAGTTGAGCTACGCGCCCTTTTCGGGATTTAATGCATTTGGCGGGGGAGAGCCAACGGCTGACTTCGTTATTGTATCCCTACCAAGCCGCGCAAAACAAGCGTGAAATTGAGCCGAGCCATGTGAGCGGCGCGAAAAGGCCGCGTACTAGAGCGACATGGTCGCCACATCCACCGTCGAGCGGTGACCCTCCACGACGACGATGCCACTCTCCGTCACGTGGTACAGCAGCCGGTCCTGCTCGGGGTCATAGCCGATGGATGCGCCATCGGGGACCCGCACGTTCTTATCCAGGATCGCCCGCCGGACGCGCGCGCCCTTACCGATGACACAATTGTCGAAGAGGATGGAATCTTCCACCCGCGCATTGGACAGCACCCGCACACCGCGGCCGATGACGGAATTGCGCACCGCGCCTCCGATCAGGATCGAGCCGCCGGAGATAATCGAATCCGTGGCCTGGCCCTCCTGGCCCGCCTCATCGAAGATAAATTTCGCCGGGGCGTCCGAGTAGCCTGCCGTGCGCAGAGGCCATTGGCGGTTGTACAAGTTCAACGCGGGTGTTGGCGAGCGCAAATCCATGCTGGCCGCGTAATACGCGTCAATGGTTCCGACGTCGCGCCAGTAAGGTTCCTGAGAGGCGGGATCGCCCGGAATCCGGTTGGTCTGAAAATCGTACGCGAACATCTTGGCGCGGCCGATGAGGCCCGGCAAAATGTCGCCGCCAAAATCGTGGGAACTGTTGGGATTTTCCGCGTCGGCGTACAGTTCGCGCAGCAGCAGATCGGTGGAGAAAACATAGTTGCCCATCGACGCGTAGACGCGGGTAGGATCCCCCGGTAGCGTAGGGGCATCGGCTTTCTTCTCATGGAACCCAGCGATCAAGCCGTCTTCATTTGCTTCAATGACCCCGAATTCCGTGGCCAGCTCGCGCGCCACGGGAATCGCCGCTACCGTCGCCTGAGAGCGCCGTTCCTTGTGGAACTCCAGCATGGCGCGAATATTCATTCTGTAAATGTGATCGGCCCCGAAGATCACCACATAATGAGGGTCGGCCTGCTCGATGAGATTGATGTTCTGGTAAATCGCGTCGGCGGTGCCGCGATACCACTGTTCGCCGCCCGAACGCATTTGCGCGGGGACGGGAATAATAAAGTGCTGCTTCAGCAGGCCGCTGACTTCCCAGCCATCGCGCAGATGCTGCAGCAGAGACTGGCTCTTGAATTGGATCAGCACGTAGGACGAGTAGATCCCCGAATTCAATAGGTTGCTGAGCACGAAGTCAATGATGCGGTAGCGTCCGCCGAAGGGCACGGCGGGCTTAGCGCGTTCCTTCGTGAGCGGAAATAAGCGAGTGCCTTTTCCGCCGGCTAATACGAATGCAAGGACTCGTGATTCCATGTTATTAAGTAGGCTGCCCTACTGGATCTGGCCCGCGGCCAGCGCCTCGACAAAACCGCGTTCCACCGGCCAGGAGCCAATCACCAGGTCTTGTTTGTATTGAAATATGCCTGCTACCAGGAGGCCGCTCAGATCGTTCGGATTCGGCGTCATATGATCCCGTTGGATCATTTTTTTTAGAAGATCCGTAGTTCCCTCCAATTGTCTCGCGAGTTCCTCTGCCGCCGCGTTGGTTGGGCAAGCGACTTCCACGCGAAGCTCCAATCGGTCACCCTTGGGTCCGGCCGCGAAAGTCACCCGGCGCGCCGAGGCCAGGGGGCTGATGAAGGAGCGGGTACCAGCCGGAAACGTATTCACATTTCCGAACGCGGAGGGGGGAAACGACATCCACACCGGCTCGGCCGGCACGACCGCCGACAACTTTCGATTGTCCGGAGTGATGTCCATGACGGCGCGCGGCCGCGGCGAGACGGCCACGGCTAGTACGGTGTTGGTCAAAGGAAAGAAGGAAATGTTGCGCTCCGGGCTGCTTCCCCGCATCGTGCATACCGAGTAATGGCACTCGCCGCCCTGGGCTTCCGCGTAGCCAGTCAGTTGCTTCCACTGAAACCGCCCGCGCAGCGTAATGTAGACGCTGTCGTTGACAAAGGCGGCGGCCACCGCGTCCAAGTCCGTGCGGTAATCAAATCCGGTCTGTTCGACGAACTTCCGGTAATCGGATTCCTCGGCCGCTTTGGAACCCGCGAGCAGATCCAGTATGCCGCTGGCGCGAAGCAGTCCGGTGTCCAGGTAAAGCAGAGTTGCCCCATCGAAAGGCAGCGTTGCCAGCAAGTGCGAGGCGTCGTAGCGTCGCGAAACCCGCACCCAGCGCACCGCGGCCACCATGGCCACACAGAGCAGGATCGCTGCTCCAGCAAGTTGCCATGGCTTTAGGCGCATCTTCACTCCAATCCTAACAGTCTGTGGCAGAAGTCCAAAAACTTGAGCCTGCCTGAAATGCACCGGGAGAGTCCGGAAATTCAAAACGGAGTTTACGGGACGCGGTGAATTCAGTCCACACCGCCCAGCATGCCGTCCAGGCGATCCGTACAAGCAAAAAG